>NZ_BSNL01000001.1:2257871-2580424 GCF_030159975.1 Sulfitobacter pacificus
ACCTTGGTCGTATCGAAAACCGCGCCGCCTTGATGGACGCGATACGCCCTGCCATGCAAGCGCTGAGCAAGCAGGATCTGTTGACCCGCTTGCGCAGCGTTTCTGTGCCCTGCGGGCCGATCAACACCATCGGCGAAGCCCTGACATCAGAACAGGCACAGGCACGCAGTGCGGTTGTTCACCTCCCACGCCCGGATGTCGACAAGGGGCAGCTGCGCCTACTGGGGAATCCGTTGAAACTTTCAGCAACCCCCGTGGCTTACGACCGCGCCCCACCCCGATTTGGGCAAGACACCGCAGAGGTTCTTGAAACATGGGGACCGGACAGCCTGGGAAATTGTGATTAACACAGGCTGAGCAGAGCATATTCCGCAGAAATTCGCCGGATTATCCGTGGTTTCGACATGTATTGACACAATCGCTCACGAAACCGGGAACCCGCTTCACGTTGGCGTGTGACTCCAACCATTCCCATTCTTTGAGGGTGCAAACCCGCGTAGATTTGGCCGGACATTGATCGTTCCTGAAAGGCCTGCGCCCATGAACCATGACATTTGCAACGCACCCGTCACCTTGCAAACCCAACCGGCCCTTGACAGCTGGAACGCCATGATCCGCGCCTTTCTGGCCCACAAACCTGCCACGCCCTTGCACCTTGGTGCGGTGATCGAGGCCGAACCGCAATGCGCCATGGCCCATGCCGCGCGCGGGTTGTTTTCGCTGATGATGGGGCGGGCAGAAATGTGGCAAGTGGCCGAGGACGCCCGCACCGCAGCCCATGCCGCCCGCGCCGAGACAGCGTTGAGCAGCCGCGAGGCAGGCTGGCTTTCAGCGCTGGACCAATGGCTGGCAGACAGCCCCACGGGCGCAATCGCCGCCCTTGAGCGGATACTTGACGACCTTCCCCAAGACACGCTGACGGCCAAGGCCAGCCATGCCATCCGTTTTATCCTTGGGGATGCTAAGGGCATGCGCCGCTCTGTTGAGCGGGTTCTGCCGGCCCATGGACCGGATCATCCTTTGGGCGGCTATCTGATGGGGTGTCATGCATTCACGCTCGAGGAAACCGGCGCATATGCAGCGGCGGAACTGGCTGGACGTGCGGGGCTGACCTATGCGCCGGATGATGCATGGGGGCTGCATGCGGTGGCCCATGTGCATGACATGCGTGCCGAGGCAAATGCAGGTATCACCCTGATCGAAAACCACAAATCCGCATGGGACGGATCCAACAATTTCCGCTATCACGTCTGGTGGCACAAGGCATTGTTGCACATGGACAGAGGGGAGCTTGATGTCGCCCTTGGTCTTTATGACAGCCAGATCCGTGCCGATAAAACCGACGATTACCGCGACATCTCCAACGCCACATCGTTGCTGCTGCGGTTGGAGCTGGAGGGTGTCGATACCGGTAACCGCTGGGACGAACTTGCCGTCTTTGCTGAAAATCGCATCGACGACGGTTGCCTGGTCTTTGCTGATTTACATTATCAATTGGCGCTTGCCGGTGCCGCCAAAGGCGAGGCTGCGGCGGCGATGACTGCCCGCTTTGCCCGTGACGCCCGTAAAAACGGCGATATGGCACAGCGGGTGGCGGACCCGGGACTGGCCGCATTGGCTGGTCTCAACGCCTTTGCCGAAGGGCGATACAGCGATGCCTTTACCCAATTGGCAGATGCCCGCCGAAAAATGCAGACCATCGGCGGAAGTCATGCGCAACGCGATGTCTTCGAGCGAATGACCATTGACGCAGGTCTGCGGGCGGGTCATTTCGACGCAGCAGAGCAGGTGTTGCAAGAACGGCTTGCTCTGCGCGCAGGCCATGAAGACCGGTTTGCCGCTACCCGCTTTGATCAACTTTCACATGCGCGGCGCATTCCCGCGCAATAGGTTCGGATATCGCTGCCAGATGACCCTCGCTGACGTCACTTCTATCCCTTCACCTGCCGCTGCTGCGGTGGCAAAATCTACGCCGCGGGTGCGCGATTTACGGCTGGATTTCTTTCGCGGTCTGGCGATGTTCATCATCCTGATCGCCCATACCCCCGGCAATTTCCTGACCTCATGGATTCCCGCGCGCTGGGGTTTTTCCGATGCTACAGAGATCTTCGTGTTCTGTTCCGGCATGGCAAGCGCCATCGCCTTTGGTGGCGGGTTTGACCGCGCCGGCTGGGTGCTGGGCACTGCCCGCGTGTTGTTCCGCGTCTGGCAGGTCTATTGGGCCCATGTCTGCCTGTTCTTTGCCACGCTGGCGCTGACGGTTTACCTGACCGATCTGGACATAACCGGGCGCAACTATTGGGGCCAGTTGAACCTCTGGATGATCTTTGTCGAAAGCGACAAATGGGAAAACCCGAATATCCTGCTCAGCTTTATGACCCTGCGCTATGTGCCGAATTATTTCGACATCCTGCCGATGTATATGATTGTTCTGTTGATGATGCCGCTGGTCATGGCCCTGTCACGCATCGACCTGAGATTGGTCGCCGTCTTTGTCATCGGGGTCTGGCTGATGGCGCAAACCGCCCTTATGCAAAGCCTTAACCTTGGCGCGTATCACCTTGAATTCCCCGCAGAACCCTGGAGCGATCGCGCTTGGTTCTTCAATCCCTTCGGGTGGCAATTGATTTTCTTCACCGGTTTTGCCTTCATGCGCGGCTGGTTACCCAAGCCACCAGTCACACCCGCTTTGCTCGCGCTTGCGGCCGTTCTGGTAATCGCCAATGTACCCCTGTCCAACATCGGTGTACGTGAATTTGATCTGGATTGGGCCCGCACATGGCGCAGCACCTATGGTGCCCTGTTTGACAAAAGCGATTTCGGTATTCTGCGCTATGTGCATTTCCTGTCTCTCGCCTATCTCTTCTGGGTTCTGGCCGGGGATAAGGGCGGTAACCTCTTGGCGTCGGGCAGCAGCGCCCTTGCCCGTATCTGGGACATCGCGCTGAAAGTCATCCTCAAGGTTGGGCAACAAAGCCTTGCAGTCTTTATCACCAGCATGTTCACCGCCCGTCTGATGGGCTTTATGATGGATGTTGCGGGGCGCAGCGTCACCGTAACCTTGCTGGTCAATCTGTTTGGCTTCGCCGTGCTGATCGGTGTGGCCTATGGTGCCGGATGGTTCAAATCCCAACCCTGGCGCGTGAAGGCAAGCGCATGATCCGCCGCGATGTCTTGAAGTCTCTGGCGGCCCTCACCGTTGTGCCAGCCTCTGCATGGGCTGAGGAACCGGGGCTGCGCCTTGGGGCAGAGGCCACACCGTTTGACGCGCAAACCGTCACCAGACGAGCACGAGCCATGGCCGCCCACCCCTACACACCCCGCCCGCAAATCCCGGAAAGCTGGCGCAACCTTTCATATGATGACTACCGCAAAATCTGGTTCGATGCGCGCAATGCCCTGTGGGAAAACACCGACGCCCCGCAAAGGGTCGATGTATTCCCCCCCGGTCTCTACTTCCCTCAGGCAGTCGCACTGAACCTCGTCGAAGATGGCACCAGCCGCCCGCTTGGCTTTGACTTGGATGTCTTTGACACCACCGACAGCTTTCCCGATGTCGAAATTGACGACACACTTGGCTATTCTGGCCTGCGCCTGCGGGCAGAGCTGGAGAAATCCGGCATCTTTCAGGAATATGCCGTGTTTCAGGGGGCCAGCTATTTCCGTGGCATCGGAACCGGTGAAATCTACGGTCTGTCGGCGCGCGGGCTGGCGCTGAAAACCGGCGATCCCATGGGCGAGGAGTTTCCCGATTTCACCGCCTTCTGGATGGAGCGCCCAGCGGCCGGCAGTGACATGATCACCCTGCACGCCTTGCTCGACAGCCCCTCATGCACCGGGGCCTACCGGTTTGACATCACCCATGGCACGGTTCTGGAGATGAAGATCACCGCAACGGTTTTCGCCCGCACCGAACTGGAACATATCGGCATCGCGCCGCTGACTTCAATGTTCCTGTTTGATGACACAATGCGCCAGCGGTTCTCGGATTTTCGACCCGCCGTGCACGACAGTGACGGCTTACTGATCCACAATGGCGGCGGCGAGGTCCTGTGGCGCCCGCTTTCCAACCCGACCAGCCTTCAGGTCAGCGCCTTTAGCGACAATAATCCACGCGGTTTTGGTCTTTGCCAGCGCAAGCGGAAATTCAGCGATTTCAATGATCTGGAAGCGCTTTATCACAACCGACCTGCCGTCTGGATCACACCCGGCGAGGATTGGGGGCAAGGCGCGGTGACCCTTGTGGAAATCCCGGCAGACCTTGAAATCTATGATAATATTGTCAGCTATTGGCGCCCTGCCACACCCATCAAGGCGGGCAGCGAACACGCCATGAGCTACACATTACACTGGGGCGCGGACCCTGTACCGGCAACCGCTGATATTCCGGTCAAAGTATTGAACACCGCCATCGGCGGACGCCCGGAAGGCGGGCAGATCGTCGCCATCGACTTTGCCGGATCGGCCCGCGTGCCACAGAACCTTGATGAGATCGAGATCATTCTGCGCAGTAATACAGGCACTGTGACCCCCGGCATCCTTCAGCGAAACCCGGAAACCGGCGGGCCCCGGCTTGCCTTTACCTTCCACCCGCAGGACGCAAGCCTGGTCGAGTTTCGCGCCCAGTTGCGCCTGAACAGTGAACCGCTCAGCGAGGTCTGGCTTTACCGGTGGACCGCAACATGACCCGCCCCCTTGCCGACCATCCCGGAATGCCGCCCGCTGCACCGCTTCAGATGCAGATACAGGACTTTGCCACCGCGCCAGCCTGCCGCAGTGACTGTCACGAAAAACGGGCCACCCCCTGGCGCATTGCCGTGTTTATCCCTGCGCTGATTGCCACGGCCTGTCTGATGTATGGTATGTACAGCTGGCTGGCGGGCATGGGTATGACGGGGCTGGAATGGGCTCTGCTGATGATGATCGGTGCAACCTTTGTATGGGTCACCCTATCAGTCAGCACTGTCGGCGTAGCGATTGCCGGCATCCTTGCCCGCGAGGCGGCTGATACCCGTGCGCCCACCGATGTCGCCCCGATTGACGTGGCCTTGCTGGTGCCTGTCTATAACGAGGTGCCCTGGGATGTATTCGGCAATGCCGCCGCCATGTTGGACGATCTGGCAGCACGTAAAACCGCACATCGCTACACTTTGTTTATCCTGTCAGACACCCGTGACGAAATGATTGCCGCGCAGGAGCAACAGGCGTTTGAACGGCTGCGCAAAACCGCGCCCTACCCTGTGCACTACCGGCGCCGCGCCAGTAACACCGACAAGAAAGTCGGCAATCTGGTGGATTGGATCACCGGTTGGGGAGCGGCTTACGAAGGGATGCTGGTGCTTGACGCTGACAGCCTGATGACCGGACGTGCCATTGACCGGCTGGCCTCTGAGCTGTCGATTGCACCTGATACCGGGCTGATCCAGACCTTCCCCATGTTGATCGGTGCAGAGACCCTGTTCGCCCGCCTGCAGCAGTTCTCCAATATCGCCTATGGCTGGTTGCTGGCTGAAGGGTTGGCGCTTTGGTCACGTTCCGAGGGCAACTACTGGGGCCATAACGCCATCATCCGCACCCGTGCCTTTGCCGAAAGCGCGGGGCTGCCGCATCTGACCTCAGGCGGGCGCGATGATCTGATCCTGAGCCATGATTTTGTCGAGGCCGGATTGCTGCGCCGTGCGGGATGGCGCGTGCGCTTACTGCCCCGCGTCACCGGCAGCTTTGAAGAGACCCCCGGTACCCTGATCGACTATACCCTGCGCGACCGCCGCTGGTGTCGCGGCAACCTGCAACACTTGCGCCTTCTGGCAACGCGCGGGCTGCATCCCGTATCTCGTTTCCATCTGTTTCACGGCGCGGTCAGCTATCTTCTGTCGCCAGCGTGGTTCCTGCTGCTGGTGATCTGGGCCTTGTTGGGCAAGGATGCGGAAACCAATGTAGTGCGCTATTTCAACGAGGCAAACCCGTTCTTCCCCGATTGGCCCCCTGCCATGAGCCATATCGATTCAGCCGTCTTTCTGTTCATCATGTATGCCATGTTGCTGACCCCGAAATTCACCGCCGCCGCGATGATCGCCGCAACCCCAGCGGCAACGCGGATCTTTGGAGGGCATGGTGCCTTTCTGACGGCCTTTGTCACAGAGGTGCTGTTATCAGTGGCCTATGCCCCCGTGATGATGATCCAGCAGACCAAAGCGGTATTGCGCGCAATCTTTACCCGTTCGGAACCTTGGGCCCCACAAAAGCGCGACGCACAGCACTACCCGTTGAGTACACTTGCAAAATTCCACTGGGTTGAGACATTTCTGGGGCTGATCCTGACTTTAGGTTTAGCAGCTGGCCTGATTTCCTGGTGGCTTCTGCCCATCGCGGCAAGCCTGTTGCTCGCCGTGCCGCTCTCTGCTCTTTCTGCCCTGAACCTCGCCAAACGCGCACCGCGCAGCCTAGCGATGAACAGCCCCTATACACTGCGCGAACCAGCCATTGTGACCCGTGCAAGATCTGCCCGAGAACAGATAAAAGCGCAATTAGGCATCAATCCCCCCGCAGAGTAACCCGATCCGGCCCAGGACTTTTGCAAAGACTTGCCCCTTTCATGCAAGAAAGGACTGTCTTTAATCAGGCTGTGCCAAGGGCAACCCGCGCTTTACCCATCCCGGCCCGGCACCAGACCCCAACATACCTTCGGGCACGTCCAGAATCTGTGTGAAACCTGCCGCCGCCAGCTGCGCTGACATCCTCGCGGACCGCACCCCGCGCGCGCAGATCAGCGCCACCGGCAAATCCCTGCGTCCGGCTGTCTGCACTAACAGCGCGTCGATAAAATCCGGCCTGCGCATGTCGATCGGCACCGCACCTTGGGCGATACCGGAACGGGCCCATTCATCGGGCCTGCGGATGTCGACCAACAGGATCTCGCCCGCCTCCACCGCCGCCTGTGCCGCCGGTGCAGTTAGGTCGCTGCCTTGCAGTTTCGCATCAAGATTGAACCAGCGTGCCCCCGCCATGCCAGCGATGCCAACCACTGCAATCCCACCAAGCAAAAACCCCCGCCGCGAAAACCGCGACGGGGTGGATGTCTCTGGCAAAGGTTTGCCAGCAGGTGACATTATTTGATTGGTGCGCTGGAGGTGTATTGCGGGATCACACTGTCCGAACCGGGCGCGGGCTCAATTGAGGCCCAGTTGTTTTCTGCCAGATCGATATTGCCCGGAATATCCTCTTCCCAGAAACCCACCACGTTCTTAGTAATGTTCAGGAACAGCTTGCCATCCACAATACGCCACAGATTGGGGTTGCCCGGCACCTTGCCACCTTTGGACACACCGTAGGCACAATGGCCATCATATTGCGGGGCATATTTCACAGGGTCTGCCAAAAACGCATCTCGGTTGGCTTCGGTCGAAAAGGCGAAGGTGGCACCGTTATACTCGGCAGTGATGTCAGCCTTGCCAGGAATGGCGGCAGGTTGTGACTGACCGACAGGGTTCTGCGGCAGGCTGAAATAGGCCACCACATCATGGCCTGATGCCGCATATCCGGTGCCATCTACATATTGCTCCCCGGCAAAGGCCTGCCCTGCCATGGCAAGGGCTGTTGCGGCGGCGGCGATGGTAAGTGTGAAACGGTTCATTGTCGGTTCTCCTGTCCGATGGTGTCTGTGACATCAAGCTAGGCAGCCCTCGCACCCTTTGCACCCCACGAGCCCGTGACCTCTCGCCGACGTGAGCAGCCAGTGAGAAAACGCGATCAATCCACCCCGATTATTTCAAAATCGGCGGTTTGGAGGGATCAGACCCCGGCGGCATGCGCGGCGTATGTTGCAAACCCTCTCCCTGTGGCAAATCAAACCGCAGACCAACCTTGGCCAGTTTTGTCACTGTTGGATCATCAGGGCCAAAGAACCCCACATCCATCGCCCCGGCTTCGATCCCGGAAAACGTCAAGGCTTCGGAGGCGGCCCGCACCAGCGCATCCTGCGCGCGCGGAATCGCCCCGACAAAGGCCAGCAAATGTCCACGTCCACCGCCCTGATATTCAACCGCAACCAGAAACGCCCCGGCCGCCATGCCCGTTGCTGTCGCAAGCTTACCGTCAATCGCGGTGATCAAAGTCTCTGGCAGGCCCTTGGGCGGCAGAACGGTTTCAATCCGTGCCTCAACCTCGCCTGCCTCTTGCGATAGTGTATCGCGCAGCCACGCCACCGCGCCTGCGGGCAACAGAATCTCAGAGGGCGCAACACCGATGTTCACCGCCAGCCCCAGATCCTGCCCCTCCAGCATGCCAGCGATCGCGCGCCCCGACAGCGCCACATAGGGGGCGGGTTTGCCAACATAGGCCGCCAGCCGCTCGGCCCGGTCAAATACTATGACATACCCATCTTCCAGCAACACCGGATTGACCTGATCCTCGACCGGTTCAGCCTCAAGCAGCAAAAACAGTTCGACATCCGCGATCCGTTCATAAAACCGCAGACGCGCGGCATCGTCCTGCTCTGCCGCCATCATCGCAGCATGGGCTATGTCCAGCGGGGTCGTCTCAGCCATTCAGCACCTCTTTTACAGCACCCCGAAGCCGCGGCAGTACATCCGCCGCAAACCACGGGTTTTTCTTGAGCCATCCGGTATTGCGCCACGACGGGTGAGGCAAGCAAAACACGCCTTTAGGGTGATCACGCCAACCCGCCACCACATCGGTCACCTTGGTAAAACCCGCCAGATGGTATTTCATCGCATAGCCGCCAATCAGGATCGTCAGCCGGATGTCGGGCAACATCGCCAAGGCCTCTGCCCGCCAAGTCCGCGCACAAATGGGCGGCGGCGGCAGGTCACTGCCCTTGGCATCATAACCGGGAAAGCAGAACCCCATCGGCAGGATTGCCACCCTGTCACGGTCATAAAAGGCTGCGCCATCAAGACCCAACCAGTCGCGCAACCGCTCCCCAGAGGCATCGTCAAAGGGTCTACCGCTTTCATGCACCCTGATCCCCGGAGCCTGTCCCGCAATCAGAATGCGTGCCTGTGGGGCAAACCAGACAATCGGGTTCGGCTGGTGCCCGGTTGCTGTCGCCGCAAACCGGTCTGCACAAATGTCGCATCGCGTGAGATCCGCACGAATATCTTTCATGCCCGATAGATACCCGATGCGCCGCATGTGCCAACCCCTCACATAGGTTTATCATTTCGACAACTATCGAAATAATACTTGCGGATCACCGACATTTCTATATTTCTAGAAATATGAAAACAGAATCGCAATCCCTTCCGCCTCTTACCCTTGCCGCTGCCAGCTTTGCCGCGCTTGGGTCCGAACAACGCCTTTCCGTCTTGCGCAGCCTTGTGCGTGCGGGGCCTGACGGGCTGAGCATTGGCGAACTTGGCGAACGCACGGGTGTCACTGGTTCCACCCTGACCCACCACCTCAAAATGTTGAACGCCGCTGGATTGGTCCGGCAGCAACGTCAGGGCCGCAGCACCATTTGTGCAGCGGTCGCCTATGCCGAGGTCCAGGCCTTGGCACATTTCCTTCTCACTGAATGCTGCGCAGATGCCGCCGCCCCCTGCAAGGACCATGATCATGGCTGATACCACCCAATCTCACAGCACCCCTTCCGGCACCCTGTTCAAACGCTGGAACCCCGGTGCCTGGGGTGTCATTGCCCTGATCCTTGCCTTGGTTGCAATTTTTGCCCCCGACACTCTGGTCGAAACCGTTTCATTCACCCTCAAGGCCCTCGCCGGCACTGCCCCTTTCATTGCTTTCGCGGTGCTTGCGGTGGCGTTCCTCAAAGCGTCGGGGGCTGAAACCTTGCTGGCCCGTGCCTTTGAAGGCAATCCGGCGCGTATGATCGTGATGGCCGCACTGCTGGGCGGGCTGTCGCCGTTTTGCTCTTGCGAGGTCATCCCGTTTATCGCAGCACTTCTGGCGGTCGGAGCCCCCTTGGGTGCTGTCATGGCCTTTTGGCTGGCCTCGCCCCTGATGGACCCTGCGATGTTCGCAATCACATCCGGCACTCTGGGCTTTGACTTTGCCCTTGCCAAAACTGTGGCGGCTGTCAGCCTTGGCATGTTTGGTGGATTTGGGGTCATGTTGATGGCCAATACCGCGATCTTTGCCAATCCTCTGCGTGAAGCCCCGGCCACAAGCAGCTGTTGTTCCTCTGCAAAACCGTTTTCCGGCGCACCGGTCTGGCAGTTCTGGAAGGAAAGCGACCGCCGCGTGACCTTTGCCGATACAGCCCGCAGCAATGCACTGTTCCTCACCAAATGGCTGACCCTTGCCTATTTGATCGAAGCGTTGATGCTGCGCTATGTACCGGCAGATCTGATTGCAAGCTTCCTTGGCGGCACTGGTATCATGCCGATCCTGCTGGGCGCGTTAGTTGGTGCACCGGCCTACCTGAACGGATATGCTGCTGTGCCTCTTATCGATGCACTGCTGGCACAGGGAATGAGCAACGGGGCTGCAATGTCCTTTGTCATTGCTGGCGGGGTCAGCTGTATTCCTGCCGCCATCGCGGTCTGGGCACTGGTGAAACCACGCGTCTTTGCCGCTTATCTGGGGTTTGCCCTGACCGGTGCCATCGTCGCAGGTCTGGTCTGGCAGGCCATCGCCTGACCTCAAACACAGCTGATCCGGGTCACAGTTAACCACCGCTTAATCAACTGTGACGATTGTGTTGCCAAACAGCCATATCGCGACTTGGACATTTGTTTCCACATAGGACATAATATCGCCAAAGTCGCGGTATAGTCCGTTGAACAACCCCCTGCAAAAGGGGGAATGGCATATAACGCAGGCAGCAACCGGAGCAGGCATGCTGGAATTCGAAAATGTTTCAAAGTCCTATTGGACGGGCACCCAGCACAAGGTGATCCTGGACAAGGTCTCGTTCAAGGTTGAACTGGGCCGGTCTTTGGGCATTCTGGCCCCCAATGGCACCGGCAAAACCACGCTGATCAACATGATGGCCGGCCTTGAGAAACCTGACGAAGGCGAAATCCGGCGCAGTTGCAACATTTCCTTTCCACTGGGATTTATGGGCGGTGTTGTCGGCAAAGTGTCTGCGATGGAAAATGCCCGCTATATTGCCCGGCTCTATGGGCTTGACCCGGATTACGTCGAAAGTTTCTGCCGCTGGCTGTGCAACCTTGGCGAATATTTCGACCAACCGCTGGGCACCTATTCCACCGGCATGCGGGCGCGGTTCTGTTTTGCGCTGATGCTGGCGCTTGATTTTGACATGTACCTGATTGACGAGGGCATGCCCGCCTCTACTGATGTGGAGTTCAACCGCAAAGCCGGAGACATCCTGCAGGAACGGCTGCGCACCACCACCATCATCATCGTCGCCCATCAGGCCGAGACTTTGCAAAAATTCGCCCGCTCTGCTGCTGTCCTTCTGGATGGCCAGCTGCGCATGTTCGACACCTTGGAAGAAGCGAAACAGTTGTATGACTACGAAACCCAAGGCTAGAAAATTCCGCATCAAGCGGAATACGCCGACATCCGATGCCCCCCGCCAGAGCGCCTCTGCTGCGGTGCCCAAGGCCGTGCCAGACCCGCAACAGCCACAGGCCCAGCCGGAAGCTGCAGCGCCTTCACCCGCGCCTACGCCACCACAGGCCGCGCAACCGGCTGCGCCCTCCTCCACGCCACCGCGCGAAGGAGCCGTTTCCTCTGCCGCTGAAGTCGCTGGCGAAACTGATATCGACGCGATCCGCCGCGAGGGGCTGACCGGGCGTCAGCTGCGCATGGCACGACGGGTTGCACAAAAACACGATCTGGCACCGATCTCTGATTTTGATGCCGTGCGTTTGCTGCGTGCAAAAGGAATTGATCCCTTTGAACGCTCAAACATGCTTGAACTTGTCGTTCCTCAGGGGGACGGCACGGATGGTTCCCAGCAATTGGGCCGGATCGAAACCACCAAAACCCAATTGCCGCAAACAGTGCCCGCCGGTGGCAGCAACCTTCCTGCTACAGAGGTCAGCCCGGCAGAACGCCGCGCGCTTGAAATCTCGCAAATCCAGCGTGACATTTCCAAGCGCAGACGGCGCAAACTGGGCCTTTTGCTGGTGCGTCTGGCGTTTTTCGTCATGTTGCCAACCATTGCCGCCGGCTATTATTTCTACAATGTGGCAACCCCGATGTACGCCACCAACAGCCAATTTCTGATCATTCAAAGCGAAGGCGGCGGCGGGGCCAGCCCGTTTGGCAGCATCCTGCCGACACAATTTGCAAACTCTGCCGACAGCATCGCCACACAGGCCTATCTGCAATCCAAAGACGCCATGTTGCGTCTGGATCAGGATGTCGGTTTCAAGGATCACTTTTCCGATGAAGCGATCGATCCTATCCAGAGGTTGGAAGCCGGGGCCACCAATGAAGAGGCTTATAAGACCTACAAAAAGAATGTGAAAATCGGCTATGATCCCACGGAAGGAGTAATCCGCCTGGAAGTTATCGCAGGTGATCCGAATGTATCCGCCTCTTTCTCTGAAAGCCTGATCAAATATGCCGAAGAGCGGGTGAACAACCTGTCCAAACAGAAACGCGAAGACGGCATGCGGGACGCTTTGGCCGGCTTTGACACGGCGCAACAGAAACGCCGCGATGCGCAAGAGGCCCTGATCCGCATGCAGGTTGAAAACGGCGTTGATCCGCAGGCCGAGATTGTCGCGATCCGCACCCAGATCACCACCTATGAGGGGTTGTTGATCGAAAAGGAACTTGAGTTGTCCGCCCTTCTGGACAACGCCCGCCCCAACCAGGCCAAGGTGGACGGCGCACGCGGCGATGTCCGCCGCCTTGAGGAACAGCTGGAAAAGCTGAAGGAAAAGATGAGCACGTCGACCACGGGTGAAAATTCGCTGGCAGAGCAATCCGTGCGCATGCAACTGGCACAAACCGATCTGGCCGCCGCCGACATGGTCCTGCAATCCGCCCAGACCGCCATGGATCAGGCCCGCTCCGAAGCGGGCCGGCAGGTACGCTATCTGACCGTTGCGGTTGAACCCGTTGCTCCGCAGGAACCCACCTATCCGCGTAAATTCGAAAACACGATCTTGGCTTTCCTGATCTTTGCAGGCATCTACCTTATGTTGTCCCTGACAGCGTCGATCCTCAGAGAACAGGTAACTTCATGACCCAGGTCACAATTGGTGATGTCATCATTGGCAACGACCGTCCGCTGACGGTCATCGCTGGCCCATGCCAACTCGAAAGCGAAACCCACGCGCAGATGATTGCGGGCCAGCTGAAAGAGGCCTGTGCCGCCGTTGGCGCGCAATATGTGTTCAAGGCCAGCTATGACAAGGCCAACCGCACCTCCCTTGCCGGCATTCGCGGCTTGGGCATCGACGAGGGCCTAAAGGTTCTGCAATCTGTTGCCCGTGCCAATGATGTGCCGGTGCTGACAGACGTGCACACCGAAGCGCAATGCGCGATTGCCGCCGAGGTTGTGGACATCCTGCAAATTCCTGCCTTCCTGTGTCGCCAGACCGACATGCTTCTGGCGGCAGGTAACACTGGCAAAGTGGTGAATGTGAAAAAAGGCCAATGGCTTGCCCCTTGGGAAATGGGCAACATTGTCGACAAGATTGAATCAACCGGCAATGAACGCATCCTGCTGACCGAGCGTGGCACCTCCTTTGGCTATAATACCCTTGTAGCGGACATGCGTTCGCTGCCGCAAATGGCGCAGACCGGATATCCCGTGGTGATGGATGCCACCCATTCTGTCGCCCAACCCGGTGGCCTTGGTGGGTCTTCCGGTGGCCAACGCGAATTCGCCCCAGTGATGGCGCGGGCCGCAGTCGCCATTGGCGTTGCCGCAGTATTTCTTGAAACACATGAGAACCCCGATAAGGCACCCAGCGACGGGCCCAACTCCATCTATCTTGACCAGATGCCAAACCTCATCGCAACGCTGATGAAATTTGATGCCCTGGCCAAGAAACATCCCCTGACATTCTAAAGCCCCCATTTTCTAGAAAAAGGCGTCCCGACGTGAGCAAACCCGCCCCTTCCGTTTCTCAGAACACCTGGGAATTCCTGCGTGACGCAATGATCACACCCACCGGTTTCCGCGAATATGACGCCCGCTGGAAATACCCTGACGACATCAACCTGCCAGGCATCACCGCCCTTGGCCTTGGCCTTGGCACCCAGATGCACCGCCGTGGCATCGAGCCGGTGATCGCGGTTGGCAATGACTATCGCGACTACTCGCTGTCGATCAAAAATGCGCTGATGCTGGGGTTGATGCAGGCCGGTATCCACGTCAAGGACATTGGCCCTGCCGTGTCCCCCATGGCCTATTTTGCACAGTTCCACCTGAATGCCCCTGCCGTCGCCATGGTCACCGCCTCGCATAACCCAAACGGCTGGACCGGCGTGAAGATGGGGTTCGAACGCCCCCTCACCCATGGTCCTGAGGAAATGGCCGAATTGCGCGACATCGTGCTGACAGGCCAGGGCCAGCCACGCGATGGCGGCAAATACGAATTTGTTGACGGTGTGCGCGCGGCCTATCTTGACGATCTGGTGGGTGATTTCAAAATGACCCGCAAGCTCAAGGTGGTCTGCGCCACGGGCAACGGCACCGCCTCCGCCTTTGGTCCCGAACTCTTCAAACGGATAGGTGTCGAAGTGGTCGATAGCCACAACACCCTTGACTACACCTTCCCCAACTACAATCCCAATCCCGAAGCCATGGAGATGCTGCACGACATGAGCGCCTCCGTGAAAGCCTCCGGCGCTGACTTCGCGCTTGGTTTTGACGGTGACGGCGACCGCTGCGGCGTGGTGGATGATGAGGGCGAGGAAATATTCGCCGACAAGGTCGGCGTCATCATGGCCCGCGATCTGGCCAAACTCTATCCCAATGCAACCTTTGTCGCGGATGTGAAATCAACCGGCCTCTTTGCGTCGGACCCAGAGCTTCAGAAACACGGCATCAAAGCCGACTACTGGAAAACCGGCCACAGCCATATGAAACGACGCGTCAAGGAAATCGGCGCATTGGCGGGTTTTGAAAAATCCGGTCACTACTTCCTCGCCGAACCCATCGGGCGCGGCTACGACTGCGGCATGCGGGTGGCGGTGGAAATCTGCAAACTGATGGACCGCAACCCCGAGATGTCCATGTCCGACCTGCGCAAAGCGCTGCCGCAAACATGGGCCACCCCCACCATGTCACCCTATGCATCAGACGAGGATAAATATGACATCCTTGACCGCATTGTCGCCAAGCTGGTCGCCAAACGCGATGCCGGCGAAGAGATCGCCGGCCGCAACATCAAGGAAGTGGTCACCGTCAACGGCGCGCGCCTGATCCTCGACAATGGCGCATGGGGCCTTGTACGGGCCTCCTCCAACACGCCCAACCTTGTTGTGGTCTGCGAAAGCCCCGAATCCGAAGCGGAAATGCGGGCGATCTTCAAAGATCTTGATACGGTCATCCGCACCGAACCCGGCGTTGGCGAATATGACCAGACCATCTAACATTTTGATGACGCGCTGAACATCCAAGCATCGCCTTGCAGTCGAGCAACGACAAGGCAGAGCGGTGCTTGATAAGGTCAAACGCCACCAACAGGCTCTCTTCTCTTTTTGGCCTTAAATGCTGCGGGGTTTGGGGCAGAGCCCCAAATGAATCAAATCGAATGCAGGCTTTGCCTGCTCAATCTGCAAGGGCAGCGTCACAAAACGCCTGTATCAAACCGGCATCCTTCACCCCCGGTGCCGATTCCACTGCGGATGACAGATCAACCTGCCGCGCCCCTGTCACCCGGATCGCCTCGGCCACTGTGTCGGCGTTCAACCCGCCAGCCAGCATCCACGGCAGGCTCCAGCGCCGTCCGGCAATCAAACTCCAGTCAAAGGCCAGACCATTCCCACCCGGCAGAGCCGCGTCTTTCGGCGGCTTGGTATCCACCAGCAGCTGATCCGCCACCTGTGTATAGCGGTCCAGTGCCAGCAGATCATCTGCCCCGGCCACACCAACCGCCTTCATCACTGGCAAACCGTAGCGCTGCTTGATCTCGGCCACCCGCTCTGGCGTTTCGCCCCCGTGCAGTTGGATCATATCAAGCGGCACTGTCCCTGTCAGCGCGTCCAGCTCTGCATCTGTCGGGTTCACAACCAAACCCACCTTGCAGATCCCCTCGGCCGTGCCCAGCGCCAATGCCTGCGCCTGCTCCAGCGTGGCATAGCGTGGCGATTTGGGGAAAAAGTTCAGACCGATATAGCGCGCACCAGCCTTGACCGAGGCGTCAATATCCTGCGCCCGCGTGACGCCGCAAATCTTTACATTGATGTTCGAGGGCATGGCCAGGCTCAGCTGGCCTCGTCCAACAGCGCAAGGACCTCATCCTTGCCCTGATGCTTTTCGCCCTTCAGCCGCGCAATCTCGCGTTCCAGCTTGCGGGTTTCACGTGCCAGCCGCGCCTTTTCAGCCCGTTCGCCGTATTCGCGGATCCATTCCCAGACAAACCCGACCAAGAGACCAGCAACGATGCTGCCAAGGATCACCAGAAACAGCGGCAACTGCACGGAAGGATTCACCGCGAACCAGCCAGCAACCTCTTGCGGCAGCACCTGCAAAGTCACTAGCCCACGGTTCGCCAAAGCAACCGAAATCAGCGCCACGGCAAAAATCGCGATGCACAGGTAACGTACGTAACGCATCAGGTATTCCCGTTCAGGCGATCACGCAGCAGCTTGCCGGTCTTGAAAAACGGCACGTGTTTTTCTTCCACATGTACCGTTTCCCCGGTCCGCGGGTTGCGGCCCACACGGGCGTCACGCTTCTTGACCGAAAAGGCCCCAAAGCCACGCAATTCGACACGGTTGCCACCCGACATCGCTGTCGTGATCTCGTCAAAGATGGTGTTCACAATCCGTTCGACATCGCGTTGGTAAAGATGTGGATTCTCATCTGCAATCTTCTGGATCAATTCCGACCGGATCATTTTCGCATCCCCCCACGAGACATTTGTTGTTGGCAGATTGTACCTGACTATAGGAAGAAACCAATCCTACGGGAAGCCGCCGCAGTGTCGCAGATCGCATTTTTCCACGGGGAACATCCTGTTTTTGGACGTTTTTTTGCTGGCTCTCAATGCCGTCGGTGCAAAGCGGCCACCGCCACCGGGGAAAAGTGCAAATCCGGGCCGGGCGATTCGCGACGAAAAAGGCCCCCCGCATCACGCGGGGGGCCTTTCAAATTCATACCCGAAGGAAGGGTGACTTATTCGTCGCCCTTCAGAGCGGCACCAAGGATATCACCCAAGGATGCACCGGAGTCAGAGGAGCCATACTGCTCAACCGCTTCTTTCTCTTCTGCGATTTCACGCGCTTTGATCGAGACGCCAAGACGGTGTGCTTTTGCATCCACATTTGTGATGCGCACGTCGACCTTGTCACCAACCGAGAAACGCTCTGGGCGCTGTTCGGCACGGTCACGCGACAGATCGGAGCGGCGGATGAAGGCTTTCATACCTTCATATTCCACTTCGATGCCGCCATCCTCGATGGAGGTCACGGTCACAGTCACAACAGAACCGCGCTTCACGCCGCCCACTGCTTCTGCGAACTTGTCACCGCCGACACCTTTGATCGAGAGGCTGATGCGCTCTTTCTCAACGTCAACTTCGGAAACAACGGCCTGAACTGTGTCGCCCTTGCGATAGTCCTGAATGGCTTCTTCGCCACGCTGGTCCCATGACAGGTCGGACAGGTGCACCATGCCGTCGATGTCGCCTTCGAGGCCAACAAACAGACCGAATTCGGTGATGTTTTTGACTTCGCCTTCGACTTCCGTGCCCTCAGGGTGTGTTTCTGCAAACACTTCCCATGGGTTGCGCATGGTCTGCTTGAGGCCAAGTGAAACGCGGCGCTTGGCACCATCGATTTCCAGAACCATGACTTCGACTTCCTGAGACGTAGACACGATCTTGCCCGGGTGTACGTTCTTTTTGGTCCAAGACATTTCGGACACGTGAACCAGACCTTCAACGCCCGGCTCCAGCTCAACAAAGGCACCGTAATCGGTGATGTTGGTGACACGACCGGTGTGCGAGGATTCCAGCGGGTATTTCGCTGCAACCAGATCCCATGGATCTTCCTGCAACTGCTTCATGCCCAAGGAGATACGGTGTGTCTCTTTGTTGATCTTGATGACCTGTACCTTGATCGTTTCGCCGATGGCGAGGATCTCGGACGGGTGGTTCACACGGCGCCATGCCATGTCTGTAACGTGCAACAGGCCGTCAACACCGCCCAGATCAACAAACGCACCGTATTCGGTGATGTTCTTGACCACACCGTCAACTTCCTGACCTTCGGTCAGGTTGCCGATCACTTCGGCACGCTGCTCGGCACGTGATTCTTCAAGGATCGCACGACGCGAAACAACGATGTTGCCACGACGACGGTCCATTTTCAGAACCTGGAACGGCTGCTTGAGACCCATCAATGGGCCAGCATCGCGCACGGGGCGCACATCAACCTGAGAGCCGGGCAAGAACGCAACAGCGCCGCCAAGATCCACAGTGAAACCACCTTTGACGCGGCCAAAGATTGCGCCTTCGACGCGCTCTTCTGCTGCATAGGCTTTTTCCAGACGATCCCATGCTTCCTCACGACGGGCCATCTCGCGGGAGATAACCGCTTCACCGCGGGAGTTTTCGACCTGACGAAGGAAGACTTCGACTTCGTCGCCAACAGCAATTTTTGGGGATTCGCCGGGATCAGCAAATTCTTTAAGCTCGACACGGCCTTCCATTTTGTAGCCGACGTCGATGATGGCCTGGCCCGCTTCAATTGCGATCACCTTGCCTTTAACAACGGAACCCTCTTCGGGGGTGTCCATCTCGAAGCTCTCATTCAAAAGGGCTTCAAATTCGTCCATAGCATTTGACATGTAGTTATACGTTTCCTTTAGGTCTTGTTTCTGGCCGTGCGGTTGTCTCCGCCGGTCTTGGATGTGAATTGGTCATTCGTTACGGTACCTAGACGCAAAAGAAAGAGGGCCGGAAGACTCCGACCCTGCCTGAATGATGCGCCCGTGGCTTGTATCCGCCCCTTAGACAGTCGCGCGTATAGTCCAGTTTTCCCTGTCCTGCAAGGGGCAGAGCCTGCTGTTGGCGGGAATGGCATATGCCTGCCGAATCCAGCCCTTGGCAGCTGCACCAAAACCTGTTCAACCTTCAGTCATGTTGGTAATTGCAGTGATCTGCGCCACCTCTGGCGCACTTATCCTAGGGGCCGTTTGGGGGATATATGGCCGGTTTCCGGCCAAGCTGGAAGGGTTTCTGGTCGCAATGGCTGGCGGCGCATTGATCGTGTCGGTTGTAGCGGAGCTGCTTGAACCGGCAAGTCAAAAAGCCGCGCTTTGGCTGGTGCTTGGCGCGTTTGCATGCGGCTCTGTCACATTCACCGCCATCGACACCTGGATCGATAGACGTGTTGGCGAAGACAGCGGTGGCGGATTGCTGGCAGCCATCGTGTTGGACGGCATTCCGGAAAACATCGCATTGGGTGTGGTCCTGATCACCGTGGAACCGATCGCCGTTCTGGCCCTGGCCGGATCTATCTTCCTGTCAAACCTGCCTGAAGCTGCTGGTGGCGCACGTGGTATGGCCCAAAACGGCTGGGGACGTGGTAAGGTATTGGGGATCTGGGCGCTGACCGCCGCCGTGCTTAGTGCAGCGGCGGTCCTTGGCAATCAATTGCTGTCGCCTATGGCAACGGTCCCACTGGCCATCATACAGGCCTTTGCGGCGGGTGCCGTTGTCTCCTCACTCGCAACAGAGGTTTTCCCCAAGGCCTATAAACAGGATCAGGAACTTGCCGGCATCGCTGTGGCCATTGGCGTGATACTGGCCTTCGCCCTGCATCACATGAGTGCGACTCTCAGCAATTAGCCTTCCTCGGTTTCGCCGCCCGCCTCTTTCCAGCCGGGGAAGCCGCCGATATTGGTGACGTTGGTATAGCCCATATCCATCAGTGTTTTCCCCGAAAGGGCCGCCTGCCCGCCGGCACCGCAGATCAGATAGAGTTCCGCGTGTTTCTCGAAAATCGGGTTGTGAAAATCCTTCATCTCAGGGTCGGCACGAAACTCGATCATACCGCGCGGAATCCTGTGCGCCCCTTTGATGGTGCCGGATTTGGCAATATCCGCACTGTCGCGCACATCGATAAAAGCACCTGTGCCGTTCTTGTATTTCTCAATTGCCTCAGCTGCATTCAGCGTCGGCACAACGGCATTTGCTTCATCAAGATAGTCTTTTGCGGTTTTCATAATCGATATTCCTTTTATGGTTCCCGATACATGTAGGCCGGATCTCTGTTCCTGCAACTCGCAAAACCCCGGCGCTTACAAAGCCTCACCTTTCTTGCGCAGCTCCTCCAGCAGATCACGATAAATGCCTCCCGTGTCCCCACCGCCAAAGATCGCAGCCCCCCCGGTATAGGCAGTGCCATAGGTCTTTGCGACGGTGATCGTCTGCACCAGCCCCGAGAGGAACTGATCCTTCTGCAAAGGGGACAGCGGGTGAATGAACACCCCCCAAAGCCGCCCGTTCGCCACCGCATATCGCGCATCCAACGCCGCGTCGAAATTGGCCTGCATCAGCCGCAACAGGTCTGCCTTTTCCAACCCCTCGGCACTGGCAATCGGCACCATCGCCCGCATCCGATCAGCTCCGGCATCCGCGATCACAATAATCGGAATATCATCCAGCGTGAATTCCAGCGCTGGTCCACGGGCCACCACGTCAGGGTCAAGGGCCTGCACAATCTGCGCCAGACGTTGCAGGGTCATCGCAGGCTCTTCTGTCGGCGGTTGGGGCAGCGGCAGGGATTGCGCGTTTA
Source organism: Sulfitobacter pacificus (assembly GCF_030159975.1). NCBI lineage: Bacteria > Pseudomonadati > Pseudomonadota > Alphaproteobacteria > Rhodobacterales > Roseobacteraceae > Sulfitobacter > Sulfitobacter pacificus. The sequence goes on from NZ_BSNL01000001.1 coordinate 2,278,752, forward strand.
CCACACAGGCCCAGCTGAACAATACAAACGGCAGGATCAACATCTTCATGGCGGCACCTCTTCGGCTTGGGGTCCCCCAAGCCTAGCCTGCCACCCGTTCACAGACCAAGCACCCTTTAGTGATCAAATCTTACGAAAACCCGCTATTTGGCCATCGCGGCATCGATCACTGCAATGGTCTGCGCCACAGCGACCTCTATGCTCAGGGCGGATGTATCAATCTCAACCGCATCCGGTGCGGGTTTCAACGGCGCATCCGCCCGCCCCATATCCCGCGCATCACGGGCCTCAACATCCGCCAGTACTTCTTCAAAACTGGTTTCGACCCCTTTGCCGGACAGCTCTTCAAACCGGCGCCGCGCCCGCACCACCGCGTCAGCAATCACAAACAACTTCACCTGTGCATCCGGGCAAATCACCGTCCCGATGTCACGCCCATCCAGCACCGCGCCACCGGCCCGCGCAGCAAAACTGCGTTGGAAGTCCACCAGCGCCGCACGCACTGCCGGCAGGGCCGCCACCTTACTGGCCGCCTGCGCCACATCCGGCATGCGCAGCGCTTCGCCATCCAGATCCTCCGGCACAAGCGCGCGCGCCGCATCTAGGGCATCAACACCCAGCAAAACCTTGGCACCCACCGCGCGGTACAACAGGCCCGTGTCCAAATGGGCAAACCCGAAATGCGCGGCCACCGCTTTGGAAATCGTACCCTTGCCCGAAGCCGCAGGCCCGTCGATCGCCACTGTGAAACCCTGTGTCGTGCTCACATTTGTGCCCTTTCTTTGGGGGCCAACCGCCAGGCCCAGACCGCCAGCAACATCGCCAGACAAATCCATTTGGCCACCGTATAGGCGCTGGCTTGCAAGATCGCGCCTGCCGAAACCTGCGGCCCGTACTGCAGCAAATGAGCAACTGCGGCATTCTCTGCCAGATCAAGTCCCAGATAAACACAGGGCGTCAGCGCCACCACCCCACGCAGAATCCTCGGCATGCCCAAAGCCTGGGTCCAGATCACCCCCGACAGGGTAAACGTCAGCAGCAAGGGCAACGCCGTATCCAACCCATGAAACAAACCAAGATAAAGATCGGTGCGCCCAGCGACGTCCAGGGCTGCAAGATATTCCCGCGCACCCTCAACAGAATACCCGCCAAAATGGGCATCAAAAACCCCGAAATCCCCCGGTTGCAACCAGCCTTTGCCAAGGATGGCCAAAAACACAAACAATGTCGCTGAAAGCCCGCCGGTGATCTTCAGGGTCCGGTTCATGTCGCGTTTCTCGCCACCTGTGCCCCAAGTTGCTGCATCAAAGGTTCAAAAATCGGGAATGATGTGGCAATTGGCCCGCCGTCATCAACGCTGACCGGTTTCTGCGCCGCCATTCCAAGGATCAGAAAGGACATGGCAATCCGGTGATCCAGATGGCTGGCACAGGTTGCCCCACCGGGCACATTGCCATGACCAAGGCCGGTAACGGTCCACCAGTCGGGCCCCTCATCCACCTCGATCCCATTGGCGCGCAATCCGACGGCCATGGCATCAATCCGATCGCTCTCCTTGACCCGCAGTTCCTTGACCCCGCGCATCACCGTCTGGCCCTGCGCATAAGAGGCCACCACCGACAGCACCGGATATTCGTCAATCATCGATGCGGCCCGCTCCGGCGGTACCTCGATGCCTCTCAGGTCAGGCGAAAATCTGGCGCGCAAATCCGCCACCGGCTCACCGCCCTCTTCCCGTTCGTTTTCATAGGTCAGATCCGCCCCCATTTCGCGCAGCGTGGTGAACAACCCCGCCCGCGTCGGGTTCAATCCGATACCGGGCACCAGAACATCCGATCCGGGCACAATCAGCGCCGCACAGACCGGAAAGGCCGCAGAGGAAGGATCACGCGGCACTTCAATATGCTGAGCCTGCAACTCCGGCTGGCCGGTCAGGGTGATCACCCGCCCCTCCTCGGTCTGTTCGGTTGTAATCTCTGCCCCGAAGCCTGCCAACATCCGCTCGGTGTGATCCCGCGTCGCCTCGGCCTCAATCACCACCGTCTGCCCCGGCGCGTTCAACCCGGCCAATAACACCGCGGATTTCACCTGCGCAGAGGGCACCGGCACCACATACCGCACCGGCACAGGATCGCTGGCCCCCACCAATGTCATCGGCAGCCGCCCGCCACTGCGCCCGACCGAACGACAACCAAAGGCCGACAGCGGGTCCGTCACCCGTGCCATCGGCCGCCCGTTCAAACTGGCATCCCCGTTAAAAGTTGCCACAATCGGCGAGGTCGCCATCGCCCCCATGATCAGCCGCACACCGGTGCCGGAATTGCCGCAATCGATCACCCCTTGCGGCTCGGCAAAGCCGCCAACGCCAACCCCTTCAATCGACCATGAGCCACCACCATGATCCGTCACCTCCGCACCAAAGGCCCGCATCGCCCTGGCCGTATCCAGAACGTCCTGCCCTTCCAGCAACCCCTCGATTGTGGTCTTGCCAATACACATAGCGCCAAGGATCAGCGCGCGGTGCGAAATCGACTTGTCTCCGGGCACCTCGGCGGTTCCCGAAAGCGGCCCGCAAGCGCTCGACATCATTGGAATTGGATCACCATGGCCCGACATAAACCCGTCCTTCACTATTTCAAAAAACTTCTAGCCCAGCAAAGGGCATGCGTCCATGCCAAGGCACACCGCATATCTTCTCTTTTTGGCCCTATATCCTGCGGAGCACGAGGCAGAGCCTCGTATAAATTTTCCTTGGAAAATTAATAAAATCGAATGCGGGCTTGCCCGCTCCTTTCGCTCACAGCCGGCGAAACGTCAGATAATGTGGCACCCGGCCTTCACGCAGCGCCTTTTGCTCATAGCGTGTGGAAATCCAGTCATCCCAAGGGGTACGCCAGTCACCGGGCCGTTCTGCCAGCCATTCAAACCCGAACTTCGGCACTTCTTCCAAAGTCTGGCGCACATAATCCTCAATATCCGTTGCCACGCGGAAAATACTGCCAGGCTTCAGCGCCCGCGCCAATGGCACCAGATGCTCTTCGGTCACAAAACGGCGCCGGTGATGGCGCGATTTCGGCCATGGGTCAGGATACAGCAGGAATGCCCGGTCAATCGAGGCTTCGGGCAGAACATCAAACATGTCCCGCACATCATTGGGATAAACCGCAACATTCTCGACGCCGGCCTTGCGGATCTTGCCCAGCAACATCGCCACCCCGTTGATATAGGGTTCGCAGCCGATGATACCGACCTCTGGGTTGGATGCCGCCTGATGCACCATATGCTCGCCGCCGCCAAAGCCGACCTCAAGCCAGACCGGTTTGCCGTCAAACAGCGTCTCCAGATCCAGCGGGGTCCGCTGCGGATTATCCTCCCAGGACACCGGCCCGGGCGACAGCCCCTCCAGATCCTCGGCCAGATAGCTGCGCTGAGCGGGTTTCAGAGTCTTGCCTTTAAGGCGACCATAAAAATTGCGGTGGGGGCGTGTGGGTGTCGTCATGGCGGGGGCTTTAGCCTGCGCCGCGCCGCGCTGCAATGGTCTGCTTGGGGTGTGATGCATTTCCCAAGGCCCTGACAGATCAAAGCAGAAGGCGAAAGCCCTGACAATCCTTAGCAAATTCGGGGCCCGTGGCACAAAACCTTAACACCCGGTTAAGCCAGATATCCTACAACATCACCAGCTTTGCCACAAAGGACAACCTCATGCCCGCCCCCCAGATCACCTATCCATCGCCGCTTACGCCCCTTTCAAACACCCCGCCCCTTGAGGTGTTGATCCTTGATGATGAACGTTTTGACCGGCATCGGCTGGCCCGGCTATGCTCAGGGCTGGAATTTCCCTGCGCCATCAGCAACGCCACCTCACTTACGGAGTTTCAGGACCTGCTGGCACAAACCACATTCGGGCTGATCCTCCTTGATTACGCCCTGCCCGATGGCACCGGCCTTGAGGCGCTGAACATGATGCACCTCTGCGCCCGCAACCTCAACACACCGGCCCTTATGGTATCCGGTCTGGCGGAAAGCGGCATCATGGATCAAGCAGAAGCTGCCGGTTGCTATCGCTTCCTTGAGAAAGACACGCTCTCTTCTGAGGCTTTCGCCTGTGCCGTCAAGGATGCGCTGACCCTCACCGTACCACTGGTGGCCAGCGATTCAGCAAGGTTTGAAAGTGCTGAGGTTGAACAGCTTCTGGCCCGCGCCGTGGCGCTTTATGCGCAGGACATCAAACCCATGGTCAGCCGCCTGATGCGGCAAATGCGCAACCTGCGGGCCCAGCAACCGCTGGACGACGCCCCCGCCAGCCATGCCGCTGAGCAGAATTGTCTGAGCCTCTGGTCATTCCTGATCGAGATGGAGCGTCAGGACGGGGCAACCCTCCTGGCCAATGTCACCCGCACTGCGCCCACTGGGACACCCGCGCCCCCCGAACCGAAATCCAGCAAACCGCCGTCACCTTTCAGCGCACCGCGCCATTAAGACAGACAGGGGCAGCCGGCCCCTGTCCGCGATATCTTGCGAACAAGGAGGCTGTTAAACCTCAGCCTTCAGCTTGGCTGCAAGGTCCAGCCTTTCCCATGAGAAACCGCCATCATCGTCGGGCGCACGCCCAAAGTGACCATAGGCCGCCGTACGCTGATAAATCGGTTTGTTCAGTTGCAGATGTTCACGGATGCCACGCGGGGTCAGGCTCATCACCTTGCGGATCGCGCGCTCGACCTCCGCATCATCCACTTCGCCTGTCCCAAAGGTATCGCAATAGATCGACAGCGGTTCAGACACGCCAATGGCATAGCTCAGCTGAATGGTGCATTTGCTTGCCATCCCCGCCGCAACGACATTCTTTGCCAGATAGCGTGCAGCATAGGCGGCAGAACGGTCAACCTTGGTCGGGTCCTTGCCGGAAAATGCACCGCCGCCATGCGGGGCAGCCCCGCCATAGGTATCCACAATGATCTTGCGCCCGGTCAGCCCGGCATCACCATCTGGGCCACCGATGACAAAGACGCCCGTCGGGTTCACATGCCATTTGGTGTCCTTGTCGATCCAGCCATCAGGCAATACTTCGCGGATGTAGGGTTCGACGATATCGCGGATATCGGCACTGGTCTGATCTTCCGAGGCATGCTGCGTCGAAAGGACAATAGACGACACACCCACCGGTTTGCCATTCTCATAGCGGACAGACAGCTGGCTTTTGGCGTCCGGGCGCAACGTCGACTCCGTGCCGTCCTTGCGCACCTCTGCCAGACGCCGCAGGATTGCATGGGCATAATGGATCGGTGCCGGCATCAGATGCTCGGTTTCATCCGTGGCAAAACCAAACATGATGCCCTGATCGCCAGCGCCTTCGTCCTTGTTGCCACTGGCATCAACACCCTGGGCGATATGGGCGGATTGTTCGTGCAGTAGGTTGGTGATCTCTACCGTCTCGTGATGGAATTTATCCTGCGCGTATCCGATGTCCTTGATACAGGCGCGGGCAATGTCCTCGATCTGGCCCATGTACTGCGTCAGCTTGGCCTGATCACTCAGCCCGACTTCGCCGCCGATCACCACGCGATTGGTGGTCGCAAAGGTCTCTGCGGCAACCCGCGCTTCGGGCTCTTCGCTGAGAAATGCATCAAGCACAGCGTCGGAAATACGGTCACAGACCTTGTCAGGGTGACCTTCCGAAACGGATTCGGAGGTGAAAATATAGTTCTGTCGGGACATATCTGCTCCAGTAAAAAATGAAATGCCACGTCAGGAAGCCGTTGTGACATCGTTCGCGCTGGCTTAACGCCCTAACCTCATAGAGGTCAATTCTTAAGCCCGCCCTCACGGCTTCGTGCGCTGATTGACGCCGCGACGAGTCCCAGAAGCAACACAATCGCAAAGGGCAAATCACCTGCACGGCTATAGATCGTCGGGGCCAGCGGTTGGGGCAATGCGGCGTCAACGAATCCCGCCTGATTCAGCGGCAGGCTGGCCAACAAGCGACCATAAGGGTCGATCATTGCGGAAATGCCGGTGTTTGCCGCGCGCGCCAGGGGCAGGCCCTGTTCGATTGCGCGCATCCGTGCCTGTGCCAGATGCTGGCGCGGGCCAGCGGCCTTGCCAAACCACGCATCATTGGTGATCTGGATCAGAAAGTCAGGACGTTCAGTGGCCGCATTTGCATCATGGGGAAACACCGCCTCATAGCAGATCAGGGGCAAGGCGCGGCCCATCTCGCCAAAATCCAGCACCTGCGCGCCGGGACCAGCGGCATACCCACCTAGCGCCCGCTGGGCGAGGCCAAACACACCGACACGGGCAAAGAAATTGGCGAAAGGCATGTATTCCCCGAAGGGCACAAGGTGATGTTTGTCATAGGTCTGTGCCACGTTTCCCACCCGGTCCAGCACAACCATGGAGTTGAAGTAGTTCTGCGCATCGCGCCGCTGCACGCCAAGGGCCACAGGTGCCGTGCCACCTGCCTGTGCAATCTGATCAAGTGCCGGTGCTGCCAGATCCAGCACCCATGGGATCGCGGTTTCCGACCACAGGACCAGATCAGGTGCGGGATCACCTTCCTTGGGAAGGGCGGCCGTAAGGCCAAGCTGGCGGTCAAAAAAGACAGGTATCTGCGCCGGATCCCATTTTACGCGCTGCGCCGCATTGGGCTGGATCAGGCGAATAGTATGCGCGGTCAATCTGGCATCGGGAGACATCACCGGCAGGGTCACAGCCCCCAAGCCCAGCAAAACCGCCCCAAAACGCAGGGTGCGGCTGGCCCAATCCTGTGCACTCTGGCTGACTGCCACGGCAACCGCAACCATCAGCAGGTTCAGCGCATAGGGCCCGATCCACGCCAAAGCCTGCCCGCCGCTGGTGTCCACCAGAGACTGAGAGATCATCGCCCATGGGAAACCGGTGAACAGATAGCCACGGATCAATTCGACAGCAGGCAGGGTCAAAACCACCGCCCAGGACGTTTCGCGGCTTAGCCGGCGCGCACCCCAGAAGGCCAGCCCCCAGAACAAGGCCAGACCCGCCGCCAGAAACAACAGTGCAAAAGGAGCCATCCAGCCATGGCGGGCTACATCAACCATAAAGGGCGATACGATCCAATGCAGCGCATGGGCGAAATACCCGGTACCAAAAGCCCAGCCAAACAATGCCGCCTGCCGCAGGGATTTTGCCTGTGCAAAGAAATAAAGCGCCCCCGCAAGGGCGACCATCAGGATCAGCGGCTGATCATATGGGGCCTGCCCAAAGGCCGCAATCACACCCAGCGCCGCCGCAAGGCAAGGCTGCCGCCACCCCGTCAAACGGGGTGTCACCCGTTGGCCCCGTTGGTGCGCACCCGCAAGCGTTTGATGCGGCGCGGGTCGGCATCAATGACCTCGAATTCAGGGCCATCTGGATGCAGGACCACCTCGCCCCGTGTCGGCACCCGCCCGGACAGCATAAAGACCAGCCCGCCCAAAGTGTCGATTTCTTCCTCGTCGACATCATCGTGGTCGGTCAGGGAATGGCCAATCTCTGCCTCGAAATCCTCGAGCGGGGTTTTTGCCAATGCCAGATAGGTGCCGGGCTTCTCAATGCTCCAGAAGGTTGCCTCATCGACGTCATGTTCGTCTTCGATTTCACCAATCACCTGTTCAATCAGGTCTTCGATGGTGACCAACCCGTCAACCCCGCCATATTCGTCGATCACCAAGGCCATATGACGCCGTTCGGCTTGCATTTTGGTCAACAGGACGCCGATGCCCATGGACGGGGGGACAAACAACAAGGGGCGCAGCAAGGCGGGCAGATCAAAATCCTTGGGCTTGCCGTTGAACCCGTATTGCAGCGCCAGATCCTTGAGGTGGGCCATGCCGACAGGGGTGTCCAATGTGCCGTCAAAGACCGGCAGACGTGTCAGACCGCTTTCTTTGAAGACGGCGACCAGTTCCTCCATGGTGATGCTGACCGGCACAGCTGTGATTTCGGCCTTGGGGATCGACACATCGTCGACCCGCATCCGGCGCAGGTTCATCATGCCACGCGCCGACACCCGATCAACGGGAAGCGGCGTCATTTCCGACGCTAGATCCCCCTCGGAAGGACTGAGTGCGCCAATGACACGTGAGAAAAAGCCGCCCGTTTTCGAGGCCGCATCGTCTGGTGAAGCAGTGTTTTCATCCGGTTGCGCGCTTTGCGCCGCGTCAGATGGTCCGTCGTTGTCGCCCATTGGGTCCTGTCATGTAAAATAACGGCCGTTGCCGTCTACGATTCTCTATATGGGTCATCCAACCCCAATTTGCCAAGTATTTCGACTTCGAGCCCTTCCATCAAGGCTGCATCTTGCTCAGTTTCGTGATCATACCCAAGCAAATGAAGGGTGCCGTGGATGATCAGATGGGTCACATGCTCGGCGATATCTTTGCCCGCAGCGCGGGCTTCGGCGGCGCAGGTGTCATAGCTGATGGCGATATCGCCCAGTTCAATCATGCCGCCCGGATCGGGTTCAGGCGGCCTCGGCTGACCGCCAGCGCTCATCGCGGCACGCTCTTCACTGGGCCAGCTGAGGACATTTGTCGGCCTGGCCTTGGCCCGGAATTCCGCGTTGAGAGCGGCAATGCGGGCATCATCACAGGCAAGGATGCTGATTTCAGCATCCAGTGGCAGGGTAAGCCGGTTTAGCGTGGTTCTGATCGCCCTCTCGCATAGCGCCTCCATATCAAGGGCGGCCCAGCGGGGGTCATCTATGTCGATGTCCATGTTCTACATTTAACGTCTTCTTTTGGGGCTCTGCCCCGTCAGCAAAGCTGACTCCCCGCAGGATATAAGGCCAAAAAGAGCAAGAAAGAGCGGCGTCATGAGGCGCTGCTATCTGCCTCATAAGCCTCGATGATGGCAGCAACCAGAGGGTGGCGGACCACATCCTTGGAGGTGAAATAATTGAAGCTGATCTTCGGGATCTTGTTCAGCAGGCGTTCGGCATCGGCAAGTCCCGAAGGCACCCCGCGCGGCAGGTCGATCTGCGTGCGGTCCCCGGTGATCACCATGCGCGATCCCTTGCCAAGACGGGTCAGGAACATCTTCATCTGCATCGACGTGGCATTTTGCGCCTCGTCCAGCACCACAAAGGCATTGGAGAGGGTCCGCCCCCGCATGAAGGCCAAAGGCGCGATTTCGATGCGTTTTTCCTCGATCAGCTTGGCCAGCTGCTTGCCCGGCAGAAAATCGTTCAGCGCGTCATAAAGCGGCTGCATATAGGGGTCGACCTTGTCTTTCATGTCCCCCGGCAGGTAGCCAAGTTTCTCGCCGGCCTCGACCGCGGGGCGGCTGAGGATGATTTTGTCCACATGTCCACCGATGAACATATTAATCCCCACGGCAACAGCCAGGTACGTCTTGCCGGTACCCGCCGGGCCGATGCCAAAGGTCAATTCATCATCAAACAATGCTTTGACATAGGCTTTTTGCGCATCGGTGCGCGGCTCGACCCGTTTTTTGCGGGTCTGGATTTCAAGAGTATCGCCAACCGGCATTTCAAGCTGGCCGCCAACCTGTGGCCGCGTGCCGGACTTTGGCCGCTCCATACGCAACAGGCTTTCGACCTCCGCCGGGGTGACCTTGCGCCCGCTTTCCAGACGGGCATAGAGCGTGTTCAGCGCCGCCTCGGCCTGTTGCTGGCTTTCTACCTCGCCCAGAATGCTAAGGTGGTTACCGCGCCGGATGATCTGGACCGACAGCGCCTTTTCGATGGCAGCCAGATGCGCGTCATAGGCACCGCAAAGATCGATCAGCAGACGGTTGTCGGCGAACTCAAGCACAACAGGTTCAGCTGCGGGAGAGGCCGTGATTTGGTCGCTAGGGGGCAAAGGAAGCTCCTTGGAATAGGACGGTTATTAGGCAGGTAGGGACAAACGCCGGAAAAAACACCCTTAGAACGCAGAAAGGGCCGGGGCGTAAAACACCCCGGCCCGACATTGCTGAGATTTCAGCCAAAATCAGTTTGGATCCGGAATGTTAGAGCCGCCTTTGAAATCGCCTACCGTGTGGGTGGGTGGTGCAACGCCAGAGCAGACCGGCTTGCCGTATTTGTCCAGACGGGCCGACAGGTAGCCCTCAACGCCATCATCGATGATCCAGTGGTCACAGCCATTCGGATCGACCCAGATGCCGGCCTGAAGCGTGCTCAGGTGGTGGCTGTTGATGCCGCGGTCGACAGATTTGTCAGAGGGCAGCCCCTGAAACGGCACACCGGTTTCGACATCACCGCAAGCGGAGAGCCCGACAGCACAGGCGAACACGGTTAGGATTTTTGTATTGATCACGACAGGTCCCCTTAACGAATGCAGATGATTTCGACGCGGCGGTTTTTGGCCATCCCTTGCGCAGAATTATTGGCAGCGACCGGCTGGCGTTCGCCATAGCCGCGCACATCCGCGATACGCGCCCCGTTTGCAACGGCGATCGCGGCAACCGCATTGGCCCGGTTATAGCTGAGCTTCATGTTATAAGCGTCAGAGGCGCGGCTGTCGGTATGGCCGGTGATGATATAGGAGACAGCGCCGGTTTTCTTGAAGAACTCTGACAGGCGTGCCTTGCCGGACTTGTGGATGCGATAGCTGTTGGTGGCAAAGAACTGATCCGAATTCATCACCCCACAAACATTACCACGGCGGCACACCGGGATACCCTGACGGGTGGTATGCGGTGTCATGTACCCTTCGGCACCATCGTCCATCACCCAATGCTCACAGCCATCGGGATCAACCCAGATCGTCGGGGTGTAGACACCCTTGTCCCGTCCCTGCTGAGAGCGGGTTTGTGCATCGGCAGTTGTTGGCGCAAAAGCCATCGGCATCGCAATCGCGACTGCAAGTGACAGGCTCGCCACCGCGCGGATTGCTTTGGAGATTGTGTTCACCACAGCATTTTCCTTTTTCTGTTCCCCACAGAAGGCATGTCCGACACCAAGGCTGGCCACCCCCCACTTCACTTTCCACGATAGGTAATATTTAGCGGGCTGTGAAGCGCTGTTCTCTACATTTAGTGGTTAAATACAGGGATAGCGTATCGAAATATGGCAAAAATGTGGCAAACCCGCATCAGATGCCCCACAACGCCCTATGGTTGTACGCCGGATTTACACTGCGCGCGCAGTCAGCGAGTTGGTTTTTGCATCCACGATTCTGACATTCACGATATCGCCGATCTGTGCTGTGCAATCGTCGATATGCACAGAATGCAGGTATTCCGATTTACCCAGCATCTGCCCGGCTTCGCGGCCTGCCCGTTCGATCAACACGGAGACATCGCGCCCGACCATGCTGTTCTGGATTTCGCGTTGATGGCCGGTGATCAGCGCCTGCAAACGTTGCAGGCGTGCGTCGGCCACATCCGCATCGACAAGGGCACGTTCCGCAGCCGGGGTGCCCGGACGGGTCGAGTATTTGAAGGAATAGGCGTAGCCGTATTTCACTTCGCGCACCAGATCCATTGTCGCCTCAAAATCGGCATCGGTTTCTTCAGGGAAGCCGACGATGAAATCACCGGAGAGGATAATGTCGGGTCGCGCCGCGCGAATCCGTTCCAACAACCGCAAGTAGCTGTCCGCCGTATGGCTGCGGTTCATCCGCTTCAAGATACGGTCAGAGCCCGATTGCACCGGCAGATGCAGATAAGGCATCAATTCGGGCACTTCGCCATGGGCCGCAATCAAATCATCATCCATGTCATTGGGATGGCTGGTGGTATAACGAATTCGCTCCAGCCCGTCGACCTTGGCCAAGGCGCGGATCAACTGGGCAAGTGTCATGTCACCCGTATCCCCTGCCCCGTGATAGGCATTTACGTTCTGGCCCAGCAAAGTCACTTCGCGCACGCCACGTTCGACCAGATCGCGGGCCTCCTGCAAGACCCGGCTGGCCGGACGGCTGACCTCGGCACCGCGGGTATAGGGCACAACGCAGAAGGCGCAGAATTTGTCGCACCCTTCCTGAACCGTCAAAAACGCCGCCGGGGCGCGTTTCGCCTTGGGGCGCGATTTCAAATGTTCGAATTTGTCTTCCTCGGGGAAATCCGTGTCCAGCGCGGTTTCGCCCTTGCGCACACGGGTCTCCATCTCTGGCAGCCGGTGATAGCTTTGCGGGCCAACCACCAGATCAACGGCGGGCTGGCGGCGCATGATCTCTTCGCCTTCGGCCTGCGCCACACATCCGGCAACCCCGATTTTCAGATCCGGGTTCAACTCTTTCAGCGGTTTCAGGCGGCCCAGCTCGGAATAGACCTTTTCCGCAGCTTTCTCGCGGATATGGCAGGTGTTGAGCAGAATCATATCTGCATCTTCGGCCTGCTTGGTCTCGACATAGCCCTGCCCGCCCAGCGCCTCGGCCATGCGTTCACTGTCATAGACATTCATCTGACAGCCATAGGTCTTGATAAACAGCTTTTTAGGCGCGGTCATGGCATCGGTCCAACTGGTGCAGAAAATCAAAGGCGGCATAACAGGGCCACCGATCGCTTGCAATGCACGCCGATTTAACCGATTCTGTTCTAAAACGCGCCAACAAGAGGCCCCATGCAGTACCCCAGCCTATCGCAGATGATCACAGCAGAGGCCGCGACCCTTGCCAAAGGGCCACTGGCCGTTGTCATGATCGAAGATGATGTAGAGGTCGCCACCTCCCTGCGCCATCATCAACAGATGGGATTTTCCGTCGTGATCGCGCTGATGCCGGCTGTGTTCGACCTGCCCCGTGACCTTGAGGAAACCATCATCCGCGTGGATTACAACATGTCCGCTGACCACGCGATGGAACAGGCGATCAACGCGCTGATGGAACCGGCAGCCGGGCAATGGGTCTTTTATTGCTATAATGCGGAGTTCTTTTTCTTCCCGTTTTGTGAAACGCGCAATGTGGTCGAAATGCTGGCCTTTCACACCGAAGAGCGGCGCGATGCGATGCTGGCCTATGTGATCGACCTTTATTCCGACGATCTGGATTTGCATCCAAATGCTGTGTCACTAGACAACGCCCATATGGACCGTTCGGGGTATTATGCACTGGCACGGCCCGATGCCGACAACCATAGCCACCCCAAGGAACGGCAACTGGATTTCTTTGGCGGGCTGCGCTGGCGTTTTGAGGAACATGTGCCAAAGCTGCGCCGCAAAATTGACCGCATTCCACTGTTTCGCGCCAAGAAGGGGCTGAAAATCCGCTGGGATCACACGTTTTCAGATGAGGAATACAATACCTATGCCTGCCCGTGGCATCATAACATCACCGCAGCGATCTGTTCGTTTCGCACCGCAAAGGCGCTGAAGAGCAATCCGGGCAGCAAGTTCGAGATCGACAGCTTCAAATGGCACAATTCCTCGCCTTTTGAATGGCATTCGCGCCAGTTGCTTGATCTGGGACTGATGGAACCGGGGCAGTGGTTTTAACCAAGCGAAACAACCGGTTCCCATCCGGCACCTTGCGTGAAAAAACAGCGCTGGATTTTTCCAACGCTGCCTCTCGATCAAATGATCACTTGGCCTTTTCCTGAACCTTCAGTTCTTTGGACAATTCGACGATCTGCTCTTCCCCGATTTTATACAGCTCGGTCATTCTCTTGATCAGCGCGTCGATCTCTTTCGCGTCTTCATTCGCCTTGATCTCGGACTTCATCTTGGTTGATGCGGTCTTGGCGTCCTTGGCCCATGGTTTGAGTTTCTTGACCAGTAGTTCGGTCTTTTTGATGTAACCCTTGGCGGCTTTCAGGTCTCCTTCTTCAAGCAAGAGCCATGCAGAGTCACAAAGACCACTAAGAGATTTCTCATCTTTCTTAAGCCGCTTTTCGGTCGCCGCGCGGTTCTTGGCAGTCAGAGGCTCCGGGAACTCCTTGGGCGTCACCGCCTCAATGGCCTGTTTCACAATGGCATCATTGGTGCGTTTGGGGATCATCCCGTACATCACGACAAAGCCTTCCAGCCCGCCATAGGTCTTTTCCGCCTTGGTGATATCAGCCAGGGCCTTGCGCGCCTCATCCATGTCCTTTTTGACCGTCTTATCGGGCTTGCCCCCGGCCTTCTTCAGGTCTTTTTCGGCCAGGGCGATCTGCTTTTCCAGATCCTTTCGGATTACCGTTGCCTCGTCCTGAAACTTCTTGAATTCAGCCAGCCCCGCACGATGCTTTTTCAGCGCAGCTTCCCATGTCTTGCGCGGGCCAGCCGCATCCTTGTGTTTGAGGAAATCGTCGGTTTTCTTGCCGGCCATACCGCCCAGCTTGATCTCCTGAATTGCCTCTTGCAGCTTGTCTTCCTTGGCCCATGTATCATCCAGGTTGGATAACAGAGTCTTTTTTATCTTATCCGCCGCTGCCGGCGAATATTTCTTAAGCTTGTCTTTGATCTTTTTCGTAACGTGGATTTTTAGCTTCTCAACTTCTTTGGACATAATAAATTTCCTTGGGCTTTGGTCGAAATAGACCATGCTAAAAGCTCAACCCTAGGAGCAAACTTTGCTCAAAAGCAAGCTATAATCGTTAATTTACTGGGGGTGCGACGACAATAAGAGGAACCGGACTGAGCGCAATTTTTGCCCCGCCTGCAAGTCATGACCGGGAAAGGGCGGTGATGTGGGGCCGCGATTGGCAATGCGGCGCACTACACTGTTGCGCAGGGTATCAACCTGATCAGCAAACAGCCCCTTGATCAGCACAACGCCATCAAGCTGATAAGTATCATTGTCATTTTGGGTCTGAATGGATGGGACAAGCCCATGGGTGGGGTTTACCCCGCCACCTCTTTGCGCCGCAGGCGGATCACCACATCGACGCTTGCAATCTCGGCACCGGCAGGCGCGTCCGGAAGGCCGGAAATCACCAATTGCTCGGCTGGCGCATCGGTCAGTTTCCCATCGTCTTCCCAGTAGAAATGCGGGTGGTCGTGGGTATTGGTATCAAAATAGCTTTTGGATCCGTCAACCGTCACCTCCTGCAACAACCCAGCGCCACAAAAGGCACGCAGCGTGTTATAAACAGTGGCCAAAGACACCGCATCACCCTGCCCTTTAGCCGCGTCAAACAGGCTTTCTGCCGTGACATGCCGATGCTGGCCATCGCCTACCAGAAGGCTGGCCAAAGTCACCCGTTGACGGGTCGGCCGCACACCGGCCTGTTCCAGCCAGCGGATACCGTTTTCCTGAAGGGTCTGCGTCATGGATCGCTCCGTTACGTGTTGACCGGTAATATAGGGCCTTTTGCGAGTTGTTTTCAATTCGAAAACCAAAAACTGGCATTAGAGTGCATCATTGTTCAATTATACGCAGGCATAAACCCGATTTTCAGGCCCCGTGAATGGGGCAACTTCGCCTCTTCAACCGGTTTGGCCGCGTTGTGCAGGGTGCAAGCTGCCTCTATGATCCAAATATGAACATCGCTGCTCTATTTGCCCCTGATCATGAACTCGCAGCACATCTTTTGCGGCTGCTGGATGGCCAAGCAACTGACAGCGCACATGATCGAGCACATCTTTTGCGTGTCTGGCAGAACGTCAGGAAAATTTCAAAGATCGAAGGTGGTGACCTCACGGTTCTGACAGCGGCCACCCTGATGCATGATCTTATACATGTCCCCAAAGATTCACCGGATCGCGCGAATGCCTCGCAGCGCGCTGCTGATGCCGCAGGCGCAGTGTTGGCCGCGCTGAGCTGGCCTGAACAGCAGGTATCGGCAGTCAAACATGCCATTGCCGCACATAGTTTTTCGGCAGGCATCCCGCCCAGAACGCTGGAAGCACGGATTTTGCAGGACGCCGACCGGCTTGACGCCTTGGGCCACATCGGCATCGCCCGGTGCCTTGCCGTTTCAGGCGCATTGAACCGACCGCTTTACGACCCGCTTGATCCACAAGCGCAATCGCGCAAGCTGGATGACAGTGCCTATGCAATCGATCATTTTCAGACAAAGCTCTTGCGGCTGGCGGGAAAGTTTCAAACCCAAACCGGGCGCGCGCTGGCTGATAAACGCCATGCAGTTCTTAAACAATTTTACGATGGCTTCATCAGCGAGGTTTCATTGCGCTGATCAGATGATCCAAGGGGGAGGTTATGGCGCTCTCTTGCGATAAGGCGGCGCACAATGTAGACCGCCCCGAAGATCACATTCCGTCAGGAGAACCCTACGCATGGCCGACTACCCCACCAGCTTTGACAAGGAAGCACTGTTGAAATGCGCCGCAGGCGAGTTGTTTGGACCTGGTAACGCGCAGCTTCCTGCACCGCCCATGTTGATGATGGACCGGATCACTGATGTCTCAGGCGATGGCGGGGCGCATGGCAAAGGGCATATTACAGCAGAATTCGACATCACGCCGGACCTTTGGTTCTTTGACTGTCACTTTCCCGGCAACCCGATCATGCCGGGTTGTCTGGGGCTCGACGGCCTCTGGCAACTGACCGGTTTCAACCTTGGCTGGCGCGGTTGGCAGGGGCGTGGTTACGCCCTTGGTGTGGGCGAAGTGAAACTAACCGGCATGGTCCGTCCAGAGCGCAAGATGTTGACCTATAAGATTGATTTCACCAAAGCGATCCAAACCCGCCGCCTGACCATGGGCGTCGCCGACGGTATCGTTGAGGCCGACGGTGAGGTGATTTATCAGGTCACCGGTATGAAAGTTGCCCTGAGCGAGAGCTGAACCACGGCGCGGCAGGGAGACCTGCCGCCCGGTTACATGTGTTGCATGAAGTATTGCCAGAACCTTGCTGTAAACTTAAGGTTTGCTAAGAGATAAAGACATTTTTTGAATGCGGCCCTTAACCGCGGAGCGACAGCAAATGGCCACGGCCCACGTCTTGATTGCCGATATTACCGGCAGCACAAGCCTGTATGATAGATTGTCCGATCAAGACGCTTTGGCGCAGGTTAGCGCGATTCTGGCGCAGATGCGCACGATCATCGAAGACAACGGCGGGCATTGTGTCAAATCACAGGGCGACGATACGCTCAGCTTTTTCACCGATGCCGCCAGCGCCTTTTCCGCAGCCCGCGAGATGATACAGGCCGATTGGGGTGAGGGTCTGGGCGTGCATGCCGGTGCCCATTGCGGGGATGTGCTAAGTCAGGATTCCGACATCTACGGTGACGCGGTAAACACCGCCGCGCGACTGGCCGCCTTGGCCAAACCCGGTGAGGTGCTGATTGGTGATACGGTTTTTGAACAACTGGCCACCCCTTTGCAGGCGCTATTTGTCTCAATGGGTGGGGTAAAACTAAAAGGCAAACGCAACGCGACGCGGGTGCATTCCTTTGCCGTCAGTGACCTGTCCACGCAGACCGTTCTGTTTGGCATGAAAGACTCTCCCATTGGGCCGCGCACCGAATCTGCGGTGCTTACCTGCGGATCCGAGGAATGGCCGCTGCTGGATGGGGAAAGCGTCATGGTCGGACGGTCATCCGATTGTCAGGCGGTGCTGGAACACCCTTGGGTGTCGCGCAAACACGGCGTTTTCGAACTGCGCAGCGCACAGCTGGAATATACCGATCACAGTTCCTCCGGCAGCACGGTAATCACCTCGGGCGGGCAGGAATATACCCTGCAACGCCGCTCCATGTTGCTGAGCGGTGAAGGCATGGTACTGGTCGGCACCCGCGACAAAACCGTCGCCAGTTCGATCATCCGCTACAGCACCAATGATCTGGTGCCAGACTAGCATAATGCGCCTGAGCCCCCCGTTACAATCCTGCTAACCGCTTGCACCGCCAAGCCTTGCCGTCCTAGATAGACAGGAAAGTAATTAGGGAGAGCAGCCCATGCGCCGCGTCAATCCAGAGGTTTGTTCATGAAACGAGTCGTCGTCACAGGTCTGGGCATCGTTTCCTCAATCGGGAACAACGCCGAAGAAGTCACCGCCGCCCTGAAGGCAGGCACATCGGGCATCGAGGCATGCCCCGAGATGACAGAGCACGGCTTTCGCAGTCAGATCGCGGGCACGCTGAAGATCAATGTCGCGGATCACATCGACAAACGCACCCTGCGGTTCATGGGACAGGGTGCCGCCTATGCCTATCTTGCCATGGAACAGGCGATTGCCGATGCCGGTCTGGACGAGAGCATCATTTCAAACCCGCGCACCGGGTTGATTGCCGGGTCCGGCGGCCCGTCCACTTCGGCAATGAAGGCTGCACATGATGTGGTCGACAAGACCGGCGCGACCAAGCGGATCGGGCCCTTCGCCGTACCGAAATGCATGTCCTCCACGATCAGTGCCAACCTGTCGACGGCGTTCAAGATCAAGGGCATCAACTATTCCATCACCTCGGCCTGTTCGACCTCTCTGCATTGCATCGGCTCTGCCGCAGAACAGATCATGCTGGGCAAACAGGACGTGATGTTTGCTGGCGGCGGCGAAGAACTCGACTGGACCCTGTCCTGTCTGTTTGACGCCATGGGCGCGATGAGCAGCAAATATAACGACACGCCGTCAAAGGCATCCCGTGCCTTTGACGCCAACCGCGATGGTTTTGTGATCACCGGTGGTGGCGGCATGGTGGTGCTGGAAGATCTGGACCATGCGCTGGCACGCGGCGCCACGATCTATGCTGAGGTGACTGGTTTTGCTGCGACTTCTGACGGGCACGACATGGTGGCCCCTTCTGGCGAGGGCGGCACCCGCGCCATGCAGCTGGCATTGGAAACGCTGCCCGAAGGGCGCAAGGTCAGCTATATCAACGCGCATGGCACCTCGACGCCGGTGGGAGACGTGGGCGAGATCGAAGCAGTGCGTCGTGTGTTCGGCCAAGGGTCAACACCACCGGTCAGCTCAACCAAATCAATGACCGGCCACGGCCAGGGGGCAGCAGGCGCGATGGAAGCGATCTTCTGTTTGCTGATGCTCAAGGATGATTTCATCACGCCCTCGATCAATGTGGAGACATTGGACCCCGCGCTGGACCCTTCCGAGATTGCCACCACCCGTGTGGACAATGCCGGGCTTGATTCCGTCATGACCAATTCCTTTGGGTTTGGCGGCACCAACGGATCAATGATCCTGTCGAAATACAACGGATAGGATTTCAGAATGTCTGATCTGCTTAAGGGAAAACGCGGCCTGATCATGGGTGTCGCCAACGAACGTTCCATTGCCTGGGGCATTGCCAAAGCGATGGCAGATGCCGGGGCGGAACTGGCCTTCACCTATCAGGGAGAGGCCTTTGGCAGCCGGTTGAAACCGCTGGCCGAAAGCGTCGGGTCGGATTTTATGGTCGATGTGGATGTGACCGATGATGCGTCACTTGATGCAGCATTTGAACAGCTGGGCGCGCGCTGGCCGACGATTGATTTTGTCGTGCATGCTATTGCGTTTTCAGACAAATCCGAACTGACCGGCCGTTTCCTGAACACCAGCCGTGCGAATTTCAAACACTCGCTGGATATCTCCGCCTATAGTTTCATCGAGATCGCGCGGCGCGCCCATCCGATGATGGTCGAGAATGGCGGCACCTTGATGACCTTGACCTATCAGGGATCAAACCGGGTGGTGCCGAATTATAACGTAATGGGCGTGGCCAAGGCAGCGCTTGAAAGTGCGACACGTTACCTTGCCAATGACCTTGGACCCGAAGGCATCCGCGTCAACGCGATTTCTCCTGGCCCGATGAAAACCCTTGCCGGTGCGGCGATTGGCGGCGCACGCAAGACCTATAAGCACACAGGCCAGAACGCCCCGATGCGGGAAAACGCGACACTGGAAGCTGTGGGGGGGACGGCGGTCTATCTGGCGTCAGATGCCGGGGCTTGCACCACTGGCGAGATCATCCGCGTAGACGGCGGGTTTCATGTACTGGGCATGCCGCAGCAAGAGTATCTTTGAAGCATTGAACCTTGGCAGGGGTTGAACGCCACTGCCAGCGCGGTGACGTGAGTGTGGACAGTATATAGGGCCAAAAAGAGGAGGGGCGTGGTGGCGCACCGTCTTCTGGCAGGCTTTGAAACAAGGTTCAGCGCAGCGGCGGGGTCTGCCAGAGCCAGATCTTCATGCCGCCATGGGCAATCGGCGGGCCCAGAGGTTTCCATGGCAGGCCAGTGGCCTTGGCCAGTGCCGGTTCGGATGTCACCAGCCCCACACGCCAGCCTTTGAAGTGGGCCAGCATCGTCGCGCCAAAAGAGCCGTAAAGCGCATAGAGCAGTTTCTTATTACCGATCCGCCCACCATAGGGCGGGTTCACCATGACCAATCCGGCAGGGCCTTCGGGCGGGCGGACCTCGGCAGCGCCGTGGCAGGTAAAGGTGGTGCAATCAGCCACCCCTGCCCGCACCGCATTGGCCGTGGCATTGCGCACCGCCCCAGCATCGCGGTCAGAACCAAAGAACATCGCAGGTGGTTGGGTTTGCGCCCCTGTGGCCCGCAGTGTTTCGAAAGCCACCGGATCAAAAGAGGCCAGTTTTTCAAAGGCAAAGCTGCGGCTGCGCCCCGGTTGCAGGCCGGCGGCAATTTCGGCGGCTTCGATCACAAAGGTCCCCGAGCCACACATCGGATCGACCAGCGGTTCCCTACCGGTGTAGCCACATTGACGCAGCATCAGTGCCGCGAGGTTCTCGCGCATTGGCGCTTTCCCAACCGCTTCTTTATGGCCGCGCACATGCAGCGCCTCGCCTGTGGTATCCAGACTGATGGACACCTGATTGTCGTGGATACGCACCTTCACCACCATCTCGGCCTCTGGCGACAGGGTGATGCCATGGCTCTCGACCAGGGCTCGTTCAATGCGTTCCGATGCCGCCTTGGCGTGGTAGATCTTGGAGGCTTTGCATGTCACTTGCACACGCACCGGTGTATCCGCGCGCAGCACCGCGCCCCAGTCAAACTTGCGCGCGCGTTTGTCCAGCTGGGCCAGATGGAAGGCCATGAAAGAGCCGACCCGCGCCAACACGCGCACCGCGCCGCGCAGGTTCAGGTTGGCGCGCCAGACGTCCGGCCAATGGCCCATCACCGTCACACCGCCGGGACCAGCAAGGGGGGTGGTGAAGCCCTGCTCGATGACTTCTTCCAACAGGACCGGTTCCAGACCGGGGGCGCAAACGAGAAATATCTCAAAGGGATCAGGGGTGTTCATCTGTCCTCTTTAGAGGCAATGATCGACAGGCAGAAGCGCCGTTTTGTGGCGAAGCTCTCTAAAGGTCACAGATTTTGTGAAACGGTCACGATTTTGCCAGCATCCCCCGCTAAATGCCGCCCATGAGCTTTCGCGAGATATATGCCAATGAGGTGCTTGAGCAGCGCCGTACACGTGCCCAGCGGGCGCGGTTCTGGGGCAAGGTGGTTAGCCTTGTCCTTATGTTGACGATTGCCGTGACCCTGCGCACCGAACCGCAGCTGCGCCGCGCCTTGATCTCTGCGGCCATGGCGGGGGCGATGCAGGTGACGGGCCGGTCTGTACCCGCCGCCACGCCTGATCTGCCGGAAAGGTTCCAAGACGGATTTCAAGCCATGTCCGCCCGTACGCCTGCCCCTGCGCCTGCGCCTGCCAACAGCACGGGGATACGTGATCGGATCAAGGTCAACCGCCCCGGTGCCGCACTGGCCCCGACCCCGGCGCAGATTGACATGCAGGCCGTTGCACAGGAGCTGCAGAACAACCTCTCCAGTCACAGACTGAACGGGGGTTAAGGCCCGGCCTGAACGGCCGGACCCGAAACGCGGTTATCCCGCAATCGACATCAATTCGATATCGAACTGTAGATCCTTGCCCGCCAGCGGGTGATTTGCATCAAGGGTCACTGTTGCCTCGTCCAACTCCACCACCATCACCGGCATCGCCTGACCGTCCGGCGTTTGCATTTCCAGCGTTGTGCCCACTTCGATGGCCAGATCCGCCGGAATACCTTCGCGCGGGATCGCCTGTCGCATTTCAGGGTTCAGCGGGCCGTAAGCATCGGCACAGGCGATCTGGACGGTTTTCTTGTCACCCACACTCATGCCCGGCAGGGCAACGTCAAGACCCGGAATGATCTGGCCGGACCCAACCTGAAATTCCAGCGGGTCGCGCCCCTCGGAACTGTCAAAAGTGGTGCCGTCCAGCAAGGTGCCGGTATAATGAATAGCAACAGTATCGCCTGATTTAACTTCAGTCATTGGTGTCTCCGAAATTTGGGGAATGAAAGGAGGCCACGTATCTGCGCAGGTGCTCCGGTTTGGGGCGCAACCTGTCAAAGCCCCCGCATGATGTAAACCCCGCCGCTTATTGCAGGGCTGTTTGGTACAATTTCGGGGGTTTTTCATACCGGCTGGCCGTGACAATCTGAGGTGAAATCAGGAAAGGCCCCCCATGCCCATCACCACATGTGTTTTTGATGCCTATGGCACTTTGTTCGACGTTGGGGCCGCTGCCCGGCAAGCTGCGGCAGAGCCGGATTTCGCCGCAATAAAAGAGGACTGGATGGCGCTGGCAGAACATTGGCGGCAAAAGCAGCTGTCCTATTCCTGGCTGCGGGCCGTCACGGGGGCACATACGGATTTCTGGGAAGTCACCGAAAACGGTCTGGATTGGGCATTGGAGAAAACGGGCCATGCCGGTGACCTGGAGCTGCGTGAACGGCTGCTCGCGCTGTATTGGGAATTGCAGGCTTACCGCGAAGTGCCCGAGATGCTGACCCGGTTGAAAGCCGCCGGATTAAACACCGCGATCCTGTCGAACGGATCGCCCGAGATGCTTGAAGGGGCGGTACGCTCTGCCGGGATCGAAGGGGTGCTTGATGTGTCCCTTTCGGTCCAAACTGTGGGCATCTTCAAGCCGGATGCGCGGGTTTACGATCTTGTAGGCGGACACTTTGGTTGTGACAAATCAGAGGTGTTGTTTGTGTCCTCCAACGGCTGGGATGCGGCGGCGGCCACGGGCTACGGGTTTACCACGGCCTGGGTCAACCGCGCGGGTGATCCGATGGACCGCCTGCCCTGGTCGCCCGCACATGTGTTGACAGATCTGACCGGCGTCCCGGCACTGGCGGGTGTCTGATGGCGCGGTTCACCACCTCTGACGGGCTGTCGATCCATTTTACCGATGATGGGACCGGCCTGCCGATCCTTTGTCTGGCCGGTTTGACACGCACCAGCGCGGACTTTGACTATGTGACACCTCATCTAGCCGGTAACCGTTTGATCAAGATGGACTATCGCGGGCGGGGGCAGTCAGATTTTGATCCCGACTGGCACAATTATGCCTTGCCCATTGAATGCCGTGACGTGCTGGAACTGCTGGCGCATCTGGGACTGAACAAGGTGGCGGTGCTGGGCACCTCACGCGGTGGGCTGAACGCCATGGGGCTAGCCGGTGCGGCCAAGGATCATCTGCTGGGTGTTGCCCTGAATGACGTCGGTCCGGTGATCGAACCGGCGGGGCTGGATATGATCCGCCACTACATCGGACGCCCCCCCGCTGCAAAAACCCACGCCGATGCGGCGGCTGCCATGGCCCGTGCCTTTCCCGAGTTTCACGATGTGCCGGACAGCCGCTGGATGGAAGAGGCCGTGAAACATTACACAAAAACCGATACGGGTCTGGCCATCACCTATGATCCGCATCTGCGCGATGCGGTACTGGCGGCAATGGAGGGACCTGCGGTCGATCTTTGGCCGTTTTTTGATGCCCTGGAGGGGGTGCCGCTGACCTGTATCTGGGGCGAAGGGTCAAACCTGCTGAGCGAAACAACTGTGCGTGAAATGCAATCGCGCCGCCCTGACATGATCCTCGGTTCGGTTTCCGGACGGGGCCATGTGCCGTTTCTGGATGAACCACAGGCTGTTGCCGCCCTGCATAAATGGATCGGAGAAATGCAATGAACATCGATATGATCCGCGCCGCTGCCAAACGGCTTGACGGCCACGCGCCGCGCACACCGCTGCTGAACGCGCCGTTTCTGGACGAGATCGCGGGTCGGCGCATCTGGGTCAAGGCGGAATGTCTGCAACATACCGGCAGCTTCAAGTTTCGCGGCGCATGGTCGGCGCTTTCGGCGCTTTATCCGGCGACCCGCGCCAAAGGGGTCATCGCGTTTTCAAGCGGCAACCATGCGCAAGGCGTGGCGCTGGCGGCAAAGAAACACGGGGTATCCGCCGTCATCGTGATGCCCGCCGACAGCCCTGCGCTGAAGCTTGCCAATACACGTGCATATGGTGCTGAGGTCATCACCTATGATCGGGCCACCGAAGATCGCGATGCCATTGGCGAACAGTTGAGCGAAGAACGCGGCCTAACCCTGATCAAACCTTTCGACGAACCACAGGTGATTGCCGGGCAAGGCAGCTGCGGGCTTGAGATCGCCGCCCAAGCTAGCGAACAAGGCATTGAAAACGCAGATGTTATTGTCTGTTGCGGGGGGGGCGGGCTGACCTCTGGCATTGCCTTGGCGCTTGAAGCTGATGCGCCCGGCCTGCGGGTGCGTCCAGCGGAACCCAAAGGGTTTGAAGACGTGACCCGCTCGCTTGAAACCGGCGAGATCCAGCGCAATGCGCAGCTTTCCGGCAATATCTGTGATGCCATCATCACCCCGCAACCGGGGGATATCACCTTTCCGATCATGCAGCGGCTGTGTGGTCCCGGGCTGGTGGTCACCGAGGATGAAGCGCTGCGCGCCATGGCCCATGCCTGGAACCGACTGAAGATCGTTGTCGAACCCGGCGGTGCGGTTGCCCTTGCGGCAGCCCTGTTTCATGCGGACCAGATCGAGGGCGATGACGTAATCGTCACCGTGTCCGGCGGCAACGTGGATGCATCGATGTTTACCCGCGCACTGGAAACCCTGACATGACCGACTTCACCATCGCCAGTTTCAACGTCAAAAATCTGATCGGGGCGGATAAGGAATATTACAGGTTCCAATCCTACACCCCAGAAGAATACGCATGGAAAGAAGACTGGCTGGCGGATCAACTGGTTACCATGAACGCCGATATCATTGGCTTTCAGGAGGTATTTGAGGAAAGCGCCCTGCGCGATACCATCACCCGCGCCGATAGCTACGGGGAAACCAGCAACGCTCAGGCTATACCCGGCCCTGATAAACGCTACCGCAAACGCGCAATTTTCCAGCATCTGAGCTATGGGGCCTACACGGATGCCGCCCTTGCCTTTGCACCCAATATCCATGACGGCGCGCCGGGCAGCCGCCGCCCCGGTGTCGCTATCCTGTCACGGTTTGGCTTTGCCGAAGAGCCTGAAATCATTCAGGATCTGGGCACCCCCTTCAAGATACCCTTTCAAACCTTCGGCGGCGATGAAGGGGGGTTTTTCACCATTCAGAAACTCAGCCGCCCGATCCTCAAGGTGCGGGTGCCTGTGGGCGACCAGACCGTCACCGTGTTCAACTGCCACCTGAAATCAAAGCTGGGCGAATTTATCCGACCGGAAGGCGCGGAGTTCGCCAGCGAGTCTGACCTGACCAACTATGATCCCGTGGGCCGTGCGCTTGGCGCGGCACGCGCCGCGATGCGCCGCATGGCAGAGGCTTGGGTGCTGCGCGGGGCGATCATCGGCGAATTACGCCAAGGGCGTCCTGTGATGGTGCTGGGTGATCTGAACGACAGTGAAAACGCGGTCAGCTCTGAAATCATCACCGGCGAGGTGCCGTTCAAAAACTACGCATGGATGCTGCGCCATGATGCGGAGCATCGCGGCGATCGCTATTCAGAAGCGGAAAATGCGCAGATCACTGAGGACATCGAAAGCCTCCGCCTGCATTCCGCCGAACGGTTGTTTGTCAAGAAATCCCTGCGTGACATGGTCTATACTTCAGCCTTTGGCGGCATCTACGAAAGCATTGATCAGATCCTGATGTCGCGGCATTTCATCCCGGATTGGTCTGGCCATATCGGTGAGATGTCGTATTTTTCCGTCCTCAACGACCATCTGACCGATGGCAGCCACCCGGAAGCACCCTATAATAAGCTGGCCTCTGATCACGGTCAGATCATGGCAACCATCCAACTGCGAAAGGCCATCCGATGAAGATGTTTGATACCGGCGATGTGCGCCTGCACTACCGCATTGACGGGCCTGAGGACGGGCCCACCGTGGTCTTTTCCAACTCTCTGGGCACGGACATGCGGCTGTGGGATCCGATCCTGCCAATGTTGCCTGCCGGCCTGCGCATCATCCGCTATGATAAACGCGGGCACGGGTTGTCCTCTTGCCCGGATGGTCCTTATTCCATGGGCGCGCTGGTCACTGATGTGGAACGTCTGCTCGACCATCTGGAGGTCAGGGATTGTGTTTTTGTCGGCCTGTCGATTGGCGGCATGATCGCGCAGGGGCTGGCCGTCAAACGGCTGGATCTGATGCGGGCTATGGTGCTGTCCAATACCGCTGCTAAAATTGGCACCCCCGCCATGTGGGAGGAAAGGATCGCCGCAGTGCGGTCGGGCGGCGTTGAGGCGCTGGCCGATGCGGTGATGGAGCGCTGGTTCTCGGCTGATTTCCGCAAAACGCCCGAGCTGGAGCTGTGGCGCAACATGCTGGTACGCGGCGAAGACGCAGGCTATGCGGGCTGTTCCGCCGCGATTTCCGGTACGGATTTATACACCCCCACCGCCACCCTGCGCCTGCCGACGCTGGGCATTGCCGGGACCGAAGATGGATCAACCCCGCCCGATCTGGTGCGCGAAACGGTTGACCTGATCCCCGGTTCGAAATTCCACTTGATCCGCAAGGCCGGCCATCTGCCCTGCGTCGAACAGCCGGTGGAATTTGCAACCGTGCTTGGTGATTTCCTAAAGGCGATTGGCCATGTCTGATCACAGCTTGCATGATCCCTTTCGCCTCTCCCCTGACCTGGTGGATCGCTGAACATGGCCGCATCGCTTTTTGACAGCCCGCTTTACGCCAAGCTGTTTGATACCTCAGAAGCGGGCCGCCTGTTTTCCGACAGCGCCGCCATTCGCGCGATGCTGTTGGTTGAAGGGGCCTTGGCCAAGGTGCAAGGCAGTCTCGGGGTGATCCCCGACCTTTCGGCTGCAGCCATCCACCGCGCCAGCATGGAAATACAGATCGATCCCGGCGCGATTGCCAAGGCGACAGGGGAAAACGGCGTCTGTGTGCCCGGTCTGGTCGCCGCCTTTCGTGCGGAAATGAATGCGCCGGAACATGCGCAATTTGTGCATTGGGGGGCAACCTCGCAGGATATTATCGACACCGCCCTGATGTTGCGGTTGCGGCAAGCACTTGCCTTGGCAGAGGCGGATCTGCGCGAGATCCTGAACAATCTTGGCCAGCAGGCAGAGGAACACGCACATCTGCCCATGGCCGCGCGCACCTACGGGCAGCAAGCAACACCAACCTCCTGGGGGGGGGTCTTGGCACAGTTCGGGGCACCGCTGCTTGATGCCCTTGCCGCAGTTGAACAGCTGCGGGAGACATCACTGTTTGTCTCGCTCTCGGGGGCCGCTGGCACCGGCTCAGCCTTGGGCGCAAAACCCGCGGAGACACGGGCCGGATTGGCACAGGCCCTTGGCCTGCATGATCCGCAGCGCACTTGGCACACGGATCGCGGCCCCATCCTGCGGATCGCAGATTGGCAAGCACAGGTGGTCGCATCCCTTGCTCATGTGGGCCAAACCCTGATCGGGTTGACTGCCAGTGAAGTGGGTGAAGTCAGCCTTGGCGGCACCGGTGCCTCTTCAACCATGCCGCAAAAGCAAAACCCGGTGCGCCCCTCGGCCCTGGTCGCGCTGAATATCCAGGTCAGCGGGTTGAAAGCCGCCCTGCATAGCGCAGCGATACACCAGCACCAGCGTGACGGGGCGGCGTGGTTTGCCGAATGGATGATGGTGCCCCAGATCGCGCTTGCCCTTGCGGCTTCCTTGCAGCACGCCAAGGCGCTCAGCGCCGGTCTTGCCCCGCACCCCGTCCAAATGCGCAGCGCGCTGGACGGTAATCTGGGATTGATCCACGCCGAGGCCCTTAGCTTTGCCTTGGCTGATATCATGCCCCGCCCTGATGCGCAGGCTGCCTGTAAGGCGCTGTGCCTTGAGGCGCGCAAATCCCAGACGCCCCTGCCAAAACTGGCCTTGGCGGATTACCCCAAGCTGGACCCGGCAATCTTTGATCCCACGGCCAGCATGGGGGACGCGCCAGAGCAAGCATTGACCTTTGCTGCCCGCGTTTCGGCCCTCTGACCCATGCGCCCCGCAGTTCTATTTGTCATGATCACGGTGATGATCGATGCCATGGGGATCGGCCTGATGATTCCCGTGATGCCCGACCTCATTCGCGAGGTGAACGGCGGGGATCTAAGTCAGGCCGCCGTCTGGGGCGGGATCTTGGCGACAATCTTTGCCGTGATGCAATTCCTTTTCGGGCCGGTGCTTGGCGGATTGTCGGACCGTTTTGGCCGCCGCCCTGTCCTGCTGACATCACTGGCAGTGATGGCGGCCGATTATGTCGTGATGGCATTGGCGGGCAGCATCTGGTTGTTGCTGCTGGGCCGGATCGTCGGCGGCATCACTGCCGCCACCCATGCAACAGCATCGGCCTTTATGGCAGATATCTCTGCCCCTGCCGAACGTAGCAAAAACTTTGGCCTGATCGGGGCTGGCTTTGGCGTGGGGTTCCTGCTGGGGCCGACAATCGGCGGCCTTCTGGCCGAATACGGCACCCGCGCGCCGTTCTGGGCGGCGGCCGCTCTGGCTTTGGCGAATTTTCTGCTGGGCTGGCTCGTGCTGAAAGAAACCCTGCGCCCCGAGCATGCCCGTGCCTTCAGTTGGCGGCGGGCCAATCCGTTTGGCGCGCTGAAGCATCTGAGCAACCTGCCCGGCGTACGGCCCCTTTTGATGGTCTATTTCCTCTATAGTGTTGCTTTTGCGGTATATCCTTCGGTCTGGTCCTACTTCGGACAGGAGCGTTTCGGCTGGCAACCATCGGTAATTGGCCTGTCGCTGGCGCTGTTTGGCGGGGCCATGGCCATCGTTCAGGGCGGGGTCATCCGGCTGGCGCTGAACCAGCTGGGCGAACGGGGCACCGTTATCGCAGGCCATGTGTTCGCCATTGCAACCTATATCGCAATTGCCGTTACCCCGTCAGGTGTCCTCACCCTTATCCTGACCCCGATCGCCGCCGTGGCGGGGGTGATCCCGCCCGCCCTCACCGGCATCATGTCACGGCAAGTGGCCGACAATGCCCAGGGAGAGCTGCAAGGGGTGCTGACCTCGGCCAATGCGCTGGCAATGATCCTGTCGCCGCTGGCGATGACCGCAACCTTCGCGCAATTCACCCGGGACGGCGCGCCGTTTTACCTGCCCGGTGCCCCGTTCCTGCTGGCCGCTGGCCTGATGGTTCTGGCGCTTGCCGTCTTCATCCTGCGTATCCGCAGGCTGGACGTGACGTCATCACCCCTGTGAAACGTCGCATCTGTGCTTGCGCGAGGGGGCATTCACCGTCAGCCTGCTTAAAAAGCCGATACAAGGGGACGGTATATGCCAAGGATCAAAGCCGCTGTTGCACATGAATTTGGCGCACCGCTGGTCATCGAAGAGGTTGAATTGCGCGCGCCCGAAGGCAGCGAAGTCGAGGTGACGCTGGACGCGGTTGCGATCTGCCATTCCGACATCTCTTTTGCTGATGGTGCTTGGGGAGGGTCATTGCCCGCCGTCTACGGTCACGAGGCCGCCGGACGCGTCAGCGCGGTTGGGCCGGGCGTGCGCGGACTGGCAACGGGTGACAGTGTCATCGTCACCCTGATCCGCGCCTGCGGCAGTTGCCCTTCCTGTGCAGGCGGCAAGCCCACAGTCTGTGAAACCCCCTATGATGGTGACCTTGGCCCGCTGAAAACTGCGGATGGCGGCAAGCTGCATCAGGCAATGGCAGCCGGTGCCTTTGCCGAAAAGGTTGTGGTGGAACAGGCGCAGGTGGTCAGGGTTTCCGACGATATCCCGAAAGATGCCGCTGCATTGATTGCCTGTGGCGTGATCACCGGCGTCGGGGCTGTGGTCAATGCCGCCGGTCTGCGCGCCGGTCAGGATGTGGTGGTGATTGGTGCCGGCGGCGTTGGGCTGAACGCCATTCAGGGTGCACGGATTGCCGGGGCGCGCAGGATCGTAGCCGTGGATATGAGTGCGGAGAAACTGGCCGTTGCCAAGGAATTCGGTGCCACGGATGGAGTTTTAGCCTCCGAAGCAAAACCATGGCGCGCCGCACTCAAGGCCATGGGACGCGGGGCTGATGCGGTAATCGTTACCGTGGGTGCAATCCCGGCCTATGACGCGGCACCACGCTATCTGGCGGGGGGCGGCAAGGTGATTATGGTCGGCATGCCCCATTCGGGTGGCATGTCCAGTTATGAACCGGTGACGATGGCCTTCATGGGGCAAGGCATGGTCGGGTCGAAAATGGGCGATGTGGTGATCCAGCGGGATATCCCATGGATGGTGGACCTCTATCTGCAAGGACGGTTGAAGCTGGACGAGCTGATTTCGGGCCGCTGGTCACTGGATCAGATCAACGAAGCGATTGCGGATACCAAAACCGGGGCCGCCCGGCGCAACGTGATCATGTTCGACCGCTAGGATTGCGGGTTACCGGCACCACTCCTCCCCTCCCGCGAAAGGCTCCCAAGATGAAGCTGCAAAACCTCGACGTTATTGTCACTGCGCCGCCTGCTCCAGGTTGGGGTGGCCGCTATTGGATCCTTGTCAAAGTGACCACAGACACCGGGATTGTCGGCTGGGGGGAATGCTACGCTGCATCCGTCGGACCAGAGGCCATGCGCCATGTCATCGAAGATGTCTTTACCCGTCACATGCAGGGCGAAAACCCCGAAAACATCGAACGCATGTTTCGCCGCACCTATTCTTCGGGCTTTACCCAACGGCCCGACCTCACGGTCATGGGCGCGTTTT
Source organism: Sulfitobacter pacificus (assembly GCF_030159975.1). Lineage (NCBI taxonomy): Bacteria > Pseudomonadati > Pseudomonadota > Alphaproteobacteria > Rhodobacterales > Roseobacteraceae > Sulfitobacter > Sulfitobacter pacificus. Next base: position 2,309,588 of record NZ_BSNL01000001.1, read on the forward strand.
CAGGGCTTGAAATTGCCTGTTGGGACATCCTTGGCAAGCACCGTGAGCGCCCAGTCTACGCTTTGCTGGGGGGGATGATGAACGAACGTATCCGCGCCTATACCTATCTCTATCCGCTGCCGCACCACGATGTGACCGCCTTCTGGACCTCGCCAGACATGGCCGCCGAAGCCGCGGCCGATTGTGTGGCGCGCGGGTTTACCGCCGTCAAATTTGACCCCGCCGGGCCCTATACCATGCGCGGTGGGCATATGCCGGCGATGTCCGACATCAGCCAATCCATGGCATTTTGCAAAGCGATCCGTGCCGCGGTTGGCGACAAGGCGGACCTGTTGTTTGGCACCCATGGGCAGTTTTCAACCGCTGGCGCAATCCGCTTGGGTCAGGCCATCGAACCCTACACCCCGCTTTGGTTCGAAGAGCCCATTCCGCCGGACAATATCGGCGAAATGGCCAAGGTCGCCAATGCGGTGCGCATCCCTGTGGCAACCGGTGAACGACTGACCACAAAGGCCGAATTCGCCCCCGTGCTGCGCAGCGCGGCTGCAACCATTCTACAGCCGGCCTTGGGGCGTTCGGGCGGCATATGGGAAACCAAAAAGATCGCGGCCTTGGCCGAAGTCTATAACGCGCAGCTCGCCCCGCATCTTTACGCGGGGCCTGTGGAATGGGCGGCAAACATTCATCTGGGCGTCAGCATCCCAAACTTGCTGATGGCCGAGACGATAGAAACCCCATTCCATGACCAACTGATCAAAAGCAGCATTTGTGTTGAGGACGGGTTTATCACCGCCCCAACTGCACCGGGTCTGGGCATCGACGTGGACGAGGATCTGGCCCGCGCGCATCCCTACCTGGGGGACGGGCTCCACCTGCAAATGCAGGACGAACCCTGTGACTATGTGAATGGCAACGCTTTTGAAGGCGGGGCCCCTTCAATCAAGGAATAAAACCTGCAAAACCTGGCGCTGATACCACGGTTCAGCATGAGTTTAGGGGCAAGATCAAGCATGCCCCTGCCCTTCATCTTGCCAATAAACTCAAAAGCAACAGCTGCACCAAACGCCCCATCCACGTTTATCGTTTCAGGGCGTTTAGCATCAGGTGCGCGAGGCCTCGAATGCAGCCCAGGCCGCTTCAAAATCAGAAAAGCCAATGCGCTTGCCCTTGGTCGCGTCCAGCACCACTTTCTCCGATTTGAACAATTGGGCAATTGCCGCCTCAAGACGCGGGATGACATCGTCCGGGATCACTACAGCGCCGTGGCGGTCGGCATGGATCAATGCGCCCGGCGCGACCGCCATACCCATCACCTCCACCGGTTCGTCAAAATCCACCACATGCACAAATCCATGGCTTGGCCCTACCGATCCGGCCACAACCACAAACCCATCCGGCAGATCGCCAAGATCGCGCATCACCCCGTCGGTCAGCGCACCATTCAGACCAAACGCCTTGTGAACATTGGTATTTATCTCGCCCCAATAGGCCCCGATGGCATTTGGCACATCCATATCCTGCACAACCGCCACGCCGGGGCGCGGCCCCTCTGACATGTATTTGTAATAGGCCATGCGCCGCGCCTTGATCACATCCGGTGCCTCTGTTGGCGGATTCACCGCCTGAATGCGTGCGGTGCGAGCATAGCCGACCATGGCAGCCCCCGGTGCCGAACATTGCATTGTGCCACGGGTAAAATCATCAAACCCGCGTTTACCCTGCGCCACCTCAATAGCATTGCAAACTGTGGGCGTATCAACGCGTTTCAACAGATCAAACAAGCTGTCGTTCATCTCCGCTCTCCTGCCAGCCGCGCACCCTCTGCCAATGCCCCCAGCTTGGCAAAGGCAATCTGGGGATCTACCGCACCGAACCCTGCGAAAGTGCCGAAACCACAATCACTGCCTGCAATCACCCGCTCCTTGCCAACGATATCCACAAAACGTTCAACCCTTTGGGCCACCACCTCTGGATGCTCCACAAAATTGGTTGTGGTATCCACCACGCCGGGCACGAGCACCTTATCGTCAGGAATATCTGCACGGCGGTCCCGAAACACAGTCCATTCATGCGCATGGCGGGGATTGGAAGTCTCAAACAGCACATAACGCGCATCCGCCGCCATCAGCGTGTCGAAAACCTTGTCCATGCCAATGTCACAGACATGTGGCCCCTCGTAATTACCCCAGCAGATGTGAATGCGCACCCGATCCTGCGGCACATCCTGCAAGGCGTGGTTCAAGGCCTCGACATGACCCGCCGCGATCTTGAGGAATTCAGCATCGGTAAGATCATTAAACAGCATATGCCGCGACAGGGCGAGGTCAGGACAATCCAGCTGTAAATCCAGACCAGCGGCCACAATTGTCTCATATTCTGTCTTCATCGCATCCGCCAAAGCGGCCAGATAGGCCTCTCGCGTTTTGTAATGATCATTCTGCAAGAATAGAGAGATTACCCCCGGTGAGGCCGCATTCATAAACCCGCGCTCGACCCCATTTGTCGCCATCGCCGCCTTCAGGTTCGCGATGTCCTTTTGCAATTCGCCCTGACCTTTGCTCTTGACCTCCCCGGTGCACATGGGCCGCGCATATTGCGGGGTGCCGCCGTCATCGGCCAAACGTTTGAGGAAAGATGGAAATTGTTTGAGGTCGGCAGGCGCATTGCGCGGACTGTCACCGGAAAAACCGGTGTAGCGGTCTTTGACATAGGTCGCATAGCTGATCTTGGAGGTCTCGCCATCGCTCACGATATCGACACCTGCCGCCACCTGTCGGGCCACTGTTTCCGCAACCCCTGCGGTCATGCAGATGTCAAATTCCTCTGTGTCATAGGGGCTGCCATTCTCACGGGCAAAGATGAAATCCACAACCTCCTGACTGCGCGGCAGGGATCCTACATGGGTGGTTTTGATGGTCATGAGTAAATGCCCTTATTGTTGTAATTGCGTGAAGCTGTGGCCATCCCAATACCAATAAAAAGCACAGGGTTCCGTGCTTTGGCAGATGGAGAGATTGCCACTGGTGGCAACCGCCTGATTGCCGTTGCTGAGCGGCACAAGCTCAGCGGACATGCCCAGCAGCTGTTCGGGCTGGCCGGTTTTTGCGAAGGTCCTGCTCAGAAATATATCGACAGAGCAAAGTGATGCGCCGCAAACGCCGGGCCGCTTGTTGTCGTTGTCACAGGTGATGGCGTTGTAATCCAGAACGATATCCGGAATGCCGTCCCCGTCGATATTGGCGGTGCGGATTGCCTGCGGGCCAAGGGTGAAGAAATCGCTGCAATTGGAGGCCGCAAAACGCTCGGCCATGCGGCGCAGATCAGGTGCCGGTACCGCGCCCTGCCAAGCCGTGGTGCAGTGCGCCTGCGCCTGTGCCAACGATGTCGCAAGCCCGTTCACTGGCAGCTCCCAGGCTTGCGTATTCCCCACCTGCAACACCAGCCGGGTTGCATTTGGCAAAGCTGCGAACATCCTGTCGGAAACGCCTACAAGGGTCTCCCATCCGCTGTTTAACTCATTCCAGCTGACCCGCGGCAACCGGTATCCGGTTTGCCCGACAAACAGCGTCAGATCATCGCGATACAGCGGTCCCAGCGGCACAAGCGGATCCGAAAAACCAATCAGAAATTGCGAAGGCGGCGCGATGGTGGATTCAAACCAGATTGAATCAATCACATTGCCATGTTCCGGCGCGCGGGCATGGCAGGTGAAACGCATGCCAAGCCCCGGATAGGCCACATCACCCGCGAGATAGGCCGCATCGCGGGACAGATCGGCCTGCCAGCTTTGCGCAACAGCTCCCGAACAGAGTGTCATGCAGAACATCAAGGCAGACAACAAGCGCATCACCCTAGCCCAACTGCCGGCCAAGAAAATTCAACCAGTTTTCATGGGCCAGCTTGGCAATCAGCGCCTCGCCGTAGCCATGGCGGCGCATGGCCTCGATCAAATTGGGCAAATCAGCCGCAGAGGCAATGCCTTGTGGCAAAGGGGCCCCGTCAAAATCCGACCCAAGCCCCACATGATCCTCACCTGCAACTGCAATCATATGATCCAGATGGCGCAGGCAATCGTCCAGATCCGCCTGCCCCGTGGTCCAGGCCGCATGGTTCAGAAAAACACTGGCGAAGTTCAGCCCGACCATGCCGCCGGTTTCACCGATGGCGCGCAGCTGTGCGTCTGTCAGATTGCGGGCGTTAATGGCGATGGCGCAAGCGTTGGAATGGGTGGCCACCAACGGGGCTCCGGCCTCGGCAACATCCCAAAACCCCTTCATCGTCAAATGGCTGGTGTCCACCGTCAGCCCCAGCTCAAGACAACCGGCGACCAGCCGTTTGCCCTCCACCGTCAGCCCCGGACCGGTATCACCGTCGCTGCCATGGCGAAACGGCACCCCATGCCCGAAAATTGTCGGCCGCGACCAGACCAGCCCAAGCGAGCGCAGCCCCAATGCATAAAGCGTATCCAGCGCCAAAAGATCAGGATCAATGCAATCCGCCCCTTCCAGATGCAATACACAGGCCAATGGCCCCTCTACAAAACTGCGGGCAAGCGTTGCCGCATCTGTGCAAATCCGCAAATGGCCCGCGTTTTGCAGACCGTGCGCGATCCCCGCCTGCCCGATGGCCGCCACAAGGGCTGCCCCTTCCTCCAGTGGAGGGGACAGCGGGATATCACGGTCATCCTCTGCAAAAACATTGAACTCAAACGGTTTACGTTCCTGCGGTGAGAACAGGGCGAACAATCCTCCGCCCAGCCCACCGGCCTTTGCCTGCGGCACGTTAATATGGCCGATGGGACGGGCAAAATCCGCAACCGGATTGCTGCTGGCACACCACAGGCGGCCCAGCGCGTCGTTATGCCCGTCAAATACCAGCGTCATATCATGCCCCTGTCCATGTGGCCCCGGCAGGATCACCGGTAGAGATTACATGATACAATGACGCCTCTCCCGTCATCGACGGCACCGCGGAATGGGCAAGGTTTTCAGGCACAGACATGGTGTCACCGGGCGCGAGCGTGGCGCTGCCGCCATCCCATTCAACCCGCCAGTGGCCGCGCATCGGCATCAGGACAGAAGGACGGTCATGGCTGTGTTTCTGCGATGTTGCACAATGGCGGGTGATGAAATCCACCTCGAATCCGGGCCTGTCGCGGATGATGCCCCGCTCCCCAATCACCTTGCAGGGTTTGCCCGATTGGGTCAGTGCAAACATATCAAGATAGCGGCGCACATAGCCACCCACGACCTGCATCGGGGTGGGCGTGTCGACCTTGGCCAGTTCGTCCTTGCTCAACAGCGGCATGGGATTCACCCCTTCGGGCAGGCTGACGCCCTGTTTGCTGTCATAAAGCTTGCCGTTTTCACCCAACACCAAACCATGCGCCTGTGCGTCCTTGATCACATGCGGGGCCCAGATCACACCGCCGCCTGCATCGTCCCCGCCAAGGATTGCCATGATCATCCCGTAATCGGTGCCGATATTCTCAAACCCACGAAAGATATTGGTCGGGATGTTAAAGATGTCACCTTCTTCCAGAATGACCTCGCCCGCATCACCATGTTCACCCCAAAAGAACCGCCAGCGGCCTTTCAGCACAAAAAACACCTCGGCTGTGCGGTGGTTGTGCAGCGAGTTGCGGCATTTCGGCGGCTGCCCCGCCGCGCCGATGTTAAATCCGTGCGGGAGGGAGATATGCACATGTTGATCGGGGCTTTCCGATACGCCGCCACCGATGATGGTGAAGTTTTCCTTTTGATCGCTGCCCGGCGTATGGGCGTCGATAAAGGCAGTTTTACAGGGGCGCAGATCGCCGTAGCGCACGATGCGGGCTTGCATGTCTTGAGGTGTCATTGGGTTAATTCCTGAAAATGTTGAAAGGGTGTCTTGGGCGCAAAACACCCCTTCCCGGCGGGCGCAGGTTCAACCGGCGCGCGCGGTGGCTGCCCAAATGGCCATGCAGCGGGGCAAGGGATCGGGCCTGCGCAATCACGTGCGCCCCTCCAACGTGGCAATCCGCGCGCGCAGCTCCGCATTCTCGGCCTCCAGCCGCGACAATTCAGGACCGACCAGCGCGGTCATTTCCTGTGTATCAAAGCGTGGTGTGATATACTTCGGGCAATTCCAGTCCCATGCCACAATGCGAATGGTCATCACACGCTGCACACACCCCTCACCTTCGGTCGCAAGCTGCGCCGCCAGATCGGGTGCATCCTCGGCATTTTGCAGGGTTGCATGGCCCTGCAATTTCAAACGGGCTTGCCGCGCGTAATCCATGGCAAATACCGACACGCGATCATCCTTGGTCAAATTGCCCTTGGTGATCAACTGTCGGTTGCCAAAGTAATCCGCAAATCCAATGGTGAATGGATCAAGGATCTTGAGAAACCCAGCCGGGCCGCCCCGGTGCTGCACATAGGGCCACCCGGCACTGTTTACGGATGCAATGTAAAGCGTGCTGCGCGAGGTCAGAAACTCCTGTTCAGGCGCACCAAGAGGTTCATCTTGCTTGGCGTTGTACCGCCTGTCGAATTTTCCCTTGCTTCCAATATGCGCCTGTTCGGCCTGCACCTCTGGGGTGAACATGATGTCTGCATAGGAGGTCATTTCAGCATTCCCTGAGCTTACCCGGTTTGAAGCAAAATCTGTTTCCAGATCATCGCCTCATCATAAATCGTATATTCACGCCGCAGCCCCCAAGGGCCGAATTCAGCATGGCTGATCCCCAGCACATAAACATCCTTACCCGTCGGTATGCCAAACGCCCCCCAACCGTCATGTTTACCCGTCAGGGACCAGCGTACCGCTGCCCGTGGCGGCATCAAGGGATCGTCCCGGCCAATCACGTGATCAATCTGGAACTTCGCATTGGGAAAGGATGCCCGCAACCCCATCCAGAATCCATCCACCGAGGCATGGCTATGCCCGGTCATGCCACCGGGATACTCTGTCACCACCGCACGGTCATATTCAGTTGGGATCAGCGCCATATCAGCCCCCATAATCCCCGTCAGGATGTCCGCGTATTTCGCACCCCACTCGTTGTCATTGCCGCGCCCCTTATAGGGTCCCGGCTGGTCAATCGCGGGCGTCAAGGGTTGCACACAGTTTTCCGCCCCGCCCTCGCGTTCAATCAGATCGGCGGCATATTGTTTCGGCTCCCAGCCCATCTGGCGCACAATTGCGCCCTGATCCCGGATCAGCCATTCATCGTTGATCTGGTTATTGATCGCATGGCAATCCGCCAGAATCCGGTAAACCAGCTTTTTCCCTGTCGCCGCGCCATACATCCCGTCATTCATATGGGTCGCTGTCGACAACAAACGATGCGAAGACAACATGCCCTCTTCGGGGGTGCCCGACCAGATTACATCTTCACCCAGCAAGGTACGGTCAGGAAATTCCGCCAATGTCGCCATTGTTGCGCCGATCACCTTTTCATTGCCATTCACCACCGAGCCGGGCGAGCGCACAACGATATCGTCAGAGTAATACTGATGCAGGGTCGCAATGCCGCGATCCTCCCAGATTTCCTTGGTGATGCCGATGATATAATCGGGGAAGTCTTTGAATTTGGGGGCAAACCCTTGCATGTCGCTATCCTTGTGGTGTGCGGGCAGAGCCGCGAATGATCAACGGCCCGTCAATACAGATGCGCTGTGCAGGGGCATCGGCATCTTCAATCCGGGTCATCAAGACTTCGATGGTTTTTGTCACCATTTCATTGGCGCGCTGGCGTACCGTGGTCAGGTTATAGCTGGGCCAGGCCGCGATTTGCACGTCATCATAGCCAACCACCGAGACCTCCTGCGGCACAGAAATCCCCAATTCGAAACGCAGCACATCCATCACGGCAAAGGCCATATGATCATTGGTCACAAACACCGCTTCAGGCGGGTCGTCCCGGTCAAACATGGCACGGGTGGCTTCCTGTGCAGTCTCATAATCGAAATTTCCGATGGTGCGCGTGGCCAGTTTGACACCGCCCGCCATCAAGCCCGATTTAAAGCCCGCCTCGCGGTCTATCTGCGTCGAGGCCCCTTCCCATCCGGCAATATGCCCGATGCGCCGGTGCCCGCCCGCCAGCAGAAACTCCGCCAGTTTGCGTCCGCCCGCCATATTGTCAGAGGTGACACTGGACAGCCGGTCATCGAACTGGTCCCGGTTAAACAGGACAATCGGGATGCCCGCATCTTCACAGCGCCGCGTCAGGTCATTGGAGACCCCGACCGAGGCGATCACAATCCCGTCCACCTGATAATCCAGCAACTCATCAATCACCGTCTGGGTGGCAGCACCATCGTTGGAGGCCATAAACACCAGCACGTGATACCCTTGCTCTTGCAGGCTTTTGGACAAGCGTTCAATGGCTTCGGGGTAAAACTGGTTCTCAAGGTAGGCGACGACCAAGCCGATGATCCGGCTGCGCCCGGTGATCAGACTGCGCGCCAGCACATTGGGGCGATAACCCAACGCCCGTGCCGCCGCCCGCACCTTTGAGGCTGTGGCAGGGCTGACGCTTGCCCCCGGCGTAAACACCCGGCTCACCGCCGAACGGCTGACCCCTGCCAGCGCTGCCACATCAATAGAAGTCACTTTCGCCATCAGTCTGCTGTCCAGCCCCCGTCCACCATCATTGCAGTGCCTGTCACCATCGCCGATGCATCCGATGCCAGAAACAAGGCCGCTCCCATGATGTCTTCCACTTCGGCCACCCGTGGCAGTTTAATCTTTTCCATGATCCAGGCCAAACGCTCCGGGTTGTCAAACGTCGGCTGTGTCAAGGCGGTCCGCACAAAAGTCGGACAGATCGTATTGATCCGAATGCCCGCTTTGCCCCACTCCACCGCCATCGCCTTGACCATCCCTTCCACTGCATGTTTCGATGTGCAATAGACCGTCCGGTCGATGCCCCCCACATGGCCCATCTGGCTTGAGATATGAATGATTGACCCGGGTTTTCCCGCAGCAATCATCATCTGCGCGGTGCCAGCCGACAGGAAGTAAGCCGCCCGCACATTGACATTCATCACCGCATCAAAATCTTCAGGCGTGGCTTCTAGCGCCGGCGCATGCCGCGCCATGCCAGCAGCATTCACCACCACGTCAAAAGCCCCCTGCGCTTTCAGGGCCGCACTCAGGGCTGACTGATCCGCAATGTCTAACGCCATAGCTTCACAAGACCAGCCTTCAGCTGTCATCGCCTCGCTCACCTCTGCCAAAACATCACCGCGCCGGGCGGCACAAACCACATGGGCCCCCGCCTCTGCCAAGGCCACAGCACAGCCCAGCCCGATGCCCGAAGAGGCACCGGTGACCAAAGCGCGTTTGCCAGTCAGATCAAACGCCGGGGTTCTTGGAAGGGTGGTCACAACGCAATTCCTGTTTCTGGGTCAAACCCTGCACGGGCCTTGTTGAACTCACGAATACGCGCAAACACATCAACACCGATTTGATCGTACATGTGAAGAAGATCAACCAATACCCAGTTTTCACGGATCAACCCGTTTTCAAGGCGCCAGAAATCCAGTGACCGCATTTCGATCTTCTTGCCTGTTGGCGCTATGCCCAGCCAACCGCCATGGGTGAGTGTTTGATACATATCGGGCCAGCCGGTCACGGCGGCAAAGTTGCGGTCACCAAAGAAGTGATAATTTATCTCATCAATATATTGTCCCCGGTCCGGCATGCCGGCCAGAAACGGGATTTGATGCCAATTGCGAAAACCCGCAATACCGCGCCCGGTACCGATCCCCGACGGCCCGTACCACGTCATGCGCGGATGCCAAAAACGCGCCATCTCCATCACTTCCGGCCCGCCTTGGGCGGGATGCCGTTTCAGATGTTCCAACATGTCCACCACATGCTGGCAGGTCTCGGAACCCTGAACCGCATCATAAGGCCCCGCAACGATACCGTCATTGCTGGCCGGTGCAGGCACATGCCATTCACGCCCCAATGATGGCACCATCGGCCAGGCCCCGGCCTGCATCATCACCTCGGGAATATCCCAGAGCGCCTGCATCTCGACCACTTTTCCGTCCAACACGCGATAAAAATCGTGAAACCGCATATGGAGCAAATGACCGGTCGGCGGAATGTCCAGCCAAGGCATCGTGAATGTGCCGCAATAAAACCCGCCGCAGCCGACCCAGTCATCCCCCGCCGTTGTCGGGCCCGCCATCACAATATGATCCCGCCGTTCCAGATCAGGCAGTGCCTTGAAGAAAGGCACAAAGACCTTATCGACAAAGGCATCAACACCTACGGTGGTTTCAAACGGAAATGCCAGCCGAAACACAACATCCGGTGCGCAAATCGCATGCAACGCCTCCCGCACATCAGCGAGATCAAAATCATACATCGCCGCTCTCAACGGGGCGATCAGCTCCTTATGAACACTCGGTCTATCCATTCTTCATCTTGCCCCTAAATTCCGGAGAGTTTGAGAGGCAGCGCCTCTCAAAGATCGCATCGCGATCTACTCGGCCACCTCTTGCACAGGCGCGCCTTCTCCATAGGGGACATTCACGCCGCCATAGCGCCGCACCCTGACGTTGCATTGCTCTGCATGACCGACAAAACCCTCCAACATGCACAACCGCGATCCGTAAGCTCCGATTTCCGCCGCCGCCTCATCCGTGGTGATCTTCTGATAGGAATGGGTCTTGAGGTATTTTCCGACCCATAGCCCCCCGGTATAACGGCCTGCCTTCTTGGTGGGCAGCGTGTGGTTTGTCCCGATCACCTTGTCCCCATTGGCCACATTCGTCCGCGCACCCAGAAACAGCGCACCATAGCAGGTCATATTTTCCAGAAACCAGTCATCCCGATCCGTCATCACCTGCACATGTTCAGAAGCAATGTCATCCGCAACCGCCAGCATCTCCTCATAGGTGTCACAGACGATCACCTCGCCATACTCCTCCCATGACACACGTGCTGTGCCGGCGGTTGGCAAAATCCCCAGCAACCGGTCGATTTCCGCGAGGGTCTCTTTCGCCAGCTTTTCCGAGTTGGTCAGCAGGACGCAAGGGCTGTTATAGCCATGTTCCGCCTGCCCCAACAGGTCCGTGGCGCAGATCTCAGCATCAACAGTGTCATCCGCAATCACCATGGTTTCGGTTGGACCGGCAAACAGATCAATGCCGACACGGCCGAACAATTGCCGCTTGGCTTCGGCAACAAAAGCATTACCGGGCCCCACCAGCAGATGAACCGGATCAATGGTCTCGGTTCCGATGGCCATGGCCCCGACCGCCTGAATGCCACCCATAACATAGATCTCATGCGCCCCGCCCAGATGCATGGCTGCGATTACCGCCGGATTGGGTTCACCGTTAAACGGGGGCGTGCAGGCGATGATACGCGGCACACCGGCAACGCTGGCCGTGGCCACCGACATATGGGCCGAGGCCACCATCGGAAATTTGCCGCCCGGCACATAACAGCCCACCGATTGCACAGGGATATTCTTATGGCCAAGGATCACGCCAGGTTGCATCTCGACTTCAATGTCCAGCATGGAGTCGCGCTGCGCCTGTGCAAAGCGGCGCACGTTTTCCTGTGCAAACTTCAGATCTTTCATCTCCTGCGGCGACACACGCGCAATTAGAGCGTCGATCTCATCCTGCGACAGTTTGAAGGAAGCCGGTGAGTAATTGTCAAACTTCTCGGACAGGGTGCGCACCGCCGCATCTCCGCGGGTCTCAATGTCTTTCAGGGTCGCCTCTACAACATCCCTTGTCTTGGCATCATCATCGCTGCGTTCCGCGTCAGACTTACCGCGTTTCAAATAGGTTATCGCCATTTCTTTACACTCTCAATTATCAGGACGCGGTGGCGTTTTCTCGCCGCGATCAAAGGCTTCCCAGCCTTCGCCGGCAAAAACGTCGACCCCCAGTTGCGACAGCACATGGGGGAAATCGACCATCACCCAATTGTCCTCGATCTTGCCATCGCTGACCTTCCAGAAATCCATATAGCGGATCTCGATACGTTTGCCGGTCGGGGCCACCCCCATGAATTCACCCGAATGTGTCGCCTCTTGCCGGCCAAAGGCCGCAGCCCATTCGCCCATGAACATCCGTGCCTCATCGACGCAGACCTTATCGGAGAACGCCGCCTGAAATGGGCGTTGCCAATTATCCTGAAACGCCTTTAATCCCGCCTTGGTGCCACAGCCGGTATTGCCCATCCACCGGAACTCCTGATGGAAAAATGCGCCAATGCCGTCGATGGTATGGTCGTTCAACCCATCGACCATGCCCTCGATCACGGCGCGGGTCTGTGCGGTTTTGGACATATCCGTGTCGCGCGTCAGCACGGCTTGTTCGGGGCGGGAACCTTTCATTTCAGGCCTTTCTCTGGTGGTAAGCGACGGACCGGGGCCAGCCCCGGACCCCGGAATTTAGGGGCAAGATGAAGAAGCGCTCTCATCCTTTGACCGCCCCTGCCGTCAGGCCGCTGACAATCTGGCGCTGGAAGACCATGACCAGCAGGAACAGAGGCGCGGTGATCGACACAGCTGCGGCGACGGCTTCGACCTGATCTGTGGTTGTGGTCTCGCGGTTGAAGTAGCCGGCGATGGCGGGCACCATCGTTTGGTTCTGTGCATCCAGCAGCAACGACGTCACAAGGTAATCGTTGTACCCCAACAGAAAGCTGAACAGACCCGTGGTGATGACCCCTGGCCACATCACCGGCATGATCACCCGGCGAAAGGCCTGAAAATGTGAACAGCCATCCACCCGTGCGGCCTCGTCCAGCTCTGCGGGAATGTTCTGAAAGAACGAGCGCAGCATCCAGATGGTAAACGGCTGGTTGATCGACACCAGCACCGCAATCACCGCCCAGGGCTGACCATAGAGTGTTGGCGAGAGATCCCCGAAGAGCGGGCGCAGGATTTCCGCAGAATTGATGAACCAGGGCAGATACCCCGCGACCAGTACCGAATGCGGCAGGGCCCGGAAAATCAGTGCAAGGATCAGCAGCCAGAACGCCAGATCAGAACCAGACCGCGCCAGCCCATACCCCGCCAAAGTGCCCACGGTCAGGGAAATGGTCACGACACCGGCGGTAACCAGCATGGAGTTCAGAAAGTTGCGGTAAAACTCATTCTCGCCCCAGACTGCAATATAATGCTGTGTTGTCAGCCCAAGCACAGGGTCCCCCAAAGGGCCCAGCACCGCATTCAAGGGGGCAAGGATCAGCGGCAGCAGGCCAAAGAACACCAGCAGAAACGCCAGCGCATAGACCGCCGCGCCAATGAGCCAGCCCAGAACAATCCAGCCGCTAGGGCTGTAGCGGGTGACCAGTCCGGGCAACCGGGTGAACATCCAGCGGATGGCAAAATACAAAACCGCAAGGCCAAGGATGATATCAAGGATCGACAGCCCGTCACCGCGCGCCAGCGTGTTGGGGCCCATGATCACATCCATCGGGTTTTGCGCAAAGGCATCGACCGGAGATTTCACGCTCATCACAGCGATCCACAGGATCGGGAAGGCGGCGATCACGCACCAGAACACAAGGAAGGCATTGGACGAAAAGCGCAGGGCGAAGGACTGGCGCATTGCTTTGGATGTGGTGCTCATCAGTGTGCGCCCCCTTTATGGTCCCGCCATGTGCGGCGCAGTGGCAGGATCAGCAGAAAGACAATCCCAATCATGGTCAGCATGGCACTGGCAGAGGCCCGTGCAATTGCCCGGTTGCCCGCATCATCTGGTGTCAGGAAATCAACTGTCAGCCATTGCAGTGAAATCACATGGGCCTGAGAGCGGAAGCCGATGATCTCGTCAAAGACCCGGTAGCAATCCATCAGGTGGATCAGCGCGATAAAAACGATCAAGGGCATCAAATGCGGAATGATCACATGGCGCAGCCGTTCCCAGCGGGAAGCCCCGTCGATCACCGCCGATTCCAGCGTGTCCATATTCACCGTTTGCAGCCCCGCATAGAAGATCACAAAGGCAAAGGGTGCGACATGCCAGACCCGGTAGAAATACATCAGCAACTCGATTGTCCAGGCTTGCGCAAACATCGAGATGTTGGTGCCGCTCCATCGTTCCATCATCGCGGTCAGAATGCCGTCGCCGACAAACAGCCAGTAGATTGACAGCGCCCCGATCACCGGCGTCACAATGAAGGGCAGCAGAGACACGAAAATCACCGGGCCGCGAAAGGCTCTGGCCGCATTGTTCACCGTCAGCGCGATCAACAACCCAACGCCGATCACCAGCGGCAGCGTGAGCAGTGTAAACATCAGGGTAAACCGCAGCGCCTTCCAGAAATCGATTTGCAGAATGTCACCCAGGCGGCCGGATGACAGCGCTTCCCAGACCTTATCCATCTGCAACACATTGCGATAGCTTTGCAGACCGACCCATTGGGTAGTGGTCTGTATTTTCCCATCATCACCAATGATCGGCACGGTTTTCAGCTCGGTCACACAGGTCTGAGTGATAAATCCGGGCGTACAGGTTTCCACCTCCAACTGCTGCATCACCGGCTGGGTGATTTGGAAGGATTGGATGAAAACCGACACCAATGGCAAAGCAATGAACAAGGTCATCATAAAGACAGACGGTGCCACGAAGGCAAAGAACGTTTTGAATTTCATGGACTTCCCTTTCTATCTTCATGTTTTTGATGAGCTTGGCAGCAGGCATCTGAATGCCTGCGACGAAACCCAGCACCGCAAGAATGGGCAGGTCGGAACAGGCCGACCTGCCCTAAAGCTTACTTCAGCACACCAGCTTCTTTGGCGGCGGTGGTATAGGCCTCGTCAATCGCGACAAGCGTTGCAGCGGCGTCACGCTCACCGGTCAGGAAGGCCGGGATTTCGTTGCCAAGTGCAGTGTGCAAAAGACCCATCTGCGTGGTGGACGGATAGGCCGGCGGTGCCGGATTGGCCGTGGCCGTGGCAATTGCGCCCTCAGACAAGGGACCCGGCGTGAACCCGTCGATCAACCAGATCGCCGCATCGTTGTTGGCTTGAACCATCTCGGTGTCCATGCCTTCCATCGCCAGTTTGAACGCCGCGTCTGCTTCCTCGTCCGTGATATTGGCGGCAACTACGATGCCATCCCACCACAAGGTCGTAGCCGGGGCACCACCTTCCATCGCGGTAGGGGCACCGGCCATCTTGACCTTGCCCACAACCTGGCTTTCGGCTTCGTCGTTCATCGCTGCCGCACGAGAGGCCCAGAGGTTCGCCATGGCAATCTTGCCCTGCTGGAACTGCTGCTGAACATAGGTTGAATCGCTGACCAAAACTTCGGGATCCATAAAGGCCATCCCCGCTTTCATGGTCTCCAGCGCTTTCAGTCCCGCTTCGGAATTCACCGCAGTGGTGTTGTCATCGTTGAACAACGCGCCCCCGAAACCAGGATACATGTTCACAAATTCCTGCGCCAAATTCCAACCCGACTTCATGGTAGCACCCAAAGGATGGTCCACCACGCCCGCCTCTTTGATCTTGGCAGCTGCGGCGTAGATTTCATCCCATGATGTCGGTGTTTCGATCCCCAGATCGGACAGGATGTCCTCGCGGTACATCAGGTGCTGTGTGTTGACCATCATGGCCACGGCCATGATCTTGCCATCGATGCGGATCAATTGGTTTGGAGACAGGTTTTGCCCGTATTTGGCAACCAGATCGTCCAGTGGACGGATGGTTTCAGCGTTCAGCAAGGGCGTCACTGTACCGTTTGACACCCCACCAAGATGATAGAGCGCCGGGTTCGCCTCAAAGGCTGAGGGCTGTTTGGTGCGGAATTCCTGATCCAGCTCAGCTTGGAAATTCCCGCATTCCGCCATGGCATCCGCAACCGCTTTCCATGCCTCAAATCCAGCAGACAGCATTTTGATTTCAGTGGTATTCTCATAGGAACAGGCTGCAAATGCAGTTGTCCCCATCAAGCTAATTGCACTCGCAAGTACTAGTTTCTTCAACATCATTTTGCAAACTCCCTGTTGCATATAATTGGGTGCACCTTGCAAGAATGCACCTGTCTTTCCCCCAAGGGGGCCCTTCTTATCCGACGCTGATCCGCGCCCCTGAAGCCTTTTCAAACACGTGGCAAATGTTAGGCGGCACTGAAAATGACACAGCATCACCAATGTTGGCGCGATATTCCTTATGCGCCTTGACCGACACCATCTGCCCGCCAGCCTTGACCGCCAACATCACCGCATCGCCAAGCAATTCGATTGTATAAACCGGCGCGTTGATCTGCCCAGCCCCGGCTTCCGCCACCTCTGCATCCTCTGCCCGAAAGCCCAGCGTGACCTCCCCATCCGCAGCCTTCAGCCCTTCAATCCGCACGTTCACCCCTTCAAAAATCCCATCCCGAATGACGCCATCCATCAGATTCATTGCAGGAGAGCCGATAAAGGAGGCCACAAAGGTGTTCGCCGGGTTGTCGTAGATCTCTGTAGGTGTGCCGACCTGCTGGATCTTGCCCTGCTTCATCACCACCACACGGTCCGCCAAGGTCATCGCCTCGATCTGATCATGGGTCACGTAAACGGTGGTCACCTTAAGTTCGTGACTGAGGTTCTTGATCTGCGCACGCGTGCTAACGCGCAGTTTGGCATCCAGATTGGACAGCGGTTCATCCATCAAAAACACATTGGGTTCCCGCACAATGGCACGCGCCAGGGCCACGCGCTGACGCTGCCCCCCGGACAATTCGGCAGGTTTGCGGTGGAGAAAATCGTCGAGTTCAACCATGGCAGAGGCCCGGCGCACACGTTCATCATGTGTCGCAGGATCTACCTTGCGTACCTTGAGCGGAAACCGGATATTCTCATAGACATTCATATGCGGATAAAGACCGTAAGACTGGAACACCATCGCCACATCGCGGTCCTTCGGATCAAGATCATTCACCACTTTTCCGTCGATGATGATCTCGCCCTCAGTGATATCTTCCAGACCCGCAATCATCCGCATGGTCGTGGTCTTGCCGCAGCCTGATGGACCAAGCAGCACCAGAAACTCCTCGTCTGCGATCGTCAGGTCAAAGTTCTCGACCCCGACAAAACTACCCCAACGCTTGTTGATATTCCGCAGTTGAATTTCAGCCATGCACGCCCCCTTTGACCATCCAGTGATGGTGCCAAGGAAACAGTCGGCCAAGTCAGCAAAATTATCAAGGATTTTTTGCACACGTGTGCAAAGCAATCTAAAGTTATAAAATATCCTTACAAACCAATACTTTAAAAAAAGAATCCTAACGCATCGTCTCAGTAAAAATCATCCCCCGACAAAGGGAGACGATTCGCAATCAGCCCAGAATTCAAGCCAACAGGGAACGTGCCGCCGCCACAATCCCCTCACGCGACGGCAGTGTTGCACCATAGGCGGGCCCCGTCGCAACGAAGCTGTCTTCCGCTGTGAGCCGCGCAAATTTCGTGACATCTGCTTCTGCCATCATCGCCATCAACGCCTCGGCCTGCCCGCCCGTGCGGCGGCATTCGTCAACGATCAACACCGGCCTGTCGCCGACCGCCTCCAACAAAGCAGCCTCTGGCAAAGGTGCCAACCACCGCAGGTCGATAACTCGGGCGTCAACACCTTGCGCCGCCAGATCATGTTGCGCCTGACGGCTAAGGTAATGACCATTGCCATAGGTCACAATTGCCAGATCTGCGCCATCGCCATGCACACCAACACTGTCCAGCTCGATCCGCAAATCCGGCGCAGGATAGTCGCGCATCCACCCGCCATCTCCCGGTTCCAGAAGATCCCGCATTGGATAAAGCGCAATCGGTTCAACAAAGATCACCACCCGCTGTTCCTCGCGCGCCAGACGGTGACATTCGCGCAGCATGCATGCCGCCTCATCCCCGGTAGACGGACAGGCAATGATCAATCCCGGAATATCGCGTAACACGGCCAGCGAATTGTCGTTGTGGAAATGGCCACCAAAGCCCTTCTGATACCCAAGCGCTGAAATGCGCAGGACCATCGGGTTGCTCCATTGCCCGTTGCTGAAAAACGGCAGGGTCGCCGCCTCGCCGCGCAGCTGATCCTCCGCATTGTGCAGATAGGCAAGGAACTGGATTTCCGGCATTGGGATAAATCCGTTATGTGCCAGACCAATCGCCAGCCCCAGAATGCTTTGTTCATCCAACAGCGTATCAATCACCCGCGCCGGACCAAAGCGGGCATGCAGCTTTTGCGTGACGCCGTAGTTGCCGCCCTTGCGTCCCACATCCTCGCCCATCAACAGGGTCTCGGGGTGTTCCAGCATCAGATCATGCAAGGCCCAGTTGATCAGACGCGACATCGGCTGCGGCTGATCAATCTGCGCCATATCACTGCCGAACACCTCGGCCCGCCGCTCCGCTCCCGGTCCATTGCTGGGTGCAATCTGCCGTTTCGGCGGGATCAGGCTGGCCATCACCTCAGTGGCACTCTTCAACCTTGGGGTCTCCGCCATCTCCTTGGCGGCCTGCGCGACATCCGCAAGCGTTTGCTGATAAATCTCCAACACCTGCTCAGCGTCAGCCGCCCCCAGGGCAACCAAGCCACGCGCCGAATAAAGCAACGGATCATGTGCTTCATCCGCCTCTACTTCTGCGCGCGACAGATAGGATGTCACAACGTCCGGTCCCGCATGTCCGTAAAGCCGTACGGTGCGCAGATGCAAAAACGCCGGTTTGCGGTGACGGCGCACCCATTCCGCCGCCTCTTCTGCGGCCTTCACAGCCGCAAACATATCCAGCCCATCCGCCTCGAAATACCTGATGCCGGGCCGGGCCGACATCGTCGCCTTGACCCACCCGGTTGGCGTCTTGGTGGAAATGCCGATGCCATTGTCCTCGCAAACAAACAACAGCGGCAAGGGAATACCCTGCACCGCAGTCCAACCCGCCGCATTGATCGCGCCCTGCGCTGTGGAGTGGTTCAACGAGGCATCCCCAAAGGAACACATCGCAATCCCGTCCTGCGCCAGAATGGCATGTTCGGGCCGGTTGCGCCGCGCAAGGGTGATCGAATGGGCCGCCCCCAACGCCTTGGGCAAATGGCTGGCGATGGTCGAGGTTTGCGGCGGGATCATCAAAGGCCGAGAGCCCAAGACCTTATGCCGTCCCCCGCTGATCGGATCCTCAACCGAACAGGCAAAGGACAACAGCATGTCGCGCATCATGCCCGTCTGCCCCGCTTTGGCTGCCCGCGCAATCTGAAACGCCGCATCGCGGTAATGCAAAAACGCGATATCATCGACCCGCAAGGCATGGCCAAGCGCCGCCATCCCCTCATGACCGGAGGATCCGATGGTATAGAACCCCTGCCCCGCCTTCTGCATCATGCGGCTTTGCAGATCAAGCGCCCGCGACAGACCCTGTGCACGAAACAACTCAAGCGCCGCACCTGCCTCCAAGGCCCCGGCATCTGTCTTACCCGCGGGGAAATCTCCCGCTGCCACACGCCGCAGAAAATTTTCATGCACGATCGAAACGCGGTCCATATCACCCTCACATAAGAATGCAGAGGCCCGTGTCTGCCACGTGCCTCTGCTTCATTTTAGATATTATTTGATCTGCGCGACGACGCGCAAGAAACCCATCTCACCTTCAGAAAAACGCCTGAAGCCCGGTTTGCGCACGTCCAAGGATCAAGGCATGCACATCATGTGTCCCCTCATAGGTGTTCACCGTTTCAAGGTTCATCATGTGACGGATCACCTGAAACTCGCCGGAAATCCCGTTGCCGCCATGCATGTCGCGAGCGTGGCGGGCAATCTCAAGCGCCTTGCCGCAGTTGTTGCGTTTCACAATCGACACCATTTCCGGTGCCGCATTGGCCTGATCCATCAACCGACCCACCTGCAAAGACCCCTGCAGGCCCAGTGAAATCTCTGTCATCATGTCGGCCAGTTTTTTCTGGAACAGCTGCATGCCCGCCAAAGGTTTGCCGAACTGCTTGCGATCCAACCCGTATTGCCGTGCCGCGTGCCAGCAGAACTCTGCCGCACCCATTGCGCCCCATGAAATGCCGTAACGTGCGCGGTTCAGACAGCCGAACGGCCCTTTCAACCCGGAAACATGTGGCAGCAAAGCATCCTCGCCGACTTCCACATCCTTCATCACGATTTCGCCGGTGATTGACGCCCGCAGGGACAGCTTGTTCCCCACCTTCGGTGCGCTCAGACCGTCCATGCCTTTTTCCAGCACAAAGCCACGGATCTTACCGCCATGCTCTTCGCTCTTGGCCCAGACCACAAAGACATCCGCAATCGGTGCATTTGAGATCCACATCTTCGTGCCGGTCAGCTTGTAACCATTGGCCGTTTTCACCGCACGTGTTTTCATGCTGCCTGGATCAGAACCTGCATCAGGCTCGGTCAGACCAAAACAGCCGATCCATTCACCGGAACAGAGCTTCGGCAGATACTTCTTGCGCTGTTCTTCCGATCCATATGCGTAAATCGGATACATCACGAGGCTGGCCTGCACCGACATCATCGAACGGTAGCCACTGTCCACACGCTCAACTTCACGCGCAACCAGACCATAAGACACATAGCCACCGCCAAGCCCGCCGTATTCTTCGGGGATGGTGACACCCAACAGGCCCATATCACCCATTTCCTTGAAAATACCGGCATCGGTTTCTTCATTGGCATAGGCGTCAATCACGCGAGGCTGCAATTTTTCCTGCGCATAAGAAGCGGCGGAATCGCGGATCATCCGCTCGTCTTCGCTAAGCTGGCTGTCCAGGCGGAAGGGGTCGGCCCAATCAAACGATCCCAGATCAGGGGCATCTTTGGCGCGCAGTGCTGGCTTTTCGGCAGTCATGGCAAGTCCTTTCAGAGCATCTACATTTGCCCGACTTATTGCAAATCCAGCAGCAAAAGACTATCGCAGCTTTATCCTGAATGTATGAGAAAAAATCATATGATAGCCCCGCGCCGCTTCCTGCCCTCAATCTCGGCCCTCCTCGCCTTTGAGGCGGTTGCGCGACTGGGGAGTGCCACCGCAGCAGCGCAAGAGCTTTCCCTGACCCAAAGTGCGGTCAGCCGCCAACTTAAAACACTTGAGGAACAGCTGGACGTCGCCCTGATCATCCGCAAGGGGCGGCAATTGGCGCTGACCAAAGCGGGCCAGGCCTATGTGGTGCAGGTGCGCGATATCCTGAACCGCCTTGCGCAGGCTTCTGTTTCACTGCGCACCAACCCGACGGGCGGGTCGCTGAACCTTGCCATCCTGCCAGCCTTTGGCATGCATTGGCTGGCACCCCGCCTGCGCGACTTCGCTCGCACCCATCCCGAAGTCACTGTCAATCTCAGCACAAGGTTGAAACCCTTTGCCATCGCTGACAGCCCTTTTGATGCTGCAATCCACTTTGGACATGAAGACTGGCCCGGTGTGCAATATCTGCCTTTGATGCCCGAAACCGTGGTGCCGGTTTGCGCGACAGACTTGCTGGAGGCCCCCTTGACCGAAGCCAAGGATATATTGGCACACCCCTTATTGCATTTGGAGACCCGGCCGCGGGGCTGGGCACGATGGTTAGCGGCCCTAGGCATCACCGCTGATCCACCTGCTGGCATGGTGTTCGATCAATTTTCTACCATGGCCCAGGCCGCGATCCATGGATTGGGCGTGGCCCTTTTGCCGACCTTCTTTGCCGAACCCTATTTGCGTGACGGGCAGCTCATGCTGGCCTCGGCACAGACCACCCAAAGCATCGGTAATTACTATCTCGTCTGGCCCGAAACCCGCGATGAAACTGCCGCATTAGCGTCTTTTCGCAAATGGCTGACCGGTCAGGCACAGACCGCAGAACCGCTGCGCGATCTGAATTAAGCGCGGTTTTGGCGCCATTTCGGGCAAAATTGCCAAATTTTCGCCGTATTTACCATTTAGTGAAAATCCCATGTGACCGGGTGGGGCCGTTACAAGGAGCATTCCAATGCTTAAGTATTCTCGCAAAGGCGTTCTCGCCGTTGCTGCTGCTCTCAGCTTTGCGGCCAGCGCCGCACAAGCCGAAGATCATGTTGTCCTGATTGTGGACGGCAGCTATTTCCCTTCCGTGGTTTATGCAAACCCCGGTGACAACATCCTGTTCCACAACAACAGCGATGCATCGCACACCGTCAACGGCCCTGAAGAAAGCTGGACCTCTGGCCCGATCAGTTCCGAAGCCATGTTCAGCTTGAAAGTCGAAGAGACCACCCCACCGACCTTTACCGGTCTGGGATCTGACGGCACTGAAGCTGAAGGCGAAATTATCTTTGCCGAAGCGTCGGACTAAGCCGCCCGGCACGACCGCTTACCCCACTTCGCTGCCCTTTGGCAGGGGTTCGATCAAGGCCGCGCCGCAGGCGCGGTTGGAGTTAACGGCGCGGCTGACGCGGTGCCACCCCAGCAGATCATCTGGTGCGGGTGCCATCAGCGTTGCCGCGCCCTTCCCCTGTTCGCCCAACCAAAGGGACCAATCCGCTTGATCAAGGATCACAGGCATCCTGTGATGGATCGCCTGCATCGGTGTACTTGCCGCTGTGGTGACAATGGCACAGGTCTTCTGTGTGATCCCGTCCTGCCCGCGCCAGTCCTGCCAGACCGCAGCAAAGGCCAAGGGTGCCCCATCGGCGCGTGAAATATACCAAGGATCGCGCCCGCCTTCGCCATCCTTGGTCCATTCATAAAATCCTGTGGCGATGATCAGCCCCCGCCGGGTGCGCGCTGCGGTGCGAAATGCCGGTTTCTCGGCCAAAGTCTCGGCGCGTGCGTTGATCAGCAAAGGCCCGCCGGTGGCTTCCTTATACCAACGTGGAATAAACCCCCAACGCATCGCACGCAGCTTGCGTGCCCCCGCCTCATCACTGGTGACAATCGATACGGGGTCGGTTGGGCAGACATTAAAATTGGGCACCCGTGGCATATCATTCGCCGGGGCGGCGGCAAACAGCTGCGCCATCGCATCCGCCGGCAGGGTCAGCACCAATCGTCCACACATGCAACATCTCTCTTCTTAAGGGTCATCCTGACCCAGCCTATCGCAAGTGCCATAGCGGCGCAAAAGCCGCCTCGGGCCACAGGTCTGCTTGGTATTTCCACTTGGCAATTAATCAGGCAGGATGGCCGAAACCAAGCGCCGAAAAGGACCACACCATCCGACAGCTTTTGCCCATCACCGCCCTTTTGGTCGGCTCCGCTTTCTTGCTGTTTGCAGGCGGCATCAACGGTCTGATCCTGCCGGTACGCGGCACGCTTGAAGGGTTCTCAAACGTCTCGCTCGGGTTGCTCGGCACTGGCTGGGCGCTGGGATATGTCGCCGGCTGCATCATGACATCAACACTTGTGGGGCGGGTTGGGCATATTCGCGCCTTTGGTTCCTTGGCGGCGATTGCAGCCGTCTCCATGCTGGGCAGTGCGATCCTGATCACCCCCTGGGCCTGGGTTGTATTGCGGGGGCTCTGCGGTTTCTGTTTTGCGGGCACCGCAATGATTGTGGAAAGCTGGCTAAGTGAACAAACGCCAGCACAATCGCGCGGGCGGGTGTTTGGCGTCTATACGATGGTCAATCTGGGTGCTAATACCGCCGGTTATATGATGCTGACGCTGGGCGATCCTTCCGGCTTTTTCTTTTTTGCGCTTGCGGCGATCTTTTATTGTCTGGCTTTGGTCCCAACGGCCCTTAGCAACACCTCGACCCCGCCGCCCATGGTCAAGGTTAAACTCAACCTCAAGGCGCTTTGGCGCAACTCTCCGGTAGCGGTGTTTGCGGTGTTTTGGGTTGGCGTCTCAAACGCGGCTTTCGGGACATTGGCTGCGGTTTATGCACAGAAAGTGGGGTTGGTACTGGGGGCGGTCGCCCTGTTCACCGCCATTCCGATCCTTGCTGGCGCGGTGATCCAGATGCCGGTCGGCCTGCTGTCGGACAAGATGGACCGGCGCAAGGTGCTGGTCGGCATCGCAAGTTTTGCACTTCTTGCCGATCTCGCCTTTATCCTCCTCGCGCCTGAGGGGCGCATGATGAACCTCGCCCTTGCGGCCCTTCTGGGGGGATCAATTTTTGCGATGTACCCGGTAATCGTTGCCCATGCCAATGACCATGCGGAACCCGGATCA
This sequence comes from Sulfitobacter pacificus, assembly GCF_030159975.1. Taxonomy (NCBI): domain Bacteria; kingdom Pseudomonadati; phylum Pseudomonadota; class Alphaproteobacteria; order Rhodobacterales; family Roseobacteraceae; genus Sulfitobacter; species Sulfitobacter pacificus. Next base: position 2,333,681 of record NZ_BSNL01000001.1, read on the forward strand.
GCGATCCAGATTTCAGGGGGGCTGCTGCTGACCTATGGCATCGGGTCCATCATCGGACCAACGGTTGCGGGCTGGGCCATGTCCGAGATCGGGCTGCGGGCCTTGTTTGCTGTCACCTCTCTCTCGCATGTGATGGTGATCCTCTACACGCTGTGGCGCATGACCAAACGTCAGGCGGTGGCAGAAGACGGCAAGTCCAGCTTCCAGCCACTGAACGCTGGTCGGACCTCCAGCTTGCAAACGGTTGAAGGGTCACAACCCGACCCCATCGAGGGCACACGAGAAAGCGGCGCGACCAAAGGCCCCGCCGCTGATCCCTGAGCAGAATGTCAGAGCCTATTGAAAGGCCGCCAAAACCGCCTCGATGACAATTGCCTGATCTGCCATGCGCTCCTCCACACCATCGGCACAGATAAAGGCGTCTTCAGGTTCTTCCGCTTGCAGGATCGCCAGACCGCCCGGCTTGCAAACCCCAAGAAAATCGAAGTGCGACAGGTTTTCCGGCTCCATATAGGTCACAAATTCCGCCGGTACCGCTGCCCGCAACGCGCGGGATTCGACATCCAGATTAACGTCGGATTCCCCCTTGGGTGCCCCAATCACCAACAAGGGCCGTGCGATGGCATTCAGGCTGGCGGTTGAAAACGTCTGGGTCGCGCCCAGATCGAACATCGCAAACCCCTTGATCCGAGGATCAGACAGATCAGCCTGCATCGCTTTTGCATCTTCTGGTGTTTTTGCAATCTTCCACAAGTCCAACAGACCACAAACCATTTCCCTTGGCCGCGCCGCACAAAAGGCATCCATCTTGGGCGCGTCAAACCGCCCCCCCGCCAGCGCCACGGCGGTCATCCCGCCCAGTGAATGCCCCGCCATATAAATCCGCTCGGGATCGATATGAGTGCTTATCGTTGGGTCAGTCAGCACATGATCAATGACACGGCTGATGTCGCCGGGCCGGTCCCACATCTGGCGTGCCTGATCGGGGTCCCGCATCCAGCTTGAGGTGCCAGGGTGGTGGATTGCCGCAACCACAAAGCCGTGTTGCACCAAGGCATCCGCCAGCCAGTTCTGGTTGCGGGCATTGCCATACATGCCATGCGACAGCACCACGAAGGGGCGTTTTCCGGTCAACGGTTCAGCGTCTTCGATGGCTTGAATGCCCTGCCAGACACCATTGGATTGATGCGCCTTCAGCCGCGCCGTTTCTTTGGTGGGATACCAGATGAACCCTTCCAAGGGCCGATCCCTGCGGGCATCTGAAATCTTGAGGTCCGACAGGCCGGTGCGCACCTCCTGCGCCAGAACGCTGTTAGCGGTCAAGGCAAGGGTCAGGGCGGCAATATGCAGAATGTTCTTCATGTCTCATGTTCCTTCAATGGGCGTGATGCCCCAGAGATTGCGGGTTACCCCCAACAAAACAACGGGTTGAGACGGCAAACCCTGTCCTCTATCACGATCTAGGACAGGTCGCGCGTAAAGGAGGACAGGTTTGGACACGCAAATGCTTTCGGTTCCATTGCCAATCCTTGCCGCAAGCCTCTGTGTGGTGATCGCCCCCTTGATGCTGCGTCTGGATCTGGGGCGGCGGATATCGGGCATCTTCTTTGCGTTACTGTTCACCAGCTTTGCACTGCAATCACTGCTGGTCGGCTTGCGTTTCGGCTATGGTGTGGAGCGGTTCATTACCTTTCAGCGGGTGCTGCCGATGTCAGTGGGCCCGCTGCTCTATCTGGGGTTTCTGGCTTTGGCGGTGGACGGGGCATCGTTTCGCAGACATGCACTGCTGCATCTTGGGGTCGCAGTTCTGCTCGCATTGGGCCTTGGGTTATTCGCCAATATCTTTCGTGATTTCGATCTGGTGATCAGCGCCAGCTATCTGGTCTATACCGGCCTGCTGCTGCGTCTGGCGCGACGCGGACCTGACAACCTGATCCATGCCCGTCTGGACATCGCCCGCCCTGCGATCCGCTGGATGTATGGTGCTGTTGGGTTATTGCTGGGTCTTCTCATTTTGGACACCGCCATCGCGCTCAGCTTTGTCATGGCCCGCGGTGCGTCAGCCCCCGCATTGGTGACCTTCGGCTCCGCCCTGCTGATTGCTTTATTGCTGTTGATCCTGACCAGCATTCCAACCCTCATCGCCCTACAACGCCCCACCAAGGTCAAACCCGACATCCCAGCAGAAAGCAACGAAGCCACACTGGAAGCCGCCGCCCGCGCCATGCTGCTCCGCAGCCAAATCTATCTTGACCCCGATTTGACAGTGCAACGGATCGCACGGCGGCTAAGCGTGCCAGAGCGCAGCCTGTCAAACGCGATCAACGTCAGTCAGGGAATGAATGTATCCCAATATGTGAATGGTTTCCGGCTGGAGCATGCGGCACAGCTGCTGCGCGACACCGAAGATTCCGTGGCCAAGGTGATGTCACAATCGGGGTTCCTGACGCGTTCGAACTTTTACCGGGAGTTTCAACGGGTCTATGGCCAATCCCCGGCAAGCTATCGCGAGGGCACCTCCCCAAAGGAATAGCAATCCAACAGCGCGGCAGAACCTTGAATGACAGCTCAAAGAAGAGCGCCTCCAGCTAAGGCGCTATTTGATATCGAGCCAGAATGCGCCCGCGTTTTCGCTTAAGGTCAGAGACAAAATATCGCCCTCCCGTTTCATTAAACAGTACTCTTGTTCGCCCAACGCATGGATCGGTTTTGGGTTTTCTGCTTTGTGCCGAGGTGATTGTTCAGTTTTGGGAAAAGCTGGGGCACGAAAGTATTGAAAGTTTCGCCACCCCCAAATCGTTGGATGTGTAAGCATCGCAGCCTCCGAGCTCGATTCACAAACATACGCAGGGCACAGGCAAAATTCCGTATCTTCCCCGACAGCAACGGTGGTTGAATAGATGCCGTCCAATTCGCTCCAAATTGCGTCATAAAAGGTGACATTCAGACCCAGCGCATTGATCAGCACCCCGGTCAGGAAGAAAGTGCCTATCAATCCTCCGAGAATAGAGATGCCGATAAAAGAACGGTGTAAAATCATCCTGATTATTCTGCTTGGGTAAAGACCGGGATGCGTCAAAGTGGAAGCTTTTTGCCGCTGCCAGCCTTATCAAAAAAGGCGCACCCAATTGGATGCGCCTTTCTCTCTATTTATTTAAGCAGCTTTACTTCGCTGTGATCCGCCCGTCCGTGTAAGGGGTATAAGGCGCATTCGCTGCGATATACTCCGCTGTTACATCTGCCAGATCAGGGCCGAAATCATATGCCTTGGCTGCTGTCTTGAACATCGCGTAGCCATCACCACCGTTGCGCACATAATTGTTGGACACCACGCCATAGGTCTTGTCCATTTCAACCGGCGCGCCGCCAACCATTACATCGCTGATACGGCTGCCCGGTTCAGCACTGGCATCAAAGGCAAAGGTAAGCCCGGCAACCTGTGGGAACCGACCCGCACCGTCCTCGATCTGGCTGACGCCGTTTTCCAGCGCCGCAACCAAGACATCACCGGTTACCTCAAAGGTCGACAGGGTGTTCTGGAACGGCAGCACGGTCAGCACCTCCCCCATTGTCACCTCTCCGGCATCGATGGAAGAGCGCAGCCCGCCACCGTTCTGGATGGCAACCTGAATACCCTGATCCTTCACCCGGTCAAGCATCGCGTCAGCGACCAGATTACCCATCGGGCATTCACCAGCACGGCAGGCATCACGCGATCCTTCGATCATATCAGAGGTCTCCGCCACAACCTGGCTGCGCAGTTCTTCCAGTGGTTTGGCCAATTCCTGCATACGGGCAACCGTAGCCGCGTCTTCGCTCACCGAAGCGTCCAGCAGGATCGGTTCACCGGAAATTTCTGTCACCGCGCCGGCATCATCAAAAGTTACACTGATTTCACCCAAATATTTACCATAAGCGTAGGCCTGAAAGATCGGCACGTCGTTTTCCACGGTAGGATACGGACCCTCGGCACGTTCTGCGGTATTTGACAGCAAGGTATGGCTATGACCGCCGATGATCAGGTCCACACCTGTCAGTTCCTGCGCAAGCCGCTTGTCAGCGGGCAAGCCCACATGGGTCAGCAGAACGATCTTGTTCACACCTTCGCCCGTCAGCCGGTCGATTTCCGCCTGTGCTGCCTGCACTGCGCTGGAAAAGATCACTGTGTCGCCGGGTGAAGATGTCTCAGGTGTATCTTCCGCCAATACGGAAACGACACCAACCTGCGTACCAGCAACCTCAAGTACGGCGGATTTTCCCACCCTGTCGGCCAGACGGTTGTTCTGACTTACGTCAATGTTTGCGGAAAGCACCGGAAACCCGACCTTGTCCAGAAAATCGGCCAGCCCCTCTGGGCCGTCATCAAACTCGTGGTTGCCCACCGCCATCGCGTCATACTCAAGCTGCGCCATGAACTCGGCCGCAAGGTCGCCGCCATACTGCGAATAGAACAATGACCCCTGAAACTGATCGCCAGCGTCCAGCAGCAGCACATCGTCACCGGCGCGGCCACGGGCCTCGCCGATGGCTGTGATCATCCGTGCGATACCGCCAAAACACTTGCCTTCGGTGTTGTCTTCCGCCCCACAAGTGGAGTCATATTTGCTGATCGGTTCAAACCGATCGTGAAAGTCGTTGGTGTGCAGGATGGTCAGTTTTGTATCGGCTACGGCACCACCTGCCATCAGGCCAAAAGCCGCAACGCTTGTCAGGAATCGTTTCATTGGTTTTCCCCCAAATGGAATCTATGTGGCATCGTGGCCCCTGACCCGCAGGCTGTCAAAGAGGTTGTTGGCCGGGCTTACAAATTCGCTTGCCGCCGCCTGTTCAACTGGACGTATAACACCCACAGAAGGCGGGTTGCCGACTTGACGCCTTGGTGCCGGACGGGCATCACCCCCTCATGTTAATTTTCAAAATTTTCCGAACCGACGAATGGCAAGCGCTGCGTGAAAACCGCGAAACCGCCGGTGCGCCGATTGATCTAGCCGATGGCTATGTGCATTTCTCTACCGCAGAACAGGCACGCGAAACCGCTGCCAAACATTTTGCCGGTGTGGATGGTTTATTCCTGATCGCCGTTGATGCAGCGGCGGCTGGCGAGGCGCTGAAATGGGAAGTGTCACGCGGAAATGCCCTGTTCCCGCATCTGTATCGCAAGATGCTGCTGGAGGATGTGGTTTGGGCCCAGCCCTTACCACTGATCGAGGGCCAGCACCAATTCCCGCCCGGTTTCGAAGAGGCAAGCCAATGACCCGATATATTGATCCAGACCGCGCCCAGTTTGATGCTTTCAAGGATCTGGACCGCGACAGTGAATTGAACATGCTCAACCTTGTGCGGTTCAATGATCTGGCAAATTATCCCGGTGATCATGAACTCGCCCGCGACGGGCTGACCGGCGCGCAGGCCTATGGACATTACGGGCAGGAAACCGGCCCGATCCTTGCGAAAGTCGGGGGCAGTATTCTCTGGCGCGCCAGTTTCGAACTGACGCTGATCGGCCCCTCTGATGAGGCATGGGATGCGATGTTCATCGCGCAATATCCCAACGCACATGCGTTTCTGGCGATGGTGTCTGATCCCGACTATCAACGCGCCGTTGTGCACCGGCAGGCGGCGGTTAAAACCTCGCGGCTGATCCGCAGTCAGGGTGCCGATATCACGGGATATTTTGCATGAATGCGCTGATCGAACGTCTGGGCCTCACGGCGATGCATCGGCTTGATCCTGAGCTGGCCCATGGGTTGGCGATCCGCACCCTGCGGATGGGGCTGGTCCCTGCGCCGGGACCGGTGACCTCTGCACGCCTGAAAACCACGCTGGCCGGGATGGAGCTGCCCAATCCGGTTGGCCTTGCCGCCGGGTTTGACAAAAACGCCACCGCCATCGCCCCGCTGTCGCGTGCCGGGTTCGGGTTTATCGAAGTCGGGGCCGCAACGCCCCTGCCGCAACCGGGCAACCCCAAACCCCGTCTGTTTCGCCTGACCCGGGATCAGGCCGCGATCAACCGGTTCGGATTTAACAACGACGGGGCAGAGGCGATTTGCAACCGGTTGGCGCAGCGCGGCACAGGTGTGCCCGTGGGCCTGAACCTTGGCGCGAATAAAACCAGCGACGACCGCGCCGCTGATTTTGCCCGGGTCATGGAGGCCGCCCGCAACCACGTCGATTTCGCCACCGTCAATGTCTCCTCTCCCAATACGGAAAAGCTGCGCGATCTACAGGGCAAGGCGGCGCTGGCGGCCCTGTTGGAAGGGGTGATGGATGTACGCGGTGCCACACCGGTCTTTCTGAAAATCGCCCCCGATCTGACCGAGGCCGAAATCGCAGATGTGGCGGAGGTTGCCAACTCTGCCGGGGTCGCGGCCATCATCGCCACAAACACCACGCTGGATCGCGCCGGGTTGCGAAGTCATCACGCCGCCCAGGCGGGCGGGCTGTCAGGGGCACCGTTGTTTGACAAATCCACCCGCGTTCTGGCGCGGCTTTCCACGCTGACAGACATCCCGCTGGTCGGGGTTGGCGGAGTTGGATCCGCTGAACAAGCCTATGCGAAAATCTGTGCCGGGGCGCAGGCGGTGCAGCTCTATACCGCACTGGTCTTCGGCGGCATGTCACTGGTCACCCAGATTGTGCGCGGGCTGGATGATCTACTCGCCAAAGACGGCTTTGCCACGGTTGCGGATGCGGTGGGTAGTAAACGAAGGGACTGGTTATGATTACTCTTTGGCACAACCCGCACTGTTCCAAATCGCGCCAGACTCTCGCGCTGATCGAGGCGGCAGGCGTTGATGTGACGGTTCGGCTGTACCTTCAGGACGCACCGAAGATTGAAGAAATTGCGCAGATGCGCCGGGCCTTGGGAGACCTCCCTGCGATTAAGATGATGCGCTCCGGTGAAAAGCTGTTCAAGGAACTGGGCCTGCGCAAAGACATGGATGACGACACCTTGCTGGCCGCAATGGCCGCAAACCCGATCCTGATCGAACGACCGATTGCCCTCAAAGATGGTCAAGCGGTTATCGGTCGCCCACCCGAAGCGGTTGAGGTCATGCTTTAGCCGGTGCGGACTGAACGGCGCGTTCCAGTGCCGGATAACACAGACCCAGCGTGATGCCGCGTGCCACAAAAGAGATCAGCATTGCCGCCCATAGCCCGTGATTGCCATAGGCCGGCACGAGGATCACCACAGCAACGACAAATATCGCAAAGGACAGGGCCATCATGTTGCGCATATCGCGTGACCGTGTGGCCCCGATGAATATCCCGTCCAGCATAAAGGCTGCGCAGGCCAGCACCGGCACCGCCAAAAGATAAGGCAGAAACACCCGTGCTGTGGCCTGAACCTCAGGGGCCTTGGTCATCAGATCAATGATCTGCGGACCGATGACCCAAAACAACACCGTCATCAGCACCGACACCAGACCGGCCCAGAAGGACGCCAGCACCGCGCCACGCCTTAAGGCAGCAACCTGTCGCGCGCCCACGGCCCGCCCCACCAGCGCCTCTGCGGCAAAGGCGAAACCGTCCAGCCCGTAGGCCGTGATCATCAGAAATTGCAGCAGAACCTGATTGGCGGCCAGGGTCACATCCCCCATGTCCGAACCAAGAAAGACAAAGGACAGGAAAATCGCCTCAAGCAGGATTGAGCGGATCAGAATATCCGTGTTCAGCCGAACCATCCGTACCCAGCGCGAACGGTTGAACACCTGCACCCAATTGCGCCAGTCCGGCGTGCGAAATGCGCCGCGGCAAAACCACAGCCCCACGGCCAGACCGCTCCACTCTGCCAGAAAGGTTGCAAGGGCAACGCCCTGCACACCCCAGCCAAGGCCCAGCACAAACCACATGTCCAATACGATGTTCAGCCCGTTCATCCACAGCTGGATAACCAGAACGGCGCGGGTACGCTCCTGCGCGATCAACCAGCCGGTGATCGCATAGATTGCAATGGCGGCAGGGGCTGACCAGATACGGATCGTCATATATTGACGGGCAAGGGTTTCCACCTCGGACGAGGCAGGCGACACTGTGAAGGCCGCCCAGAACAATGGGATTTGCAGCAGAATCACCGCAAGCCCTGCCCCCAGACCAATCAGCAGGCCGCGCGTTAAAAGCGCGGTGACCTCTGCGTGATCATTGTCACCAGCAGCCTGCGCAGTCAGCCCCACCGTGCCCATCCGCAAAAAGCCAAAGAACCAGTAGAAGGCTGATAAAACAATCGCGCCAAGACCCACAGCACCGATGGGGGCAGCCAATCCCATTTGCCCGACAACGCCGGTATCCACCGCGCCTAAAATCGGCACAGTGGCATTGGAAATCACAATCGGCACGGCGATGCGCAGCACCCGTCTGTGGCCCACGGCTTCGGCCGCCTCCGGGGCGCGGGCCTCCACCTTAGCTCTCCCGTTGCGGCATCACGAAATGCCCTGTCGCCTGCGCAAAGAGGCGGGCGCGGTTGTCCTGCCATCCCTCCACATGAACGGAGGCATAGCGCCGCCCGGCCCGCGTAATCCGCGCCCGCGCATAGGCGTCGCGCGGCAATCCCGAGCGCAGATAGTCAACGGTGAAATCAATCGTCTTGGGCAGGCGCGGCAGCGTGATATCGTCAATATCGTCAATCTCAAGCGCACCGCTTTCCATATCTTCCCAGATCATTCCCCAGCTCAGCGAGATGATCGCCGTCACCTCAAGAAACGCCGCCGTTGCACCGCCATGCAGCGCGGGCAGCATCGGGTTGCCAATCAACTCTTCCTTGAACGGCATGATCGCAGTCAGCTCATCGCCGCGCCGCTCGAAGGTGACGCCAAGGAAACGGATGTAGGGCACCCCATCGACCAGCGCACGCAACACACCATCACGACGTTGTTTCACGATTTGAACAGGCTCAGGTCGTTTGATCATGTGCCGCTTCCCGCTGTGAAAGTCCCGGTGGCCATAGCGACAGGCACCTCTTCATCCTCGTCCATCGCCGTGGCCCGTACAAAGGCAACAGAGCGGGTCACATGGTAACAGGTGGCGCGTGCCTTGATCCGCTGGCCCGGTGTCGCCGCCCGCAGGTATTCAATGCGCAAATCAATGGTCGCCGTCCCCGCCGGGTTGCTGGGATGGCTCATCACCGCCGCGCCGCAACAGGTATCAAGCAGCGCAGAAACCGCCCCGCCATGCACCACACCCGTCTTCGGGTCGCCGATGATATCTTCGGAATAGGGCATCGAAATCGCGGCAGTGCCGGCGTCCAGCTCCTGCAGTTCCATGCCCAGCGCCTTGGCATGTGGCAGAGCCTGAATAAACTGGCCCGCCTGTTTGATTTTGTCTGCCATATCGGGGATCCTTTGGCCGAATTTAGCCCTTTATCACGAGGCCAGCAGCAAAGGGCAAGGCCACCTGTTGCGCTCCGTTCTTCATCGGCCTACCTTGAAGGCCAAGGGAGTAACGACCAATGGCAGACGACCGCCTGACCTTTAAAGAAATGTGTGCCAAATTCGATGTCACACCCCGCACTTTGCGGTATTATGAGTACATCGAACTTCTGCACCCCGAACGCGAAGGCCGTTCAAGATTCTATGGCCCGCGCGAACGTGCCCGCATGACGTTGATTCTGCGGGGCCGCAAGTTCGGCTTCCCGCTCGAGGTCACGCGGCAATGGTTGCTGATCTATGAAAAGGAAGGCACCGAAAGCCAGATGAAAGCCTGGCTTACCCTTGCTGACGAACAACTGTCCGAGCTCTCCGATCAACGTGCCCAGCTGGACGAGGCGATCAGCGAGCTTAAAAAACTGCGCGATGATACGGCCTTGGCCCTGAACAAAGTCGACAGCTAGTTCCCTGTTAATTTCGTGGCTGTGTGGCATTATTTTCGCCACAAATGCGCTGTGAAAATGGCTGCGCTGACGTTGACGCAGCGCGATGGGTGATTTTTTTACCCACGGCCACTTTCTTGCATTGCGACTGGATCGCAGTTCAGGTTAACCAACAACCCCCAAAAATAATGATTTCGGGACCAAAATGGACAATACGGCCTTACCAAAGACGCCGTGACGTCACCCCGCAAAGTGACGTGACGTCCACGTTACGTCAACCTAACGAGGTGTTGTAAGCATGCGAGAGACATCACACATCGCAGCCAACAGCACCACGATGTACCCATGTGATGAGAGTAAAACGAAATGACCAGTGATTTGATGACAATCCGCCAGATGTGCGACACTTTCGATGTAACACCGCGCACCCTGCGGTTCTACGAGGCGAAGGAACTGCTGTTCCCGATCCGCGAAGGGCAAAAGCGCCTGTTTACAAAACGCGACCGCGCGCGGCTAAAGCTGATCTTGCGCGGCAAGCGCTTCGGGTTCAGTCTCGAAGAAATTCGCCAGCTGCTGGACCTGTACCACCGCGGCGACCAGCAAAGAACCCAGATCACCCGTGCGCTGGATATCGCCCGCGAACGCCTGACAGAAATGCTGGCCCAGCGCGAAGATCTCGATGCGGCGATCAACGATCTGAAAGAACAACTGAAATGGGGGGAAAAGATGATGACCTCCTTAAACCAAACACCCAGCATGGCGGAGTAACAGCACCGCCAGCTTATGCCTGAAATTCACACTCCGGGAGACCCTCATGCCGACATATACAGCCCCTACGAAAGACATGCAGTTCGTGCTGCACGATGTGTTGAAAATCAGTGAGGCCAGCACCCCCGGATATGAAGATCTGGAGCCTGATTTCACCTCTGCCATTCTGGAAGAGGCTGGCAAGCTGACCTCTGAAGTGATCGCCCCGCTGAACACTGTTGGCGACACTGAAGGCTGCCGGCTGGAAAACGGTGTGGTTTATACGCCCACCGGGTTCAAAGAGGCCTTTGAAAAGGTCAAGGAAGGCGGCTGGACCGGTCTGGACATGCCAGAGCAATACGGCGGCCAGAACATGCCGCAGGTCATCGGCTCTGCCGTGGGCGAGATGTTTTCTGCGGCAAATCAGGCCTTTACCATGTATCAGGGTCTGACCCATGGTGCGGCCTCTGCAATCCTTGCCCATGGCACGGACCAGCAGAAAGATACCTTCCTGCCCAATATGGTCTCCTGCGACTGGACAGGCACCATGAACCTGACCGAACCGCATTGCGGCACTGATCTGGGTTTGATGCGCACCAAGGCGGTGCCACAGGCGGATGGCTCCTACAAGATCACCGGCCAGAAGATCTTTATCTCTTCCGGTGAGCACGACATGGCCGACAATATCATCCATCTGGTGCTGGCAAAAATCGAAGGCGGCCCCGAAGGCATCAAAGGCGTGTCCCTGTTCATCGTACCCAAGTTCATCGTGAACGAAGACGGTTCTCTGGGCGATCGCAATGGGGCAACCGTTGGCTCTATCGAGGAAAAAATGGGCATCCACGGCAATTCCACCTGTGTGATGAACTATGATGACGCCACTGGCTATCTGCTGGGCGTCGAACACAAGGGCATGCGCGCCATGTTCACCATGATGAACGAGGCGCGTCTGGGCGTGGGCATGCAGGGTCTGGCACAGGCCGAGGTGGCCTATCAGAACGCGGTTGTCTACGCCAATGACCGCCTTCAGGGCCGTGCCGTTACCGGGGCCGAAGCCCCAGACAAGCCCGCTGATCCGCTGATCGTACACCCCGACATCCGCCGCTCGCTGATGGAACAGAAGTCATTCGTTGAGGGCGCACGTGCCTTTATCCTCTGGGGGGCCACCATGATCGACGCGGCCCATCGCTCCGGCGATAAGGATGCTGACGGTCTGGTTTCGCTGCTGACGCCAGTGATCAAGGGTTTCCTGACCGATGTTGGCTACGACATGACCGTCAAAGCGCAGCAGGTCTATGGCGGCCACGGCTATATCGAAGAATGGGGCATGTCCCAGTTCACCCGTGATGCCCGTATCGCGATGATCTACGAAGGGGCCAATGGCGTACAAGCATTGGACCTCGTCGGGCGCAAACTGGCGCAGGACGGCGGCAAACATGTGATGGCCTTCTTTGAACTGGTGAAATCCTTCTGCAAGGAAAGCGCCGGCACGGACGAGGTGTTTGACAAAGAGTTCATCGACCCCCTGAAGGCGGCCAGCAAGGATCTGCAATCCGCCGGCATGTATTTTATGCAGAACGGCATGAAGAACCCCAATCACGCCTTGGCGGGTTCCAATGACTTCATGCATATGTTCGGCCATGTCTGTCTGGGTCTGATGTGGGCCAAGATGGGTCTTGCCGCCCGTGCCGCCCTGGCAGAAGGCACCGGTGACGCCGCGTTTTACGAGACAAAGCTCGCCACCGGACGTTTCTATATGGCACGCCAACTGCCCGCCACTGCCCTGCATCTGACACGCATCCAGACCGGTGCGGATACAGTGATGGCGCTGGAGGCTGCCAACTTCTAAGGTGATGGCGGGGATACCCCCGCCCAGCCTGATACCGGAGAGACTTCGTGCCCAAACGCTTTCGCCTGACCCGCCGTTTTCCCGTCGCCATGACCGAAGACGGATATCGCCGCCTGAAGAAATTCAGCGCTGATGCAGGTCTGGACGAAGGCGAGGCACTGTCTTTCCTGTTCGAAAACTTCAATTCGGTGATGAACGAAGAGAACCTGACGGCACGGCTACGGTTGTTCAATGCCGAATTGGAAGACCGCAAACGTTAATGCACCTTTGGGAGGGGATGTGATGAAAGACGCGACCACAACAACATCCAGCTGGATGACCGAAGAGCATCAGATGCTTGCCGAAATGACGGCCACCTTCATCTCCACCGAATGGGCCCCGAAATTCGAGAAATGGCGCAAGCAGTCGGAAATGGACCGCGACACCTGGCAAGAGGCCGGGGCGCTTGGCCTGCTCTGCGCCTCCATCCCGGAAGAATACGGCGGTGCTGGCGGCGATTTCGGCCATGAGGCGGCAATCTACATCGAATCCGCCCGCGCCAACCTTGCCAGCTGGGGCAACGGCATCCATTCGGGCATCGTGGCACATTACATCCTTGCCTACGGTACCGAAGATCAAAAAAAGCGCTGGCTGCCGAAAATGGCCTCTGGCGAAATGGTCGGGGCGCTGGCGATGACCGAACCCTCCACCGGCTCGGACGTGCAGGCGATCAAGACAAAGGCGATCCGCGAGGGCAATGCCTACCGCCTGTCGGGCCAAAAGACCTTTATCACCAATGGTCAACACGCAAATCTGATCATCGTCGCCGCGAAGACCGATCCGGACGAAGGCGCAAAAGGCGTCTCCCTTGTGGTGGTTGAAACCGAGGGCGCAACCGGCTTTCAGCGCGGGCGCAACCTCGAAAAAATCGGCAAACATGCCTCCGATACCTCCGAGCTGTTCTTTGACAATGTCGAAGTCCCGCCCGAAAACATTCTGGGTCAGGAAGAGGGCAAAGGCTTCTACCAGATGATGCAGCAACTCCCGCAAGAGCGGCTGATCATCGCCTGCGAAGCAGTTGGTGCCATGGAGGGTGCGGTAGAGCGCACCATTCAATATTGCAAAGAGCGCGAAGCCTTTGGTGCCCCCCTCACCCAATTCCAGAACACCCGTTTCAAACTGGCCGAATGCAAAACCAAAACCGCCGTGGCGCGGGCCTTTCTGGATCAATGTATGTCCGAACACCTGCGTGGGGAATTGACGGTCGACCGGGCTGCCATGGCAAAATACTGGCTCACCGACACCCAGGGCGAAGTGCTTGATGACTGCCTGCAACTGCATGGCGGCTATGGCTTTATGCAAGAATACGCCATTGGCGAAATGTGGACCGACGCCCGCGTGCAACGGATCTATGGCGGCACCAATGAAATAATGAAGGAACTGATCGCGCGTAATCTTTGATGTCCGCTTGGGATGCAGCGGTGGGATTGAGTTTATAGGCAAGATGAAGCCGATCCCGCGCACCCCAACATTCATGTGATGCAAGACAGTAGCAATCCCGCTTCATCTTGCTCTTAAACTCATCACGAGGCTTGCCTCGTCTGCGACCGTAACAACAAGGAACCGTCCCATGACAATAAAGCTCCACTGCTTCGGCGAATCCGGGAATGCCTATAAGGCGGCGCTGGCCCTGCAACTCTCTGGACTTGAATGGGAGCCGGTCAAGATCGACTTCTTTGGCGGCGAGACCCGCACACCGGATTTTCGTGCAACCGTCAACGTCATGGGTGAAGCGCCGGTGATGATCGACGGGGATATCCGCCTGACCCAATCCGGTGTGATACAGGATTATGTGGCCGAGAAATCCGGCCGTTTTGGCGGGCGGGATGCTGAAGAGCGCCGCGAAATCCTGCGTTGGGTGTTGTGGGACAATCACAAACTCAGCTCCATGGCCGGGATGACCCGTTTCCTGATGAACTTTCTGCCCGAAGACAAACGGCCACAAGAGGTCATCGCCTTTAACCTTGGCCGTTTGCAGACGGCCTACACCGTGCTGAACAACCACCTTGAAGGGCGCGACTGGATTGTCGGTGACGAGGTCACCAATGCTGACCTTTCCTGCTGCGGATACCTCTATTACCCCGAGCCTTTCGGCTTTGACCGAAGCGCTTTCCCAAACATCGACGCTTGGCTCACGCGCCTGTCCGAACAACCGGGCTGGAAAGCCCCCTATGATCTTATGCCCGGGTCGCCCGCCGACCGGGCGCAATGAAAACGCTCCCGCTGACCGAGCCTGACCTGATTGAACCGGAGAATATCACATGACCGAAGCCTATATCTACGACGCCATCCGCACCCCGCGCGGCAAAGGCCGCAAAGACGGTGCATTACACGAGGTGACATCCCTGCGTTTGTCCGCCCAGACCCTCAACGCCCTGAAAGACCGTAACAATCTAAGCGGTCATGCGGTTGAAGATGTGATCTGGGGCAATGTTACCCAAGTCATGGAACAGGGGGGCTGTCTGGCCCGCTCCGCGGTTCTGGCCTCGGATCTTGATGAACGTATTCCCGGCCTTGCAATCAACCGCTTCTGCGCGTCCGGCATGGAAGCGGTGAACCTTGCCGCGAACCAAGTCAAAGGCGGGGCCGGCATGGCCTATATCGCCGGTGGCGTGGAAATGATGGGCCGTGTGGCCATGGGCAGTGACGGCGCGGCAATTGCTGTAGACCCCTCGATTGCCATGGAGCAGTATTTTGTCCCGCAGGGCATTTCCGCTGACATCATCGCAACCGAATATGGGTTTACCCGTGATGAGGCAGACCAGCTTGCCGTTGCTTCGCAGCAGCGCGCGGAAAAAGCATGGAAAGAAGGCCGGTTCAAGAATTCCGTGATCACCATCACCGACCAGAACGGGCTGACCATTCTGGATCACGACGAATACATGCGCCCCCAGACCGACATGCAAAGCCTTGGCAGCCTATCACCGGCCTTTCAGGCCATGGGCGAAGTCATGCCCGGTTTCGACAAGGTTGCCATGTTGAAATACCCGCATCTGGAAAAAATCAACCACATCCACCACGCGGGCAACTCTTCCGGCATCGTGGACGGTGCTGCCGCTGTGTTGATCGGGAACAAGGAGTTCGGCGAGAAATACGGCCTGAAACCCCGCGCCCGCATCCGTGCCAACGCGAAAATCGGCACCGACCCGACCATCATGCTGACCGGCCCTGTCCCAGTCACCGAAAAAATCCTCGCCGAGAACGGCATGACCATCAACGACATCGACCTCTTCGAGGTGAACGAGGCTTTTGCCGCTGTTGTCATGCGTTTCATGCAGGCGTTCGACGTCGATCATGACAAGGTCAACGTGAATGGTGGCTCCATCGCCATGGGTCACCCGCTGGGCGCGACCGGCGCGATGATCATCGGCACCTTGCTGGACGAGCTGGAACGGGCGGACAAGGAAGTCGGCCTGGCCACACTTTGCATCGCCTCCGGCATGGGTGCCGCCACCATCATCGAGCGGGTGTAATGGCGGCGCACCCCTTTCACGCGGTGGCTGATCTTGCGGCCAGTCAGGGCATGGACCATCTGGTTCTCAAGCTTGCCGATGACGGCGGATATGTCCGGTTGGTCCAGCAGGACCCACCCCTGTTTTTCAAACACAAGGCCGATCCAAGCCACCCTTTGGATCGCGCCGAGCTTTACAATTTCAAGCGCCTGGCCCTCAGCGAGGAAGATTGCAGCAATGGACCAGAGGCCACACTGGCCCTGATCAAAATGCTGCTCGCTAAATTCGCTGACTACACGCCCAAGCGCTAAACCAGAATTCCTGAATTGGGAGACGATAAATGACCGATTTCACACTGAAGACCGACGCAGACGGCGTTGCCACCATCACATGGGATGTTGCGGATAAATCCATGAATGTGATGTCCATCGACGGGCTGACCCAGCTGGAGGCGCATATCGACGCGGCGCTGGCTGATGACGCTGTCAAAGGCATCGTGATCACAAGCGGCAAGGAAGGCTCCTTTGCCGGTGGCATGGACCTGAACCTGCTGGCCAAAATGCGCGAGGATGCAGGCGACGATCCGGCCAAGGGCCTGTTTGAAGGCACGATGAAAATGCACGCCCTGCTGCGCAAGATCGAACGCGCCGGCATGGACCCCAAGACAAACAAGGGCGGCAAGCCGATTGCTGCCGCCCTGCCCGGCACTGCTGCGGGCATCGGTCTGGAACTGCCATTGGCCACACATCGCATTTTCTGCGCCGATAACCCCAAGGCCCGCATCGGCCTGCCGGAAATCATGGTTGGTATTTTCCCCGGTGCTGGCGGCACGACACGTCTGTCGTTCAAACTGGGCGCAATGGCGGCCTCGACCTTCCTGCTGGAAGGCAAGATGGTGGCACCCGCTGCAGCGGCCAAGGCTGGTTTGATCGACGAAGTCGTCGCCGATCCGCTGGCGGCTGCCAAGGAATGGGTGTTGAACGCAAAAGACGCCGATCTGGTCAAACCATGGGATGCCAAGGGCTATAAAATGCCCGGAGGCGCGCCCTATCACCCTGCAGGTTTCATGACTTTCGTTGGTGCCAGCGCAATGATCAACGCCAAGACGAAAGGGGCTTTCCCAGCCGCCAAGGCGCTGTTGTCAGCGGTTTACGAGGGCGCATTGGTGCCTTTTGACACGGCCCTGAAGATCGAAGCGCGTTGGTTCACCTCCGTGCTGATGAACCCGTCTTCCTCTGCAATGATCCGGTCGCTGTTCCTGAACAAGGAAGCGCTAGAAAAGGGCGCTGTGCGCCCCGCAGGCATCTCCGACCAACGCGTCAAAAAGCTGGGCGTTCTGGGGGCCGGTATGATGGGTGCAGGCATCGCGCTTGTTTCCGTTCAGGCCGGTATCGAAGTGGTGTTGATCGACCGTGATCAAGCGGCAGCGGACAAGGGCAAAGCCTATGCCGAAGCTTATTTCGATAAGGGCATCGCCCGTAAAAAAAGCACGCCTGAGAAGAAAGAGGCCGCATTGGCCCTGATCAACGCAACACCTGATCTGGACGCGCTCAAAGGCTGTGATCTGATCATTGAAGCGGTGTTTGAAGATCCAAAGGTGAAAGCAGAGATGACCCAAAAGGTCGAAGCCGTGATCCCCGAGGATTGCATCTTTGCCTCCAACACCTCGACCCTACCGATCACCGAACTGGCCAAGGCATCCAGCCGTCAGGAACAATTCATCGGCATTCACTTCTTCAGCCCGGTGGAGCGCATGGCGCTGGTAGAGATCATCAAAGGCAAGGAAACCGGTGATCGTGCAGTGGCCAAGGCCCTCGACTATGTGCGCCAGATCCGCAAGACACCGATCGTGGTCAACGATGCGCGCTTCTTCTATGCCAACCGCTGCATCATCCCATATGGCAATGAAGCGGCACGTATGGTCACCGAAGGCGTGGCACCTGTCTTGATCGACAATGCGGCGCAGATGCTGGGCTTCCCTGTGGGGCCGATCCAGCTGGGTGACGAAACATCGATTGATCTGGCAACCAAAATCATGCGCGCGACCAAAGCCGCGATGGGCAATGAATACCCCGCGTCAGAGGCCGACGATCTGATTGTCTGGATGGAAGACGAGGGCCGCTTGGGTCGCAAGGCCAAGGCGGGTTACTTCGACTATGACGAAAAGGGCAAGCGTCTGGGCTACTGGAAAGGCGTGCATGACCGCTATCCACTGGCCGAAACCCAGCCGGAGTTGCAGGAAGTGCAGGACCGTCTGATGTTTGTGCAGGTGCTGGAAGCGGTGCGCGCGCTGGAAGAAGGCGTGCTGATGGACATCCGCGAGGGTGACGTCGGTGCGATCCTTGGCTGGGGTTTTGCGCCTTGGTCCGGTGGTCCGTTCTCATGGCTGGATATGATCGGCACACCCTACGCGGCAGAGCGTTGTGATGAATTGGAAGCCAAGTTTGGTGAGCGTTTCAAATGCCCCGATCTGCTGCGCGAGATGGCGGCCAAGGGGCAGTCGTTTTATGGCCGTTTCGGCGGTGAAGCAGCAGCAGCCTGAACCGGCAAGATATGATCATCGTAAAGGGGCGCTTCGGCGTCCCTTTACGCGTTACAGGGGCCGGTTGCAAAAATAAGGAAAATGGCCACCCGCTGGGCCTTAACCGCGAAATACCTAAACGTCTCGAAAATGAGATGACGGTTTCGCAAACACGTAAGCAACGGCAGGCCTTAACCACCCGCAGCGCGTGAAGATCAGGGACCAAGCCCTTTTCCTACCAAATAAAAATCCGCCTCACTTCTTATCGCGGGCGGCTTTTTCTTCTTTGGTCAATTTATTGTTCCACTGATTGTTGCTCAGCCCCAGCTCCGCCTTGGGCGGTTTGGTTTTGCCAACGCTGACCTTGCCACCCTTGTTCAGGTATTCCTGAATAAGCGCGTCATCAGTGGT
Organism: Sulfitobacter pacificus; assembly: GCF_030159975.1. NCBI lineage: Bacteria > Pseudomonadati > Pseudomonadota > Alphaproteobacteria > Rhodobacterales > Roseobacteraceae > Sulfitobacter > Sulfitobacter pacificus. The sequence continues at coordinate 2,352,505 of NZ_BSNL01000001.1, forward strand.
TTCTTTTTTCACATGTTTCATGGCCCCAAGACTAACCATATAAACCCGGCTCCAAAAGCGATTTCGCCACGCGTGGGCATAAAAAGGATCTACTGGCGCTAGGCGCTCTGATGAAAGCGATACCCGAACCGTGCGATATCCTCGGCACAGCATTGCGCCACGGTTTCACGCATGTCGTTGGAATAGTAATCCCCATAGGCGCGCGCGCGCGTTGACCGGTTTTCCCATGGTAACGCCAGATCAAACCCCAAATGATCGCGCAGGGCGGCGGCGTCCTGTTCAAAATGCTCAAGGCGGATAAACAGTCTGGCCCGTTCCACCCCGTTCACATCGGTCATATACCGTGACGCTGGCCAATTGCACTGGCTCGCCTGTGTTGCGGGGGTGGCCAGAAACCCCTCAAAGGTTTGCGCCTTGGCCAGGGTGACGGCAGGATGATCAAACCCCTGTTCGCGCAGCCAGTGGTAATAGCTGACCAGCCGGTCCCACGGGTTGCGCACCAGCGTAAAGGTGAACATCTGCGCAATCTCTTCCGTGCTGACCAGCCCGTCGATGTCCGCCAACCCCGAATGTTTCCAAAGCCGCCCCGAGGTTTCGATGCCCTTGACTTTCCTGCGCCGCTTCACCGCCTTGGGCGTGTCGCCCAGCATAATGTCGTCTTTCATCGCGCGATCTTCCAACGCCAAGGCCAGCGAGGTGCCCCCTGTTTTGGGGATATGGACAAAGATATATTTCCGACCGCGACTGATGATCATCCTGCGTGCTCCTGCCCCGTACTGCGCAGGGCGATCACCGTACCGGCGATGGCGATAAGTGCCATGCCACACAGGCCCAGTGTCGACACGGTTTGCCCCCAAAGGATCCACGCCCAGAAACTGGCGAAAACCAACAATGAATATTCAAACACCGCCACATGGCTGGCCTCCCCCAGTTGATAGCCGCGAAAGATCAACGCGATCCCGATCAGCGATCCTACCGCCTGCACCGCGAACCAGAACAACATCGCCCCATCCAGCGGCCCCCATGCGCGCAGCACAAATCCCGCATGTCCCAAGGGCGCATCGGCGTTCACCGTGAATATCCCGATCAACCCAAAAACTCCCAACAGCCCAAAGAACCCCGCCGTCAGTGACAGGGTGCTTTCCCCTTCACACCACGCGCGGGTGGCCACGGCCCCAACCGCATAGAACAGCCCCGCAACAATCGGCAAAAACGCCACCGGATCAAGGGCTGCCGGATCCGGCTGGATCACCATCACCGCCCCCGCAAACCCGATGATCACCGCCGCCCAGCGGAATACCCCCACCGGTTTGCCCTGAAACAGGATCGAGATCAGCACAACAAACAAGGGCGCGGTGAACAGCCCCGCCACCACCACACCAATTGGTAAGACCGACAGGCACCCGAAATAGATCAACATCGCGCTGGCCGGGAAAAAGCTGCGCGCCAGCACGGCCAGCGGCCGGTTCATGTGAAAACTGCCATAGCCCAGAGCGACGAAACCAGCCAGAATGACAAAGCCCATCAGCGAGCGGATAAAATGGAACTGCCAGAGTGATCCCCGTTCAGAGATGAAGGGCACGAAATTATCCGTCAGCCCCAGCGTCGCCATCCCGCCCAACACCGATGCGGCGGCCATGCCTGATTTCGTTGCCTGATTGGTCACGCGGGGGTCCTCTTTCGTCAGGGCGCTTTACCTTCAATCCGGGTCGCCTTGCGCTGTCTCGCGTCAAGGAGTTGAGCACGACACGATCAGCGGGCTCCATGCTCTGGCAGAAGGTTCGAAAATCACCCTTTCAAAACCGTGGCCCTGCCGCAATACTCATTCTGTCACAAGAACTTGCTTTCGGAGGGGATGCAACATGGGGTGGATGAACGACGAAACCGGTCTGGACAAATGCGCCGCCAATTATGTGCCGCTGACCCCGCTTTCGCACCTGCGCCGCGCCGCCAGTGTCTTTGCCACCCGCACCGCTGTCATCCACGGCGATCACCGCGTGACCTATGCGCAATACCATGACCGCTGCACCCGCCTTGCCTCTGCGCTTGCTGCCATGGGTGTTGCGCCCGGCGAGGTGGTTGCAACCCTTCTGCCCAACACCCCAGCCCAGGCCGAGGCGCATTTTGGCGTGCCTGCCTGTGGTGCGGTGCTGAATACCATCAACATGCGGCTGGATGTCGCCACGGTGGCCTATATTTTTGATCACGGCGGGGCCAAGGTGGTGTTGATTGACAGCGAGTTTATGGACTTGGCCGAAGATGCATGCGCCGCGATGGAGGGCACCCCGCCTCAAATCATCGAAGTTACCGACCCGAATTGTCCCGCCACCGGTCGCCATCCGACCTACGAGGATCTGCTGGCCAGCGCCGACCCAGCCTTTGACTGGATCATGCCGCAGGACGAATGGGAAAGCCTTGCATTGAACTATACCTCCGGCACCACGGGTCGTCCCAAGGGTGTGGTCTATCACCATCGCGGTGCTTATCTGATGACCATGGGCACGGTAATTTCATGGCGCATGGTGCTGCACCCTGTGTTCATGCAGATCGTACCGCTGTTTCATTGCAATGGCTGGAACCATACGTGGATGATGCCCCTGATCGGCGGCACCCTGGTCTGTTGTCGCGACATTACCGCGTCCAATATCTATAATGCGATTGCTGACGAAGGTGTGACCCATTTCGGCGGTGCGCCGATTGTGTTGAACATGCTGGTCAATGCAGCCGAGGGAGAGCGCCGCGCGTTCGATCATACGGTTGAGGTCTTTACCGCCGGTGCGCCCCCTGCCCCTGCGACCCTGACCAAAATCGAACAGCTGGGCTTTAACATCACTCAGGTATACGGGCTGACTGAAACCTATGGCCATGTAACCGAATGTATCTGGAAAGCCGAAGACTGGGACACAGCTGATACGGCAGCCCGCGCCGCAATCAAGGCGCGACAGGGTGTGGCAATGCCGATGATGGAGCATATCACCGTTACAGATGCCGATGTCACACAAACACCAATGGACGGTGCTACTCAGGGCGAAATCATGATCCGGGGCAATTCGGTGATGAAGGGTTATTTCAAAAATCCCGAGGCCACCGCCGAAGCCTTCAAGGGCGGCTATTTCCATTCCGGTGACCTGGCCGTGCAACATCCCGATGGCTATATCCAGATTGCCGACCGCGCCAAGGACATCATCATTTCCGGCGGTGAGAATATTTCATCCGTCGAGGTAGAGGGGGTGCTGATGGGCCATCCAGAGGTTAACCTTGCGGCTGTGGTCGCCAAACCGGATGAACAATGGGGCGAAGTGCCCTGTGCCTTTGTCGAACTGAAACCCGGTGCCAAACCGGATGAAGCCGCGCTTATCGCCTTTGCCCGTGCCACCCTTGCCGGTTTCAAAACCCCAAAACAGGTGGTGTTTCAGGAGCTTCCCAAAACCTCGACCGGCAAGATCCAGAAACATGAGCTGCGCAAGGTTGCAGCCGGGCTGTAACTCTTATGCGGCTGGCGGCAGGTCCTTGACATAGCGCCAACAGGACACGGCTTTCGGGCCGTCTGCCGTTTCGACAAGATACTCTTCTGTTGCCGCCTGCCGCCATCCGCATTTTTCATAAAACGCCGCAGCACGCGCATTGCCAACCGCACAGGCCAACCACGCCTGACGCCCGCCCAATGTCTCTTCCACATGGCGCATCAGGGCAGCGGCCACCCCGCTCCCCCGAAAATCGGTGGCAACGTAGAACTGATACAGCTCATCCCCCTCCAGCATGTGAAAACCGGCGATCTGCCCATCGACCTCTAACACCGTTGTTTGCGCAATATAGCCTGCCGTCCGGGTCCGAAATTCTTCAATCGTCCGCGTCGCTACCAGATCACCCGGCACATGTGCCGCATGCCCTTCATGCCAGCCCTTGTGCCACATGGCCGCAATTGCCGCCGTTTCCCCGACTTCTGCTTTACGAAACTGCATCTTGCTCCCCTGTTCCAGCCCAAGCTTGAACCATTGCCCCGCTCCTGCCAAATGCTACACTAACCGAAAATCAAAAGGCCAGCAGTACCCCCGTGACCGCCCTGACAAAATACGCAAGGCTTGAGGCAACCGCCCTTTGGCGCCCAACCCCAGAGGAACAGCGCCGCGAGGTGATTGTCTCCATTGGGGACGCCACACTGGTGATCATCGACGGCAATGACAAACCTCTTGCCCATTGGTCACTGGCCGCTGTGGAACGGGCAAACCCCGGTACGCTGCCCGCGATTTTCCACCCGGATGGCGACCCCGGTGAAACACTGGAACTGCCCGAAGCCGAATCAGAGATGACAGAGGCAATCGAGACCCTGCGCAAAGCCATCGAAAAATCGCGCCCCCGGCCCGGGCGGTTGCGTTGGATCGGCATGGCCGCTTCGGTCCTCGTTGTTTTGTGGATCGCGGCCTTCTGGCTGCCCGGTGCCATGCAGGATCACACGCTGAAAGTTGTGCCCAAGGCAAAACGCGGGGCCATCGGGTTGGCCCTGTTGAAGCGCATTGAACGTGTATCAGGACCCGTCTGCGCGGATGTGGCTGGCCGCGCAGCCCTTGCGCTTCTGTCAAAACGGTTGCAGGCCGGGCAGATCGCGGTGCTGCCAAACATGACGCAGGACAGCCTGCATCTGCCGGGTGATTTGATCCTGCTGAACCGCAGCATCATTGAAGATTTCGAGGAACCTGATGTTGCGGCCGGATATATCGTCACCGAGCAGGCGCGCCGCGATGCCACGGATCCGCTGCGCGATCTATTGCAGGTGGTGGGGCTGCGCGAGAATTTCCGCCTGCTGACCACCGGCGATGTCGCCCCGCAAGCTCTTGACCTTTATGCCGAACATCTGATGACTGCCCCGCCGCCACAGCCGGAAACAGGCCGCCAGATCACCCGCTTTGAACACGCCGCCTTGCGCAGCACCCCCTATGCCTATGCCCGCGACATCACCGGGGAAACCACCCTGGAGCTGATCGAGGGTGACCCGATGAATGGAAAGCTGACAGAGCCATTGATGTCTGATGCCAACTGGCTGCGCCTGCAAACCATCTGCGGCGGTTGATCCATGTACGATACGGCCCTCCGGGCGATCCTGTCGCCGGTGTTGATTGCCCAGGCCCTGCAGGTACGCCGCAGCGCCCAATGCCTGCCCGAAGCCGCAGGCGCGCGCATGGGCACAGTGGGCTCCGGCCCCGCCCTGCGGCTGATGATAGTCGGTGACAGTTCCGCCGCAGGTGTTGGCGTTACGGATCAGCGTGACGCGCTTAGCGGCCAACTTGCCCAGCACCTGGCACAGGGGTTCAACGTGACATGGCAGCTGGATGCCCTGACCGGTGCCACCACCCGCAGCACCCTTACCCGTCTGGCAAATGCCGCGGATCACCCCGCCAACGTAGTGATCACCGCCCTTGGCGTAAACGATGTCACCCGCCTGATCCCGGCCCGCAGCTGGGTGCGCCAGCAGGCCGCCCTGTTTGACCGTCTGAACACGCTCTACCGTCCTAAACAGATCTACGTCAGTGGCATGCCTCCGATGTCACATTTTCCGCTGCTGCCGCAGCCTTTACGTTGGACCCTTGGGCGTCACGCGGCCAAGCTTGAACATCACCGCGTCGCGTTTCTGGCAACGCGACCGGATTGCACCCATGTACCATTTAACCTGCCGCTTGATCCGGCGATGGTCGCTTCGGACGGGTTTCACCCTGCCGCGCCGCTTTACACGCTATGGGCCAAAGAAATGGCCAGCCGGATCATCTCCGACTGGTCAAAACTCTCAACCTGAACTGAACTTTAGCGGGCGAATGCATCCGCATAACCGGCACCGCGCAACCGGCCCATCGCCGATTGAAGCGCCCGCGCACCGTTGAACGGTCCGGCCTGAACCGACATATAGGTCTTGCCCCCACTGCGGTGTTTGCCAATCCGCGCTGCCATGCCCATCCGCGCGATCTTCTGTGCTGCCCGCTGGGCATTCGCCGGGTTGTTGTAAGTCCCGACCTGCACATAACGCTTGCCGGCCAACGAAGGTGAAACCGCCGTCTTGCGCTTAACCACCTTGGGTGCCGCTGCCTTCGGGGTCGAACGCGAAGAATAAACAGGCTTGCGTTTCAACGCCTTACCCTTGGAATGGCGCACCACCCGTTTGACCAACTGGCCATCACGCTGCACGATGGTCACCTCACCCAGATCCCGGCGCTGCTGCGCCAAAGAGGTATAAGGGTAAATCAGCGGCACCGATGCGGTCACATCGCGACCCGTCGATTGGTTGATCAAGCGGCGCGGCAAGGTCTGGGTCCAGACCAACAGCATACCGGCGCGCCCTTCCAGATTCTGTTCCGCCCGTTTGGGGTTCAACCGGTCGTCATCCCATACCGGTTTATACCCGCGTGGCACTTTCACATTGCGGGTGTTTATGCGGTTTTGCGCCACATGTTTGGGCACGATCCGCGTTGTAGCGGTGACTTCTGCCACTGGCGCGCTATGGGTTTTTGTGACCGGCTTGGCCTGCACCACAACTGTTTTACGCGGCTTGGCGGCCACAGCAGCTGTTGTTGTTGTTCTGGGGGTAAAATGATTGCCGACAACGGGCTGGGTCTGCGGACCACAACGCACGCCGCTCCCGCGCAAATACTGCGCTGAGATGGCAGAAGCACCAGGGCAGCCGCCTGTTGTGACCACCTTCCGCCGCAATTTGGGCGCTGGTGCCGTGACAACCGGGGCTGCGGCCACAACGCGGGGCTTTGGCGCGGCAACCCGCGGTTTTGCCTTCTGGCGCACAACAGCCGGCGCCACACGGCGCGGTTTTGCGGCCTGCGTCACACGCCGCGGTGCGGGCTTGGCCTTCGGCTTGACGGCCGGGGCGGGGTTCACGGTAATCTCGGCAGGTGCTTCAGCAGGGGCTTGGGCCACAGCACGGCCTGCATTGGTCGGTTTAAACCCGCAAACCGTCTTGCGATCCCGCGTGACCCGCGGCACCCAGGAAACATTCCCATCGATACCCGCCCGAATAAAGACACAGCCCTTGCTGTCGACATATTGCTTGCCCTTATAAGAGCTTGCAGGAAACTCCGCCGGTTGCTGCTCCTGGATCTTTGCCACGGCATAATCAGGTTTCACCACAAGCCCGAAGCTGCCGGTAACTGCCATGATTGCGAATATTTTTGTCAGTCTCATTTCGTGCCCCCACACAATATGTAGTAGAAGATGCCTCAGCAACCTCCACAAGTCCAGTATCCATCGCAGATGAGAACCCCGTTTGGGGCGATTATTTTGTCCCGAACATCCGATCACCCGCATCACCCAAGCCCGGGATGATATAGCCCTGTTCGTTCAAGGCCTCATCAATCGAGGCTGTGACGATAGGCACATCCGGATGTGCCTCTTTCATGCGTGCAATGCCCTCAGGGGCGGCCAGCAGACAGAGAAACCGGATGTTGGTCGCCCCCGCCTTTTTCAACAGATCAATCGCCGCCACTGACGAATTGCCCGTTGCCAACATCGGATCCACCGCAATGACCAGACGATCCTCCAGCCCTTCCGGCACTTTGAAATAATATTGCACCGGCTGCAGTGTCTCTTCATCCCGGTACAGACCGACAAATCCAACCCGTGCAGAGGGGATCAGCTCAAGCACCCCATCCAGCAAGCCGTTGCCGGCGCGCAGAATCGAAATCAACGCCAGCTTCTTGCCATCCAGCGTTGGTGCATCCATTTCCTGCATCGGCGTGTCGATCTTCTTGGTCGTCATCGGCAGGCCCCGCGTCACCTCGTAGGCCAACAGCTGCGAAATCTCGCGCAATAGCTGACGAAACACCGCTGTAGGCGTCTCCTTGTCACGCATAATGGTCAGCTTGTGCTGCACCAAAGGGTGGTCCACATGGGTCAGATGGTCATCAAGATCAGGCATCGGCAGCAGCTCCTTTTTACCCCTTGGTTGTCGCGCGAAACGCAAGTCGCCGCAAGCGCCCCTGCCCCCTCTTTTTGGCCTTATATCCTGCGGGGTTTGGGGCAGCGCCCCAATCCATCGGATCAGTCCGAAGCAACCCCAAGGTGATCCGCAACCAGTGCGGCAACATCCCGGAACCCTATCAGACCAAGCGCAGGCCCCGGCATCCCGGCCACCAGCACCGGCACCCTTTCACGGGTATGATCCGTGCCCACCCAGGTCGGATCATTGCCATGATCCGCCGTCAGCACCATGATGTCGCCTGCGCCCAGCCGGTCAATCAGCTTGCCGATCTCGGCATCAAACCACTCCAGCTGCCGCGCGTAACCCGACACATCACGACGATGCCCAAACAGGCTGTCGAATTCAACAAAGTTTGCAAACGTCAGCGAACCGTCAACAGCCCCCTCAACCAGATCGCCAAGATGCCCCATCAAAGTGGCATCATCACCTTTGTGCAGCGCGTCGATGCCCTGCATGGAGAAGATATCACCAATCTTTCCAACGGCATAAACGCGCCGCCCCGCATCCTGCACCCAATTCATCAGTACTGGGCCGGGCGGCGTAATGGCAAAATCGCGCCGGTTCGCTGTGCGGCTGAAATCCCCCTCAACACCAACAAATGGCCGTGCGATCACCCGCCCGACCTTCATCTCATGCAACTTCGGGGCGACGGCTTCGCAAAGGTCCAAAAGCCGCTGCAAACCGAAACTCTCTTCATGCGCGGCGATCTGGAACACCGAATCCGCCGAGGTATAGCAAATCGGCCAACCGCTCTGCACGTGACGCTGCCCCAACTCCGAGATGATTGCAGTGCCGGAGGCATGGCAATCGCCGAGGATACCTTCCGTGCCCGCCGTTTCAGCCACAAAGGCGCTGAGTTCGGCAGGAAAGGCCGGGCGCGCAACCGGAAAATAATGCCAGTCCCAGGGCACCGGCAAACCTGCCAGCTCCCAATGGCCGGACGGTGTATCCTTGCCGCGCGAGACTTCTGTGGCTGCCCCCCATGCGCCCTGCGGCTCTGTCATACTGCCGTTGGCCCCGCCAGCCGCGCCGCCTGTCGCCAGCTTCATGGCGCGGGACATGCCCAGCCGCTCCAGATTGGGAATCATCAGCGGCCCACTGCGCCCCTCTTCTGCCTGACCTGCCGCACATGCCGCCATGATATGGCCCAGCGTATTGGCCCCGGTGTCAGGCACATCCCCATTGAAAAACTGATCCGCGTCCGGCGCACCGCCAATTCCAACGGAATCCATTACCACCAGAAATGCCCGTGCCATCAGCCGATCCTTTCGATGATCTGCTCTGGCACTTTGGGGCGCGATCCCGACAGCGTAATGGCCGCCAACACCGCCTCGGCTGCGCGATCCGCCTGATCAGAGCGCACCGCATGCACCACCGCCAGAACCTGACCGCGTTTCACCTGTGTGCCCAGTCGGGCCACATCGGACAGGCCCACCGCCGGGTTCACCCGGTCCTCCTGCTTCATCCGCCCGCCGCCCAGATCGACCACCGCCCAGCCCAGCGCCTCGCCATTAATCTTGGCCACATAGCCGTCATGTGGCGCAGAGACCTGCCGGATCACCGTGGCTTCGGGCAGGAAACGTTGCCAATTCTCGACAAAATTCACCGGCCCGCCCAATGCAGAAAGCATCCGCGCAAACCGTTCGGCCGCATAACCTTTGCGGATGGCGTGTACGACAGCATCCGCGCCTTCCTGCACATCCTGCGCCAGCCCCGCGTTGGCCAGCAAAACACCCCCCAAAGCGGCGGCAACATCGACAATCGGTCCACGCCCCGAACCGGTCAGAATGCGCATCACCTCAGCCACCTCAAGCGCATTGCCCAGACTGGGCACCAGCGGCTGGCTCATGTCACTGATCACTGCCGTGGTCCGGCATTTGGCGGCATTTGCGGTTTTGGTCAGCGCCTCTGCCAGCGCCTGCCCCTCGGCTACGGTTTTCATGAACGCGCCACTGCCGATCTTGACGTCCAGCACCAGACCATCCAGCCCTGCCGCCAGTTTCTTGCTGAGGATCGAGGCGGTGATCAGGTCCAGCGAATCCACCGTCGAGGAGACATCACGCACCGCATAAAGCCGCCGGTCCGCCGGGGCGATATCCGTCGTGGCACCAGCAATGGCACAGCCCACCTGCCCCACGACGGCCTTCAACTGGCTCTCGGTCAGCTGTGTCGTCACACCGGGAATGGCTTCAAGTTTGTCCAGCGTCCCGCCAGTATGGCCCAATCCGCGCCCCGAAATCATCGGTACATAGGCCCCGCAGGCCGCCAGCGCCGGTGCCAGCAGCAGGCTGACACAATCGCCAACACCACCGGTTGAATGTTTGTCCAGCACCGGTCCGTCCAGATCCCATGACAACACCCGCCCAGAATCGCGCATCGCAAGTGTCAGCGCCACACGCCCCACATCAGACAGCCCGTTCAGACAGACACCCATGGCAAAGGCACCGGCCTGCGCGTCACTTACCGCGCCATCGGCCAGCCCCTGCGCCATCCAGGCAAGCTCTGCCCGTGTGGGTGTCTGTTTGTGCCGCAGCTTTGCCAGAATGGCCCGCGCGTTCATCGGTTATCCTTCCAAAAAGCCGGCATCAAAGGCACCGGGCAAAAGTTCTGCCAATGTGGTGCGCTGCTCGACACCCTCGACTGTGGCCATGATCACCGGCACATCCCCCGCGCCGAACTCTGCCAGTTTCTGACGGCATCCGCCGCAGGGCGGCACCGGCGCGGCGCTGCCCGCAACAACGTAAACTTCAGCGATTTTCACATCTCCCGCCGCCACCATCGCGGCAATTGCACCTGCTTCAGCACAGGTCCCCTGAGGGTAAGCCGCGTTTTCGACATTACACCCCGCATAGATCGCACCCGAAGCCGCACGCAGCGCAGCCCCGACTTTGAATTTGGAATAAGGGGCATGGGCGCGTGAACGCACCGCAACCGCCTGTTGTCTTAAATCACTGCTCATATCAGCCCCCTTGGTCGGAGAACTATAGGGTCAGGCTGGCCAAGTTTCGAGGGGCAAAAACAGCTTCACTTCCCCTTCATCCTTTTTCCCAATACCCTGTGTGGAAATCAATGCCAGCAACCTGCCAAACGCTTGGGAGCATCCCAAAGGGCTTGCGGGCAATAAAAAGTAGTTTAATGCTAAACTATAACCCAAAGGGAGGCTTTCATTCATGTCCGACACGCCAAATCTGCGCCAAGCCGCATTGGATTATCATGCCTTTCCCAAACCCGGCAAGCTGGAGATACGTGCGACCAAGCCGCTGGCGAATGGCCGTGACCTTGCCCGCGCCTATTCACCCGGCGTCGCCGAGGCTTGTCTTGAGATCAAAAATGATCCCGCCACTGCCGCGCTTTATACCTCCCGCGCCAATCTGGTTGCGGTGGTCACCAATGGCACTGCGGTGTTGGGCCTTGGCAATATTGGGCCGCTGGCATCGAAACCGGTGATGGAGGGCAAGGCCGTCCTGTTCAAGAAATTTGCCAACATCGACTGTTTCGACATTGAGGTTGATCAATCTGACCCTGAAAAGCTGGCCGAAATTGTCTGCGCCCTTGAGCCCAGTTTTGGCGCAATCAACCTTGAGGATATCAAAGCCCCCGATTGTTTCACCGTTGAACGGATCTGTCGCGAGCGGATGAACATCCCCGTTTTCCATGACGACCAGCACGGCACCGCCATTGTTGTGGGGGCCGCTGTGACCAACGCCCTGCATGTGGCCGGCAAGAAATTCGAGGACATAAAGATCGTTTCCACCGGTGGCGGCGCCGCCGGCATCGCCTGCCTGAACATGTTGCTGAAACTGGGGGTTCGGCGCGAAAACATCTGGCTTTGCGACATTCACGGGCTGGTCCATGAGGGCCGCGAGATCGACATGAACCCGATCAAATCGGAGTTTGCACAAAAGACCGACTTGCGCAGCCTTGACGATGTGATCGAGGGCGCTGATCTGTTTCTCGGCCTGTCCGGCCCCGGCGTGTTGAGCCCGGACATGGTCGCAAAGATGACCAAACAACCCATCATCTTTGCCCTTGCAAACCCCACGCCGGAAATCCTGCCGGATCTTGCCCGCGCAGTTGCACCAGATGCAATCATCGCCACAGGTCGGTCGGATTTTCCCAATCAGGTCAATAACGTATTGTGTTTCCCTTTCATCTTTCGCGGGGCGCTGGACGTTGGGGCGACCACCATCAACGATGAAATGCAACTGGCCTGTATCGACGGCATCGCGGAATTGGCCCGCGCCACCACCAGCGCCGAAGCCGCCGCCGCCTATCAGGGCGAAGAGCTGACCTTTGGTCCTGATTACCTGATCCCCAAACCGTTTGATCCACGTCTGATCGGCGTGGTTTCTTCTGCCGTGGCGAAAGCTGCGATGGAGACCGGTGTGGCGGCCCGTCCGATTGAGGATCTGGAGGCCTACCGCCTGAAACTGGATGGTTCAGTGTTCAAATCCGCCCTGTTGATGCGGCCGGTTTTCGAGGCGGCCCGGTCCTCTCCGCGCAAGATCGTCTTTGCCGAGGGCGAGGACGAACGCGTATTGCGTGCCGCTCAGGCCATCATCGAGGAAACTGTGGAAACACCGATCCTTATCGGCCGCCCCGAGGTCATTCAGCGCCGCATTGAACAGGCGGGCCTCACCCTGCGGATCGGCGATAATATCGAACTGGTCAACCCGGAGAATGATCCGCGGTATCGCGATTATTGGGAAACATATCATGCGCTTATGTGTCGGCGCGGGGTCAGCCCGGACATCGCCAAAGCCATCATGCGTACCAATAGCACTGCCATTGGTGCAGTCATGGTTCACCGGAATGAGGCCGACAGTCTTATCTGCGGCACCTTTGGTGAATTCCGGTGGCATCTGAACTATGTGGAGCAAATTCTGGGCCGGAACGGATTGCGCCCGCATGGGGCCCTGTCAATGATGATCCTTGAGGACGGGCCGCTGTTCGTTGCGGATACACAGGTCCATTTGCACCCCAACCCCGAACAGATTGCCGAAATTGCCCGCGGTGCGGCCCGCCATGTGCGCCGCTTTGGGATCGAGCCGCGCATCGCCTTTTGTTCACAATCACAATTTGGCAATCAGGGCGAAGGCACCGGCGGGCGCCTGCGGGCTGCGCTCCGGCTGTTGGACGCTGAAAACGCTGATTTCTGTTACGAAGGCGAGATGAACATCGACACCGCACTTGACCCTGAGTTGCGCGAACGCCTGATGCCGGGCAACCGCATGCAGGGCGCGGCCAATGTGCTGGTCTTTGCCCATGCAGATGCCGCCTCAGGTGTGCGAAACATCCTGAAAATGAAGGGCGGCGGGCTGGAAGTTGGTCCGATTCTGATGGGGATGGGCAACAAGGCCCATATCGTTTCCCCGTCGATCACCGCACGCGGTTTGCTGAACGTGGGGGCCATCGCTGGCACCCCCGTTGCACATTACGGATAGATCAGAAGTTAAGCGTGAATGCCCGGCTGAGCCCAATACGCAGGCTCAGCTGGTCATCCGAGCCGAGCTGCGTGATCGGGCTGTCCGCCGCGTCATTCAGGAGTTTTTCATAACTCAGCAACCCTTCAACAGACCAGTAATTGTCAATCTGATAGGTCGCGCCGATTTCGATACCGGCGCCCAAGGCACCACCGCTGGCATCAAAGGCGTTAAAGCTTGATCCGGCAGCCTCGGCACCGGTTATACCGAAATAAGTGCCAGCATATTCGCTATCCCCCAGATTCAGACGCGGGCCCGCGGTCACGGTCCAGCGGTCAGTGGGGCGGAAAATCACATCAGCGCCCAAAGTGCCGGCAACACCCTCATGCCCACCGAAACCCTGACGCACTTCACCAAAAGCCCGCCAATGGGTTTGTTGATAGTTCAGCGCCAGACCAAGTTCGACTGCGGTATCAATATCGCTGAGCCCGGCCAATTCAGGGTGGTCAGCCGCATCGCGCGATCCGATGATCCGCAAGGCACCGCCAAGGGACACGCCATTGTCCGGCACGTTTCCGACGCCCGCACCAATATCGACATCGCCCCAGGTCAGATTGCCAAAGGTAAACTTTAGGTCCGCCGAGCCTTCATAGTCATCCGAACCGGGATAAGCCGATTGCCCCACGACACCGATACCCAGGCCAAAGTTCAATGAGCGTTCCTGCGCGGCCAGAGGCAGCGCCGTGGCAAGGCATGATGAAGCCGCCAAAACAAATGAAAGGGGCAAGCGCATGGGACGAATCTCCTGAAAAAGGGCTGCTCTATAGTGACAGTTAGCAGCTTATTAAATAGTTTCCAGCGAGTTGGATGCACGAAAGCGTGTAAATTACTCTACAATTCCATCAAAAATGATGAAAATTAACTTTCTCCAAGTCGTCGCCCGATGGCATGCGGGCTTGCTCCTCTGCTTGCCGCTGCCTAACAAAAGGAAACGGGGAGGGAAAGTTCATGGGATATCGCGAAACATACGACCGCTGGAAAGCAGATCCAGAGGCATATTGGATGGATCAGGCGGCAACGATTGACTGGATCACGCCGCCGACCAAGGCGCTGACCGATCATGGCGACAACCTCTATGAATGGTATGCCGATGGCATGGTGAACGGCTGTTACAACGCGGTTGACCGCCATGTGGAACAGGGTCGCGGCGACCAGCTGGCAATCATCCACGACAGCCCGATCACAGGTAAGATCGAAAAGATCACCTATTCACAGCTGAAAGAACGGGTCGAATACCTTGCCGGGGCATTGCTGGCGCGGGGCGTGGAAAAAGGCGACACCGTGGTCATCTACATGCCGATGATTCCCCAAGCCCTCGAGGCCATGCTGGCCTGCGCGCGACTGGGTGCCATCCATTCCGTGGTTTTTGGCGGCTTTGCTGCAAACGAACTGGCCGTGCGGATCAATGATTGTAAACCCAAGGCGATTATGGCGGCCTCCTGCGGGTTGGAGCCGGGCCGCGTTGTTGAATACAAACCCCTGCTCGACAGCGCCATCGAACAAGCGGATCACAAACCAGAACTCTGTCTGATCCTGCAACGCGAGGAACACCCCTGCGAATTGATAGAAGGGCGCGATCTGGATTGGTATGAGGCGCAAAAAGACTGCCTGCCCGCCGCCTGTTTCCCGGTTGAGGGCAATTTCCCCGCCTATATTCTTTATACGTCCGGGACCACCGGCGCTCCCAAAGGTGTTGTGCGCCCCACCGGCGGCCATCTGGTCGCGTTGAACTGGACGATGAAGAATATTTATAATGTCGATCCCGGTGACGTTTTCTGGGCCGCGTCAGACGTGGGTTGGGTCGTCGGCCACAGCTATATCTGCTATGCGCCGCTAATCCACGGCAACACCACCGTGGTGTTTGAGGGCAAGCCCATCGGCACACCCGATGCGGGCACCTTCTGGCGCATCATCGAAGAACATAACGTGCGCAGTTTCTTTACCGCCCCTACCGCCATCCGCGCCGTGAAGCGCGAAGACCCAACCGGCGAATTTATCAAGAAATACGACCTGTCCGGGCTGCGCGCTCTTTATCTGGCGGGCGAACGGGCCGATCCAGACACCATCGAATGGGCGCAGGAGAAGCTAGACAAACCAGTCTTTGACCATTGGTGGCAGACCGAAACCGGCTATACCATTGCGGGCAACCCGGCGGGGCTTGAGGCGCTGCCGGTCAAGGTCGGCTCTCCCACGGTGCCGATGCCCGGCTATGATGTGCATATCCTCGACGAGGCAGGGCATCCGCAGAAACCCGGCGAACTTGGCGCGATTGCGATCAAACTTCCGCTACCACCCGGCACCTTGCCAACCCTCTGGGGGGCCACCGACCGTTTCATCAAATCCTACCTCACCACCTTCCCCGGCTATTACGAAACCGGCGATGCGGGGATGATGGACGAAGACGGCTATCTCTATATCATGGCCCGTACCGATGATGTGATCAACGTTGCCGGTCACCGCCTGTCCACCGGTGCCATGGAAGAAGTGCTCGCCGGTCACCCAGACGTTGCCGAATGTGCCGTTGTTGGCGTCAGTGACCAGCTAAAGGGACAATCCCCTGTCGGATTCCTTTGCCTGTCCAAAGGTGTGGATCGCCCACATGCAGAGATCGCCGCCGAATGTGTCAAACGGATCCGCGACCAGATCGGCCCGGTGGCCGCCTTCAAGACTGCATTGGTGGTGGACCGCCTGCCCAAAACCCGCTCTGGCAAGATCCTGCGCGCAACCATGGTGAAAATCGCCGACAGCCAGCCGTTCAAACTGCCCGCGACAATTGACGATCCCGCGATTTTGGACGAAATCAAAGCGGCACTGCAAGAAATAGGCTATGCCAAAGACTAGCCGCTGAAATAGGAAAACGCCCCGATGGCAGCCCCGACACCTGATGGATTTGCGATGACGGCGGCGTTGGCCGATTTGACCAGCTGGTTGATCCAGCAGGGGTTGGAAAACACCCCTGTTGAAGTCTGGCTGGACGAATGCTGCACCCGGTTGGTGGCGGCAGGGGTGCCTTTGCAGCGGGTGAACCTGACCGTGCGTGCGCATCACCCGGAAATCGGGACCATCGCCTTTCGCTGGCACCGCGAAGACGGCAACGAAAGGCTGGATTTTCAACGCACCAGCGAAGCCCCGGAAGATTTCCAGCGCAGCCCGTTGTACCAGCTTCTGATGACCCCGGTGACAGAGATCCGGCAACGGTTAAATGTGCCAAACCCCGAGTTAGAGTTTCCGATTTTTGACGACCTGCGGGCGCGCGGGGCCACGGATTATTACGCCACCAAACGCTTGTTTTTACGTCAGGATCAAATCGATCCAAACGTCACGACGCGGCCACCCGAGGGCATGATCATTTCCCTGACCTCCGATGCGCCGGACGGCTTTTCCGAGGCGCAATTGGACGGGGTGCGCGCGCTGCTTGCCCCGCTCTGTCTGACCCTGAAATGCGGTGCCAACCGCACCATGGCCGAGGACATCACTGCCGCCTATATGGGCCGTGATGCCAGCCGCCGTGTGCTATCGGGAGACATCACACGCGGCTCCTCTGATACGATCTCAGCAGTGATCCTGTACTTTGATCTAAAAGGTTTCACCAGGCTTTCAGAGACCCTGAAGGGCGAGGCAGTCATCGAATTGCTCAATGATTACTTCGCAGAAGCTGTTGATGTTGTTGAAAATAACGGTGGCAACGTGCTGAAGTTCATGGGCGACGGTATGCTGGCGATCTTTGATTTGAACGAAATCCCCGATGCCCGCCATGTCGCCGTGAAAGCCGCCGTTGAACTGCGCGAGGTCTTTGCCGCCACCAACGAACGCCGCGCGGCTGCCGGCCTCTATACCACCGGTTTCTCGCTCGCACTGCATGCGGGGGATGTCCTTTATGGCAATATCGGCGGCAAAACCCGTCTGGATTTCACCGTCATTGGCCCCGCCGTCAACGCCACTGCCCGTATTCTGGGCATGTCAGGTGCGGTGGATCAAAGCATTGTCATTTCCTCGCAGGTCGCCGCCGAGGTCCGCGCGACCCGCCCTGATCTGGTATCACTGGGCCAATACCGCCTGCGCGGTGTAACCGAACGGCTTGAACTCTTCACACTGGACTAGGTTTGCTTGGGACCCGGGCCTCAGGTGAACTGCTCTGAAATCAGCCGCTCCTCCAAACCATGGCCGGGATCAAACAGAATTTCATGTTTGATACTGGGATCAGAGGCAATCTCGACCGTTACAACATCGCGGTAACTATTGCCGTCCGCATCCGCCATCACCGGGCGTTTCTCCTGCTCCAGCACATCAAAGCGGACCTTTGCAGCTTTGGGCAACAGGGCGCCCCGCCAGCGCCGCGGTCGAAACGCCGCCATTGCGGTCAGCGCCAGAACATCCGAGCCAATGGGCAGGATCGGCCCATGTGCGGAATAGTTATAGGCCGTCGATCCCGCAGGTGTGGCCACCAGCGCCCCGTCACAAACCAGCTCCTGCATCCGCAACCGCCCGTCTATCGTAATCTGCAATTTTGCCGCCTGCGGCCCCGCCCGCAGTAGAGCCACCTCATTGATCGCCAGCGCCTCTGACGTGGTGCCGTCAACATGGGTGGCTTTCATGCTCAGCGGGTTCAGCACCTCGCGCTCTGCCGCCTGCAACCGTTCAATCAACCCGGTTTCGGCGTATTCATTCATCAAAAACCCAATGGTGCCCCGGTTCATCCCGTAAATCGGCGCGGATGCCCCCTGTGAATCATGCAGGGTTTGCAGCATGAAGCCATCCCCGCCCAGCGCCACAATCACCTCGGCCTCTTCCTGCGCGACATTGCCATACCGCCCGATCAAAGCAGCACGAGCGGTCTGGGCGACAATCGCCCGGCTGGCGGCAAATGCAATTTTCATAAGGTCAGGACCATCCTGTGCTAAGTTTCCGATGCGCCGCAATTTCTCTCAAACCAAACACATAATTCCTGAGAGGGCCAGCATGGTCGCACAATACTTCAGTTCAGACGTTTTCACGGCTTTCCGATCGGTCAGGTTTCCGATACGAAACCCCAACTTTCGCAAAGAGGACCTGCACCATGAAAGATTTCTTCACCGCAACGCTGGCTGATTCCGATCCAGATCTCAAGGCGTCCATCACCGGCGAACTGGGCCGCCAGCGCAACGAGATTGAATTGATCGCTTCTGAAAACATCGTCTCGGCTGCTGTGCTGGAAGCCCAAGGGTCCGTGATGACCAACAAATACGCCGAAGGCTATGCAGGTCGTCGCTATTACGGCGGCTGCGAATGGGTGGATGTTGCCGAGAACCTTGCAATTGAACGCGCAAGCAAGCTGTTCGGCTGTGAATTCATCAACGTACAGCCCAACTCGGGCTCCCAGGCCAACCAGGGTGTGTTTCAGGCACTGCTACAGCCCGGTGATACCATCCTCGGCATGTCACTAGACGCCGGTGGCCACCTGACACATGGTGCGAAACCCAACCAGTCCGGCAAATGGTTCAACGCCATTCAATACGGCGTGCGCAAACAGGACAACCTGCTGGACTATGATCAGGTGCAGGAACTTGCCACCGAACATCAGCCTAAAATGATCATCGCCGGTGGTTCCGCCATCCCGCGCCAGATCGACTTTGCCCGCATGCGCGAGATTGCTGATTCCGTCGGTGCATATCTGCATGTGGACATGGCCCATTTTGCCGGTCTTGTTGCCGCGGGTGAACACCCCTCCCCCTTCCCGCATGCCCATGTCGCAACCACAACCACACATAAAACCCTGCGCGGCCCACGCGGCGGCATGATCCTGACCAATGACGAGGCGCTGGCGAAAAAGTTCAACTCTGCCATCTTCCCCGGCATTCAGGGCGGTCCCCTGATGCATGTCATCGCGGCCAAGGCTGTCGCCTTTGGCGAGGCGCTGCGCCCGGAATTCAAAACCTATATCCAACAGGTTGTGAAAAACGCACAGACGCTCAGCGATCAACTGATCAAAGGCGGGCTGGACACCGTGACCCACGGCACCGACACCCATGTGGTGCTGGTCGATCTGCGCCCCAAAGGGGTCAAGGGCAATGCCACCGAAAAGGCTCTGGGCCGTGCGCATATCACCTGCAATAAAAACGGTGTGCCTTTTGATCCTGAAAAGCCAACCGTAACCTCGGGCATCCGCCTTGGCTCCCCCGCCGGCACAACCCGTGGCTTTGGCGAGGAGGAATTCCGCCAGATTGCCGATTGGATCATCGAGGTCGTCGACGGTCTGGCCGCCAATGGCGAAGAGGGCAACGCCGAAGTAGAGGCCAAGGTGAAAGCCGAAGTCGAAGCCCTCTGCGCCCGCTTCCCGATGTACCCGAACCTATAAGCCGCCGCCCGGGCGTCATGCCCGCCCGACACCAACACCAAGGCCCCGCCATTTCTGTGCGGGGCCTTTCCTATGTGGACCACTGTCAAGTGGAACGGTCGATGCTGCGACAGCTCAATCCGCCCTCAAATGGCAGGATGAACGAAGAAATCTTTGACACGCTAGACGATGCCCGCCGCAAACTGGCGCTCTGGCGATACGACTACAACAATGTCAGACCGCATTCTTCGCCGGGAAACCAAACACCCGCTGAAGCGCGCCGAGCGCTTGAGCAATTTGAGGGCTCCGCGCACGCTGCGCTTGCCCAAACTGACGACCAAGACTATGAAATCGAAACCCGCAGACTCTCGTTATTAATGAGGGAGCTTCGGGGGGCAGGTCATAGGTCAACCATCTATCTTCCCTTTTTACCAATCTAGACCAAGTCGTGCGTCTTTTGACTGTTCAATATTTGTTTTGGATGGAAAATTATCATGTAGAGATTGATGCGCAATCTCTAAGAAAGCTGATTCAGAGCCTGCTTGCATGCTTCAGAAGATCGATGTTTCGGAGTCGACATACGTTCCCCAAACTTCACTCCATTAAACCGCTCTTAACTCTGTGGCGATCCAAACGCGGTCATTGGATCGGTTAGTAACGAACGTTGCTTTATCCGCACAGCCGACATTGAGGTTTCAAGAACGCTAATCCATCCTGACTAAAATCATCGGATGACTGCTTCGAGGCGATAAGCACCGATGCTGCGGACGGATCCGATGTCCGCTAACGCTCTACCGTCAGCGTTGCCCAGTAGTCAGGGATCAATGCAATTGTTGCAGTTAACGCCTGATCATCGGATGTGATTTGTTCGCGACGTGCGCCGAGGGTCACTTTCACCCCCGATACCAGATCGAAGGAGAGCCTACAGCTTGTACCTTGCCTGTGGGTTTCGGTCTTGTCGGGGCTGTAGAAGCACGTCACCCGCCCAGGACCGAGTACTGTATCGGCATAGCGTGCAGTCAGTTCTGGTTCGTCGCGATCAGATGGGCCAGGTGTCGCATCCGCTCGTAACACAAATTGCATCTCAGGTGCGTCACGGCACCAGATGCTGCCTGCCTGATCCGGCCGGGTCTCCCGACACCAGCGGTCGATCTTCTTTTGTGTGAGACAGGAATCATTGCCTAAGCGGCACTCATGCTCAGTGGCAGAAATACTGATAGTGCGAAAGATGATCAGATCGCCACGTTCGTGAAGGAGCACTTCGTCCGGTTTGGTGAAAATGGAAACGGGATTAGTAAAGCTCGTCGAACACCCGAAGAGTCCAGCTTGGATGCCCGGCGCACAGTTATCAAACACGTGCAGGCGAGGGGTAGCCGGAAAAGTCACCTGATGCCCGGCCAGTGTGCCTTTGAAGTCAGCGCGGGTGATTGCTTCGGTGCGCGTTTCACGGTCCTCAGCGAGTTGGCGCTTTGCAATTTCACGCTTCGCAACGGGCCAGAGGGTTAGCGACGTGATCAGACAAAGGATCGCCAACCCAGTTGTCCAGCCGATCCAGCTTGCTCGCTCTTGGCTTACCCACATCGCAACCGAAGCGCCAGCCATGCCGAACGCCGCGCCGATGGCCACAAATAGAACCAACATAATGGGTCCCAGTGCAAAAACCGCGAAATACAGAACCGACCCGATGCCTTGAATTGGCGCATTGAGTGGTCCCAGCAGAAACGCTAGAGGTAATCCACCTAAAACAAGGCCCCAGATCAAGGCTTTTCGGGGACGCCGGACAAAGCGAAATGACAATGCGAAACCGATAAAAAAACCGATGAAAATAAATAGGCCCATTACATCCCTATAGCCGTTGCGCTGAAACGCTAACAAGGCTCAACTTGGCAGTCACCGTGTTTAGTTGCGCGTTTCAGAAAACCGTAAAGCTGCCGTTGGAACGAACGCAGCGAATGGCCGGTCCGACGGGCCGCAGCGCAGCAAAGACATTGGCCGCTAGATGGCAGCTTTGGGTCGTTCTTGCTGGAGCAACGTGCGTCATCGGGTGAGCATGTGGCGACCGATCTAACAGCGGAAGAGAGTCCGAATATACGAATACTGCGCAGTGAACCGATGGCTGCTTATGCCCCAAACGATGTAACACAATATTTGCATGAAATCCCGGCGGAGATTTTAACTGATACAGTTTAAAGGCCGTTTGGGGCTAGCAGGACCTTACCTGAACGGTTGCCTCGCATGGCATGGGATAGGGCTTCATGAATGTCCTCAATAGGATAAACGCGCTCAACTGGAGAATGGATTTGCCCTGTAGCAATCAGCGTTGTGAGTTCTCCGAAAACACGGCCAATGTCTTCAGGTGAAGTCGTCTGCAGCCACTGCGTCAGCCAAAAGCCTCGCATCGTGATATCTTTAAAGACGACAGTTTGATCCGGCACACATGTGTTTTGACCCGACAAGTTTCCAAACAGAACAATTGTGCCAGATTCCTGTAAGCAGTCAGTCAGCCTGCTAAAGGTTTCACCAGCCACAGCATCAATGGCCAATACAGGCGCTTTATCAAGGCCTTCGGCAACCTGTCGCGCTAAGTCAGGACCATCCATGAATACGGCGTCGGCACCAGCGGCCTGCAGAGCTTCAATTGCACTTTTGCGACGCACCACAGAGGCGACCTTTAAGCCTCGTGCCTTAGCAAGTTGTGTTACCAGCTGTCCCACCGCCGACGTCGCAGCAGATTGAATAATCCAGTCGCCTTCCACCAGATCCACAAATTCTGTCAGCAGCAAATAAGCGGTTGCAGGATTGACAATCAGCATCGCCAACTGGTCAAGATCGGCATCCGGAAGCGGCACAAGCCCGGCGCTCGGAACTGTCTTTTCGGTGGCCCATGCACCAGGTGGGTTCGGTACAATTACGCGCGTCCCTATATCAAGCCCTGAGCCGTGCACCTCCATCACCTCACCAACCCCTTCCAAACCTATCTGCGCGGGCAAAGCGGGTTGCGAACCGTAGTTTCCAGCTATTTGTATGATGTCGGACGGATTGATCGGTGCACGCAAGATTTTGATGCGTGTTTCGCCGAGTTCAAGCGGCCGAGGATCCAAATCAATCAATTCAACGACCTGATCCGCTTTGCCATGTGTTCTGTAAATTGCTTGTTTCATTGTCTTGGTTCCTTTGGGGGACGTGGAAGCCGATGAGTCGCGATTAATGAACTAAATTCATTATCCGCAACTAAGTAGCCCCCCTTGCGTTGTCAACCGTAATGAATACTATTCATTTATGGAAATTCAGAAACCCACCCGTGCGAAGCGGACACGCGACCCAGACAGCAAACGCACCGCCATCTACGAAGCGGCAGTTCAGCTGTTTACAGACCAAGGCTATGAAAATGTCTCAATTGCTAAGATCGCCAAGGAAGCGGGCATTGCGGTGGGCACTGTGTACCGATTTCATGACACTAAGCTGACGTTGCTTCGGGCGATGTTGGAAGGCGTCGAAGACGCATTTGTCACACGAATGGCGTCTGATTGGGCGTTTGAGGGCACATATGCAGAGCGCATTGAGGGAATGTGCCATGGTATTTTCGAGGTCGCCGAGGACAATCTCAACCTTTTGAAGTTACTGAATATGACGACTGATGTTATGTTTACAGACGGCTCGCTGCCGGGGGACCGAATCCAAAACCAGATCCGCATTATGTATACCGAAGCCATGAATGTTGGGGCCAGCCATCAAGGGGATGCCCGCATGATGGCCGCGATCGCTCACGGTATGGTAGAAGGCGCTATCGTACGATGGATGCGCTTGGGCGCGCCTAAGGATATTGATGCGGCCTCGCAACTAGCCCTGGTTTTCAAGGACGGGTTTATGACAAAGGAGGCATCGCAGCTGACCTAACTCTGAAAGGCGATTTGAACTGCACCGGGTTTGCCGGAGGCTCCAACTCATGAGTAGGATGGAGCATCATGACAAAGACAACGAACAAGTATTCACCAGAAGTGCGCGAGCGTGCTGTGCGGATGGTTTTGGATGGCGTAGGGCAGCAAAGAGATTGGCCGTTAGATGGCAGCTTTGGGCCGTCACCTGCTGAACCAGTCAGATCTACCGATCTAATGCTGCGCTTTTTACAATGGCCGCTTCGAGCCCGACCCGGCCATTGTAATTTTGTGCTGCGTGCGCTCGCAGCGTGAAAAATGCGGCATGAGCGAAAAAATTCGTGCTGCCGCGCAGCGGATCAACCGGCCATTTGTGGGTGTTGCAGCATACATCAGGCGTCGAACTCACAGTCTGCGGGACAAAGCCGGCTTCGGAGTTTGGGGCCTTTGCTGACGCAGCATTTGCTCGCATTTGCAGTACTTGCGTTTTACCGTTCGGCGCGGATCACCAATCCCGTCATTCGCTAGCGCAGTAGAGGCATTTCCTGCTATCGCTGTCTCGCCGCGTCGAAATCAGGCAAAAATCGCGGGATGAAATACGTTCATCGTGTGTTAGGTGGCGACCTGCTTGTGCAGACCAATCTTCTCGTGACGTTACGCGCGTCGCGTGCAATGCTAACAAGCTATGGGCATGAAGAACCGCATAAACGCCGAGCACTACATTTGGGGCGATGCTTGTGAAGGCTGGCGACTACTGGACGACAACGACCTGGCGATTATTGAAGAGCGGATGCCGCCGGGCACTGCAGAAGTCAGGCATAAACATCGACAAGCGAACCAGGTCTTCTACGTTTTGTCCGGCACGCTCACTCTGGAAGTCAATGGGGTTGTAGAGCACCTATCGGCATTCGACAGCATGAATGTACGCCCTGAATTGCCTCACCAAGCGCGCAACGAAGGGGAAGAGGACGCGCGTTTCCTCGTCATCTCCGCGCCAACCACACGAGGTGATCGAACCCCCTCGTAATCGATAAACAGTAGCTGTTAGTAAAGGGAATAGGTATTTAATTTGGAGGCCCCTTGATGATTACCGAGATTGTGACTTTTAAACTGCCCAAAGGCATCTCCCGCGCTGAAGTCATGGAAAAATATCGAACAACTGCGCCCGCCTGGTCAAAAAACACAGATCTAATCCGTAAAAACTACTTCTTTGATGAAGCCGAGTCACTCGGTGGTGGCGTTTATGTCTGGACGAGCCCAGAAGCCGCCGAAAAGTGGCATGGCGAAGACTACAAGCAAAGAATACGGGAGATCTACGGCTCTGAGGTCACAATGACGCGCTTCGATACGCTTCTTGTGGTAGACAATGTATCTCGGGAGGTTTCTGAATTGGATGCCGACTAAGTGCCATTGATTTTACAAGCGTTATCTCGCAATTCGTGCTTGAAGCCAGGTTGGCTGGGTCCAAGAATGTCATCTCTACCAACCTAGCTATAGCGAGTTAAACCATGATTGAAGAGCTCCTGCCCTATTTCACCTATGTAGGTGCCTTGGCTATTGCAGCGGTGATTCCTGGCCCTGGCGTTGCCGCGGTTGTCGGTCGCGCCCTGAGTGCCGGTTCAGGGTCGTCTTTGCTGTTTATCCTCGGGCTTGCGTCTGGAGATGTGTTATTTCTAAGTATTGCTGTGTTAGGACTCTCGGCTCTGGCTGCTGCGGCATCCAGCATGTTCTTTCTCGTGAAAGTTCTTGGTGGTCTATACCTTCTGTATCTGGCGTCGAAATTCTGGACAGCCGAGGTCGAGCAGACACAATTGGTCCGTGTGCCTGAACAAAACCCGTGGATCGTCGTCGTTAGCGGTTTTGCGGTGACACTTGGTAACCCCAAAACTGTGGTTTTCTATCTTGCTCTTCTACCAAACGTGCTGGACCTGACAAAGGTAGGGTTGGTCGATTGGTTTGTGTTGAGCACACTCACCATGACCACACTAATGCTTGTGCTTGTACCCTATGCTGTTCTTGCGGGTCGTCTTCGTACAGTTTTGACGCGCCCAAAGGCACTCCGCACTCTTAATCGTGGCGCTGCTGTGATGATTGGGGGAGCGGGGGCACTCATACTTCGTGATGCGGCAAAATAATGTTGGTGGTTCAAAGCAGCCGCAGCAAGTGGATCTACATTCGACGTCTACCTTTTCGATGGCTCTTTCTGGCGGAGATTTAGCAGGCGTTGGGTTACTGGACGCGAGGAGGAATGTACAAGGAGATCAATGACGGCCATCTAATGATGAGGGATCAGATTGAGCTTGATCTAGCCGAGCTTAGCCTAAAAGCTGTTCTTTGATTCTGGAGCAAGTTGCTCGCCTCAAAAGGAATTTCAAAATGCCCGTATTGAGTTTCAACTATGCGACCCTGAAAGATACAGGTGCATTTCAAGACTACGTCACCAAGGCGGCAAGCCTGATGAAAGCAGCCAACGTCGAAGTGATCGTCCGTGCAAAATACGCGGATACCCTGCTTGGTAAAACCAAAGCGGAACATGTTTCTGCGGTGTTCAGATACGCTGATATGGAGGCTGCTAAAGGTTTCTATTCATCTGAAGAATATCTGAAGATCGTGCCGCTCCGGGACAGGGCATGCGAGATGAGCATCCATTTCTATGATGAGTGAATTAGGGTGCGAACCGCTTCATTGTTACGATTTCGATGGGTGGCAAACCCTCACGACCGGGAAACACGCCTGATCCAGTCCTGCGAAAGCCCCATTTCTCATAGAAGGAAGCGGCATTCAGTGTGGCGTCGATAACCACTGTCTGAGTGTTATCTCCTTGTGCGTCAGCCAGAGCCTTCTCCATCAGAACTTTTCCAACTCCCAAACCCACCGCATCAGAGCTGACGAACAGCCTTTTGACCTCACCCGGTTCACCATGGGAAAACCCCATGACCTTGCCACTTCTTTCCGCGAGCCAGAGCAGCCCATCTCGGCAGTCTTCGCGATAGTCTTCCGCAATTCTGCCATCCATCCACGTGCGCACAACCTCCTGCGAGTATGGTTCAGGACACAGTCGGGAAACGGACGATAGCACTACAGCGTAGACAGCTTCTGCGTCGCTCCCGGCTGACCGACGATATGTGACGGTGCCTTGAGATGGGTTTTGTTTCATCAGGGGTTTCTCTTTTGAGGGCATCTGTTTGTTTTCAGGATGTTCATCTAAATCTCATTTGCCTGCCACCAAGCACCCATCACCTAGTCAAGCCGAACCCTCAGGTCCGCCAACTCGATTTCCTGCCCGGAACTGTCAGTGATTATCACCTTGACGGGTTCCTCCGCACTCTTTGGAACAAACTCTACAGTGGGTGCCTGATCATCGCCGTCATCCCACCATTGCTTCATTGCAAGAAACACAACCCCGAGCTGTCGTCCGCGTTCTGTCAGCCGATATGCCTGCCGCGCGCGCGCTCCGTCCTCACGATATTCGAATCGTTCCAGCAGCCCTGCTTCGACAAGTTTGGACAGCCGTGAGGTTAAAATAGAGCGAGGGACACCGATGTCGGCCTGCATATCTGCAAAGCGCATAACCCCATAAAACGCCTCTCGCAGGATCAAGAGTGACCAGCGATCTCCAAGGATTTCCGAAGCTTTTGCCATGCCACAACGATCAAGGGGAACCGGAGCACGGGCACGAATTGGATGGGGTCTCTCATCTGGGTTTGACATTTAGACTCAGGCCTGTAATTGATAACTGAGTTCAAAAAATAGACTCAGGAAATTGTGATGTCCAATCTTAATGCGAATAAACCCTCCATGATTCAGGATGATCCGCTGGATGATTTCACCTCGCGCCAGCTGACTTTGCTGGATCAGACCAAGACAGTATATGTTTCAGGGTTCGGCCCTGCGGTGGTCGTGATGCATGAGATGCCTGGCATTTCACCCCAAGTCGCGCGGTTTGCCCGCTGGGTCAGAGACGCAGGCTTTACGGTTTACATGCCATCCCTCTTTGGTCGTGACGGAGCGGTCCCACAGCCGGAAGAAGGTGGGCAGATATTCCAGCGCGTATGTGTGTCGCGTGAGTTTCGCGTGATGGCGGGCGGCGGGACAAGCCCGGTTGTTGCATGGCTCAGAGCTTTGGCAACGCAGGCCCATCAGGAATGCGGCGGGCCGGGGGTCGGTGCCGTTGGAATGTGCTTCACAGGAAACTTTGCGATATCCATGATGATTGAACCAGCCATGATTGCAGCGGTAGCCTGCCAGCCGTCGCTACCACTGGACAATCCATCTGCGATCGAAATGTCTGATGAAGATGCCAAGGCCGTGTCCGAACGACTGGTGCATGACAACCTCACGGTGAAAGCCTATCGGTTCGATGGAGACAAATATTGCATGGCTTCAAGGTTTGAGACCTATGAAAAGAAGCTCGGCGCGCGTTTTAATGCCCGGGTTCTGCCGGACAGCGCCGCGAACCCTGAAACCTCCCCCTTCTTTGCTCAGTTTATTCAATCACCACATAGCGTTGTAACCCAACACCTTATCGACCGGGATGGAGAGGCAACACTGGCAGCCCGGGATGAGATAATCGAATACCTGCAAATCGCTCTAATAGAATCTTGATGGAAGCAAAATTATTGAACTTACCAGTCGCGAACGCGCCGATGGATCGCTTCCTGTCAAGAATTGCGTGGTCGGAGTTAGAAGCTAGGGAGGGCCAGATACGAAACGGCTGAGGATGGTATGGTTATTGATCTCTGACTTAGACAATGCGCGCTTCCAAACTACCATTTGCCATTATCCAGAGACGATACTGCACTGCCTCGCGAATTTTTAAGCTTCCGCAGAAAACTAGACGATACGGGCGTACTCAGCATGAAGTAGAGAGGCCGGGTGAGAGCCCGTAATCAGATTTCGCCGATTGTCGGAACATGATGCCAGAATCTGGTATGAGGTCGCTGATTTCGACGGGCACAATGCAGCATTTCTATTCGCCCGACGCGGCTAAGCAGCAACGGCACACGGCAGACTTGACAGAAACCAATTGTTTCAAATCAAGTGGCTGAGATCCTGAACACGGCTTCAATCTCAACCATCGCATTTCCCGGAAGACTCGAGCTGCCGACTGCGAAGCGCACATGTTCAGCAACTTCAGAGCCAAAGACTTCCACCATGAAGTCCGATGCCCCATTTACGACTTTGGGGTGATCTGCAAACTCTGGAACTGCATTGACGAAAGCGCCTAGTTTCAGGAGCTTTTCGACCCGATCAAGATCACCAAGCGCTGCTTTAGCTCGGGCGAGAAGGCCAATTGCACAATGCCTTGCCGCCTCAACTCCTTGCTCAATCGTTGCGGATTGACCTAGCTTTCCGCGTTGAATGTTCCCGGCCACATCAACCGAGATTTGACCGGAAATATAGAGATAGTCTCCATCTATCAGGTAGGGTGCAAAATTACCGAGTGGACGTGGGGGCTCAGGAATCTCGATGCCAAGTTCACTCAACCTATTCTCTACTTGGCTCATTTCGTTTCTTCTCTCAATAAAGTAGTTCAACTCTTGGTCTGATAGCTTGAATAGTGACTGCTGGAAACCGTCTTAAACGGAACCTTGAATTACATCTGCAAATGGCACCAAAGTCAGCTGCCCTTGATTTCGTGGTCTAAGAATCATTGCGCACCGCATGAATGACCGGAATTGCTGTTGCGCCGCGATACGAGAGTTTGGTCGGCCGCAGAAAAATCCACTCTGGGAGCGCATGCAGTACGATAATCGAATTCACAGGTCGGGCTCTTCGCGGCCTAATGCGTTTGCAGAGAAACAGGGTCGCAACAACTTCGCACATCGGCCACTCAACTGGATGCTATGCTCTCGTTGTCAGCGCGGTGCTGATGTCTGGGTTTGGAGGAAGGATTGGAGGGTATATTGCGCCAGGAGTCCAACTACCCGCAGTCACCCCAAAACAGAGAGCATGGAACAAGGGACGGATCATCAGTCAGAAACGTCCGCTGCCTCCCAAACAAGTATGGGCCATAGACAGATGTCGGTTTTCAATATGTCCGTTCTTGATCGTCCTGACCCGTAGTCCCAAACGTTCAGTCAACGCACAAACCGAAAGGTTTGGTCAAAGTCACCGCCATTGGACCACGAAAACAAGCAGGGGTCCGTGTTGCGCAAGAATGGGTTGATATCAATCAGACGCATGTTTGGTTCTACGGCGACATCAACAATGGCATCATCCACCGGAAGCGAACCAGCGATGGATGTGACAAAGTCCGCGATGCGGCCGGCCAAAAGGTCCGCCTGTGACGCGATTTCGGGGTATTTGACCGTGCAATTATATTGGCTGATGCCAATGATCTTGCGGTCTTTTACAAACACCCGAAACTCGGCGTAATTAGGGATGTCATGCCATTCCCGCAGATACATTATGCACGCGAAATCGTTGCGCAGAGCGCTGCGTAAAATAGAATGCACCCGTGCATTGGGCGACAAAACGCAGTCAAGAAAAGTCTCGAATGAAGAAACCGGTTTTACTGGCTCGCGAGGGCGCTTGAAACTCAACAGGCCGAGCCTTGGCAGAACTTGCCCAAAATCCCCAAGTGCAATTTCAACCGTGTCGCGCAACTCTTCTGAAATGAAATCCTCTGCGGGTGGCTTGCGCTCCCTCTGGACTGGTCTGGTGAACGCCAGCAGCACGTTCGCCTGCAGTTCGCTCAGTTCAATCTGCTCGACCCTGAATGACACATCATGCAACGGCTGTGGCCATTGCTCCATACTGCACGCGAGGAACGGCCACCTGTGCCCCATCAGAGCGTTTTGACCCGTTCCTGAATTTCTGCATCCAGGTCAAAGAGGCCATCCAGAAAGGCGTCAAAGCTCTTGGCTACAAAAGCAAGCGGCACTTCCATACCTTGGTCCACGATGTCTTCTGCGCCATGTAGGATGAGATGATACACCCAGCCATGCGTTTCGCCGGGCCGGAAATCCATGACCAAAGTCCCTAGTGATGAAGCTCCAATTTCAAAGTGTCCTTCCGTGAGGTAATCGGCGCGCCGCCAATTGGAATCAAAGAAATTGAGGCCTTTGGCCGTCTCATCCAAAAGATACGTATACCGAAAGCGATCTCGTGGATCGGTAATCATATGATCATCAAGATCGAGGCCTAATTCGATCACCTTGAGATCAAGCGGGTTATAGCGATACCTGTATCCCCGTGGCGTGACTTCTATCGCATGATACTGACGATACCACTTTGCCAGCTCTTCTGGCATCGCATAGCCATATTTCTTTTCGACGGCCTCAATTTGTGCATCTGTGGCGGGCGGGCGGAAAAATGGGCTGTCTTCTTCAATTGGAGCAACAGTTATGCCCGCATTTGAACCTTTGATTTGGGTGCTCATCTCAAAACTCCTGTGCAACGTCTTTTGGCATATCGTGGAACAGATTTCCGCCATCATGTGGGACCAGATTTTGATGATCCGTGGTGTTCATCAGATACATGCTTGTCCCATCATCGCCGTGGTGCCAACTATAGTCACGAGGGGTGCTCACCCGACCGGATGCCCCATTGGCAAGCGCTTCATCAAGGGTGCGGTCCCCGGTCACCTTGATATCTACGACATTTGGATGCCCTGAGTGTAGATATTGCGCCATGTCAGGGTGTTCCATATCCGGATAGCCTTCTTTGAAGTGGTATGTCGATGTTGTGCCATCTGGATTGTCCACTTCATATTTGCCGTGACCAGGATTGTCCGGATCTTCCCATCTCCCTTTCTTCGGAACGCGAGACCCGCATTTCGTATTGCACCTTGCGCATAATCTACGCTTGAGCTCTCCGCCCGCCTCCTGCGCTTGCCGACGCAACTCTTTGACATGGGTCGCAGCTGCGCGCCTTGAGTCGATCATGCGCCGGGTCAGTGCGCTGCTTCGTGTGACCAGGCTGGCGATCCGGCGACCACGCCGCCATTGACGCAGCCCCATTTGCAGGCCGCGCACGGGCTTTCCGACCAAATCGCCAGCGTAGGGCACCGCAGAAACGCCGTCGAAAAAGGCACCAAAATAGTCACCTCGCGCATAACTGATCGACGCATTCAAAAAATCCGCTGTTGGGCTGGGATCGAGAATGCCGCCTGCCCCAATCAAGGCCTATGATGCATCCAGTACCGCATCCGCGTCGAGCCGGGAAAGTTGCTGAGTGATATCTGTGAATTCACTTTCAAGGCGCGCGTAGTCAGTGTTGTCTAGCGCGTTACTCATACGGCTTCCTTTGCTTCGATCTCATCGCAGAGTGATGGGTCAAAGTTTTCGTCCCAAAAAGCAATGTCGTGATCTATGTCAAGTGCGGCAGTGACGGCAATTTCGCGCCAGTCATCGGCCCGTTCATTTGCAAACAGCATTTCAATTTTGTCGTCTTCAGATCGGGAGGAATGCAAGATTTCTTGCATCTTGTGATGTTCATGAAACCGTGGAGAGGCGCTAACCATCGCCCAAGAAAATGCTCCAATGTATTCCGCATTTGCAATGCCATACTTGGCCGATGTGCGAATGCAGACATCTGCAAAAGCCTCAAGCGCGAGAGGCGACATATGCCAGTAGTCGCTGGCGTGCTCGTGGAAATACGCCGCGAGTGAGCGCCGCAGCCCCACCTGATCCAGCGCCGCGAAGAGCCCCATTTGACCTTTTTTAGTTGCATTTAACATCAACTCCAGAGTCAAAACACGTCTCAGTTGTACCTAAATAATAAGTTACTCATAACTTCAAGTATCCCATTGGGCTCTGGACCCATTGCAAGTGAGGATTGAATCATGGCTATCCGACAAGCTGACATTCACACCATGGCAACTAACTCACGCTGACTTCGCGCGACTTCCAACCTTTACCCGTCGTACAACCATGAGGACGTTCGGACCGGTCATTGGCGCGGCCACAATGAAAGTCTGGACTTTTCCGTGTCTCCCGAGTGCAACCTATCTGAAGCGAAAGTGCGGCTTTGGTTCAGGCGGGAATTTCACCTGCGCATGACCGGTCTGGCGATATGCGCTGCGACGCGACAGTAAGGTTGCTGCGGATGCGAACGGATGCTGCGTCAGCGAAGGGTCAAAATCGAATGACGGCAAAGTCCCGCACGGCCGACCTTGAGATTTCAAGAACGCCAATCCATCCTGACTAAAATCATCGGATGACCGTTTGGAGCCCAAAGTGTTTCATGCTGCGTTGCGCGCGAATGGCCGCTTAAAGAAGTTCTGGGAGTTCTGGCTCGGCTTGTTGCTCGTATGTTTGGAAGACGATTGGTGTTTCGGCACGCGTGTCCCGCAACTCTGGTACACGACCAGCTTCAACGAACCTGCCCATATAGAACAACCCGTCATAGTATCTCGACGCTGGATATCCGTTCAGTTCGGGACTGTCTGCCGAGAGCCTAATAGCCGTATCGGCCATCTTGGCGCACGATATCGAGGCGCGAGCGTCAAACGAAACAGGATCGAGCGTAAAGCCAAAACACCCATTTTGCCCTTCATGGACAACATAAGTGCCTGAAGAGACGAGATATAGATGGGAGCCTCGCCACCATCCTGTATCTTCAAAAAGGTCGATGGAGGCCGCCGTATCACCGTCATTAATGGCGAATTTTCTGTTCCAGTCGCTGTGAATACCGAACATGGGCGTCACAGACATACTTACAGTCCCGCTGCCAGGAATGTTGGCGATAGCTACGTACTCTGAAGAGCAAGCTGATAGCGCTAAGATCATACCGACAGCGCCAGTGAAATTACCGAATTTGCTAAAAGTCATTGTCCGTCATTAGTTACCTAAAACAGACATCGGCGCAAGCGTGGCGAAATGGGGCTTTGTCCCGCTCTCCGGACCTTAACCGGCCGCGCCTCAGCCCTATCCGCTCGCATTGCGCACGGCGGATTTGAGCCCAAGACGGCCATGTTGACCGGTCTGCGTAAGCCTTTTCTTATTCGTGCCTGTCTGAATACAGGATCACCAAGTACCGCTTTCGGTACGCACCGGTTGATGAGGGTGCCGCCCTTTTTGTTGTCGATGAAACCGACCAGACCCCGCGCGCGACACCCTCGACTGGCGAAGGCAGCGTTTCCACCGTCATGCGCCAGAGCTTGATCGCGAGCTTGCGGGCTACGGCAACAATGGCCTTCTGCCCGATCCCATGCTTCGCGAAATGGTGATTGTAGATGGCCTTGGCCGCTGGGTCGTGCCAGATCCAGGGACAGGTGTAAGTCTCTACAGTCCCGTCTTCTGAATTAAATAGCGCGACTGAATAGGTCCGCTTGTGAACACCCAGACCAACGTAGATTGGCCGATCTTCAGCGAGTGACAAACAGCGAAATAGGTGTTGCTTTCTTGACCATGCTGGAAACCCCTTGGTTTGGGATATCCCGGCATCACAACAGTCAGCCGCGCCACCGTCCAGCATGGTATTTTCTATCGGCGGGTCTGGCCTGACTTCAGCCGCCCAACTGTGGGCGCATCGCCTGATAAATCACCGCCGTGGCCACATTCGCAAGGTTCAGCGAACGCACCCGCTTGTCCAGCATCGGCAGATGAAACACCCGATCTTCCGCCCCATCGATCACCGATGCCGGCAACCCTGCGGATTCACAGCCAAACACCAGATAGGCATCCGGTCGATAGTCAGGGGCATATAGGCTCTGCGCCCCATGTTCCTCAAAGAAATACAAGCTTTCCCGGAGCGGTTTGCGCGCATCCAGAAAGCTTTGCCAATTGTCATATTCGCTTAGGTTTACATGTTTCCAGTAATCCGTTCCGGCGCGGCGCACCGATTTCTCATCCAGCGAAAACCCATAGGGTTTGATCAGGATCAGCTCAAGGTTCAGCGCCACACAGGTCCGCCCGATTGCACCGGTATTATAGGGGATTTCCGGCGTGACCAGCACCATCTTCATAGCTGCATCTGACATAGAACCACCGGCTTTCTCGCTCAAGGATGGCCCCCTCTAGCGCAACAGGGCAGGTGTTAACAGCCGCAACTGCGCACGGGCCGCCGCCCTCTGCCAGTGCATCACTTCACCTGCATCCTTTCGATCATCCCCAACACCATCCGGCGCGGCAACAGCGGGATCACCCAATTGACCAACAGCCCCAGCCCCACTTCGTTTACCGTCACCAACACGCCGCGCATCATCGCGTCATAACCATGTTGCGCCACCGACGCCGCACTTTTGCCGCCCCCCGAAACCAGCTTGGTTCCACCCAGATTTGCACGATCCGCAAAGCCCGTTTCAACATAACCCGGTGCCAAAAGCGTCACGCTCACCCCGGTGCCTTTCAGCTCCTGTGCCAGCGCCTGAGAGAAGGATTGTACAAACGCCTTTGTCGCAAAATACACCGCCTGATTTGGCCCCGGCATGAACCCGGCAGTAGAGCCGACATTCAAGATCCGCCCTGCCCCCTGCGCCACCATGTCAGCCGCCACCAGATGGCAAAGCGTCACCAACGCCTTTACGTTCAGGTCGATCATTGCCATTTCATCCTCCAACGGCCGGTCTAGATGCCGTCCCTGTCCGCCAAATCCGGCATTGTTGATCAACACATCCACCGACAACCCGGCTGCCTTCACGCGCTCATTTAACACCTGCGCCGCACCCGCGGCCCCCAGATCAAGAGCGATGACATGGGCCGTGATGTGAAACTGTTGCTCCAGCTCGGTCTTCAGCACCTCCAGCGCCTCCCCCCGCCGGGCCGTTAGGATGACGTCTCCTCCTTTGGATGCATGATACCCTGCGAATTCCCGTCCAATACCGGACGATGCGCCCGTCACCAGTGCCGTGTTTCCCATTGCCTTATCCCCTTTTGGTTCCTGACAGGTGATGTATCCTGAGCGTCGATTGCAACCCCTGCTCCCGTCACACAAAGGAACCGCCATGATCATCCACCGCGCCGGATCACGCCCTTCCACTGTACCCAACCCGGACTATTTCACGGGCACCGTACGGATGGACCCGCTGATCAATACCCCTGCCCCCGCGCGGCTCAACGCGCTTTCGGTCACCTTTGAACCGGGCGCACGCACCGCATGGCACACTCATCCGCTGGGCCAGACGCTGATTGTCACTGCTGGGGCCGGGCTTGCACAAAAAGCAGGAGAGCCCGTGCAGCGCATTCATCCCGGTGATGTGATCTGGTTCGCCCCCGGCGAAAAACACTGGCACGGCGCGACACCTGATTGCGCTCTGACCCATATCGCTCTGCAAGAAGCCCAAGACGGTTCGGCGGCGGATTGGCTGGAACAGGTCACAGAGGCGGAATATCGCGGCTAAAGGTTAGACATATCCACGCCACCACAGCCAGCCGACAAAGGCCACAACCACAAGCAACAGATTGAAAACAACCGTCCCCGCCAGCCCCAGCAGCTTGCCCTTGCGCTGGTCGGCCACATCAATTTCCCGCAGATGGGCCATCACAACGTCATGGGCCTGCCTCACCGCGGTTTCATCCACCAGACGGGACAGCTTTGGATGCCCTGCCTGTTGCTCTGCCGCAATCAATGTCCTGATCTGGGTCTGTACCCGTTTTGGCAATCGCCGCCCTGCACGCGCCAGCATCTTTTCCAACCGCGCATGTTTGATGCCGAACTTAAGCGTCAGCAACTCCTGCACGGCGGCAACCTTACCTGCGATATCTTTGGCATCCATCATCGCGCCACTTAAACCCACTGGCACAGAGGCCGCAATGGCGCTACCCCTTCTAACATGCTCACCTATTCCGAATATGGCACCGCCAGCGCCGACCACCCCTCCCTGATCATTGCCCATGGCCTCTATGGCTCCGGGCGCAACTGGGGTGTGATCGCCAAACGTCTCTCCGATACCCGCCACGTGATCACACCGGACATGCGCAACCACGGCACCAGCCCGCGTGCCGCCAGCCAAAGCTACCCGGATATGGCGGGCGATCTTGCCGAAGTGATCCAGAAGATCGGCGGTCCTGTGGACCTTGTCGGCCATTCCATGGGCGGCAAAACCGCCATGACCCTCGCCCTCACAAAGCCCGAATTGATCAACCGTCTGATCATCGCCGACATCGCCCCTGTCGCCTATGGCCACACCCAACAGGGCATGATCGACGCCATGCGCAGCGTGGATCTCTCCACCCTCACCCGCCGCTCCGACGCCGAATCACAACTGGCTGCCGCCGGCGTTGAACCCGCACTGCAAAGCTTCTTCACCCAGTCACTCGACGTGCCAAATAAATCATGGCGGCTGAACCTAGATGTGCTTGAAGCGGAAATGGAGAAAATCATCGGCTGGCCCGAAGAGATCACCGGCCCCTTTGACGGCCCAACCTTCTTTCTCTCCGGCGCTGCAAGCGATTACGTTTTGCCCGAGCACCGACAAAAGATCAAAACACTCTTCCCACAGGCCCGTTTCGCCAAAATCCCCGATGCCGCCCATTGGCTACATGCTGAAAAACCCCGCGCATTCGAAGCCTCGGTCCGTGCTTTCCTCGACGCTTGAACCCTTCTTCTCCTCTTTTTGGCCTTATATCCTGCGGGGAGTCGATCTCTGATCGACGGGGCAGCGCCCCACATAAACCCGGCTCTCACCCGCCGTTGCACAAGACAGAGGTTCGAACCCCCTTGCACCCGACCGCCCCATCCCTATAACGCGATAAATTTGCATATTTATGGGGGCACCGATGCCAAAGCGTACCGACATCAAATCGATCATGATCATTGGTGCAGGCCCCATTGTCATCGGACAGGCTTGCGAATTCGACTACTCCGGTGCACAGGCCTGTAAAGCGCTGAAAGAAGAGGGGTATCGCGTCATCCTCGTCAACTCCAACCCGGCAACAATCATGACCGATCCGGGGCTGGCAGACGCAACCTACATCGAACCGATCACCCCTGAAATCGTCGCCAAAATCATCGAGAAAGAACGCCCCGACGCGCTTTTGCCCACCATGGGTGGTCAAACTGGCCTCAACACCTCGCTGGCGCTTGAGGAAAACGGCGTATTGGCGAAATTCAACGTCGAAATGATTGGTGCGAAACGTGAAGCCATCGAAATGGCCGAAGACCGCAAATTGTTCCGTGATGCCATGGACCGGCTTGGCATCGAAAACCCGCGCGCAACTATTTGCACCGCCCCAAAAGACGCCGATGGCAAGAAGGATCTTGCCGCAGGTGTGGCCATCGCACTGGAATCACTTGAGGAAATCGGCCTTCCGGCCATCATCCGCCCGGCTTTCACCATGGGGGGCACCGGCGGTGGTGTGGCCTATAACCGCGAAGATTACGAATTTTTCTGCCGCTCGGGCATGGATGCCTCTCCAGTGGGCCAGATCCTGATCGACGAATCGCTTCTGGGTTGGAAAGAATTCGAGATGGAGGTGGTGCGCGACACCGCCGATAACGCCATCATCGTCTGCGCCATCGAAAACGTCGATCCCATGGGCGTGCATACCGGTGATTCGATCACCGTGGCACCGGCGCTGACCCTGACCGACAAAGAATACCAGATCATGCGCAACCACTCGATCGCCGTGCTGCGTGAAATCGGCGTGGAAACCGGCGGTTCCAACGTGCAATGGGCCGTGAACCCCGCGGATGGCCGTATGGTTGTAATCGAAATGAACCCGCGGGTGTCGCGCTCTTCCGCCCTCGCCTCGAAAGCCACCGGTTTTCCAATTGCCAAGATCGCGGCAAAACTCGCGGTGGGCTTCACGCTGGACGAGCTGGACAATGACATCACCGGTGTCACCCCTGCCTCCTTCGAGCCGACCATCGATTATGTCGTCACCAAAATCCCGAAATTCGCTTTTGAGAAATTCCCCGGCTCCGAGCCCTACCTGACCACTGCCATGAAATCCGTCGGCGAAGCCATGTCGATTGGCCGCACCATCCATGAATCCATGCAAAAGGCGCTGGCAAGCATGGAATCTGGCCTGACCGGATTTGACGAAATCGACATTCCCGGTGCGCCTGACAAGGCTGCGATTGTTTCCGCGATCAGCAAACAAACCCCGGACCGGTTGCGCACCATTGCACAGGCCATGCGGCACGGCATGTCCAACGACGACATCCATGGCACCACCATGTTTGATCCATGGTTCCTGGATCGTATCCGCGAGATCATCGACGCCGAAGAGGGCGTGCGGACCAACGGTCTGCCAACTGATGAGGCCGGCCTGCGCCAACTTAAAATGATGGGTTTCACCGACGCTCGGCTTGCGAAACTGACAGGTCAGTCCGAAACCGCTGTCCGCAATCAGCGCATCAATGCGGGTGTGACCGCCGTCTTCAAACGCATCGACACCTGTGCCGCCGAATTCGAGGCGCAGACCCCTTATATGTATTCCACCTATGAGGCCCCAATGATGGGCGAGGTCGAATGCGAAGCCCGCCCCTCTGACCGCAAGAAAGTGGTTATCCTTGGCGGTGGCCCCAACCGGATTGGTCAGGGGATCGAATTTGACTATTGCTGCTGTCACGCCTGCTACGCGCTGACCGACGCGGGCTATGAAACCATCATGGTCAACTGCAACCCGGAAACGGTTTCGACCGATTACGACACTTCGGATCGCTTATATTTTGAGCCGCTGACCTTCGAACATGTGATGGAAATCATGCGGGTCGAACAGGAAAACGGCACCCTGCACGGGGTGATTGTCCAGTTCGGTGGCCAGACGCCGCTGAAACTTGCCAATGCCCTGCAAGAGGCTGGCATCCCGATCCTTGGCACCACACCGGATGCGATTGATTTGGCCGAAGACCGCGAACGTTTTCAACAACTTGTCCAAAAACTTGGCCTGAAACAGCCCCATAACGGCATTGCCTCCACCGATGAAGAAGCCTTGAAAATCGCCGAAGAAATCGGCTTCCCGCTGGTGATCCGCCCCTCTTATGTTCTGGGTGGGCGCGCCATGGAAATCGTGCGCGACATGGCCCAGCTTGAACGCTACATCCGCGAGGCCGTGGTTGTGTCAGGTGACAGCCCCGTCTTGCTCGACAGCTACCTGTCCGGTGCTGTTGAACTTGACGTGGATGCCCTGTGTGACGGCAAAGACGTGCATGTCGCAGGCATCATGCAACACATTGAAGAGGCTGGCGTGCACTCGGGTGACTCCGCCTGTTCCCTGCCGCCCTACTCGCTTGATCAATCCATCATCGATGAGGTCACCAAACAGACCAAAGCCCTGGCACTGGCGCTGAATGTGGTTGGCCTGATGAACATCCAGTTCGCGGTCAAAGATGGTGCGGTCTACCTGATCGAGGTGAACCCCCGCGCCTCGCGCACCGTGCCTTTTGTGGCCAAGGCCACCGACAGCGCCATTGCCAGCATCGCGGCCCGCATCATGGCCGGTGAACCGCTCAGCAACTTCCCGCTGCGCGCGCCCTACCCGGAACAATCCGCCTATTCCGATACCCTGCCTTTGGGCGATCCAATGACACTGGCCGACCCGAACATGCCGTGGTTCTCAGTCAAGGAAGCCGTGCTGCCTTTCGCCCGCTTCCCCGGCGTCGACACGTTGCTTGGACCCGAAATGCGCTCTACCGGTGAAGTCATGGGCTGGGACCGCGATTTCCCCCGTGCCTTCCTCAAAGCGCAGATGGGTGCCGGCACCCTGTTGCCCCGCGGCGGCTGCGCCTTCCTGTCGATCAAGGAGATGGACAAGACGCCCGAGATGCTGTCAGCCGCGCAAATCCTGATCGAACAGGGGTTCAGCATTGTGGCAACCCGTGGCACGGCAACTTGGCTGGCCTCACAGGACATCCCCTGCCAGACCGTGAACAAGGTCTATGAAGGACGTCCCGACATCACCGACATGATGAAAGACGAAGCCATTCATCTGGTGTTGAACACCACCGAAGGCGCACAGGCGGTTGAGGACAGCAAGTCCATCCGCTCCATCGCCCTGTTCGACAAAATCCCGTATTTCACCACTGCCGCAGGGGCCTATGCCGCCGCATTGGCCATCAAAGCGCAGGCGGAAGATGAAATTGGTGTGAAAGCATTGCAGGGCTAACACCTGCCCCGATGCCCCCGGATCATTCAGGGGCATCCTACAGCGCCTGATACATCCCAATCAGCTTGGTCAGGCGCTGGGACAAGGTCCCACCAATCACCGAGGCAAGCTGCGCATCGCGCAGCTCCATCTCCTCACCGGCCAGCGCCGGGTTCAACAGCGATTCGA
This sequence comes from Sulfitobacter pacificus, assembly GCF_030159975.1. Classification (NCBI taxonomy): domain Bacteria; kingdom Pseudomonadati; phylum Pseudomonadota; class Alphaproteobacteria; order Rhodobacterales; family Roseobacteraceae; genus Sulfitobacter; species Sulfitobacter pacificus. The sequence continues at coordinate 2,393,316 of NZ_BSNL01000001.1, forward strand.
AAGAAACCCATTTGCTGTTGATCTGCCCCAGCGTGATCTTGATCTTGATATTTGGTGCCTTATCCAATCCCAAGGTCGTGTCGCCGCTGATCAGCGCCGCATTGCGGGCCATAAACACCGCCATATTCTGTGTGATCTGTGCTGCCGTATCACTCGCCCCAATCGACAGGCGCAAGTGGCAGAAATCCTTCAGAATTTCTTCAAGCAGCGCGTTCTGCTGATGCAGCAAGCGAACCGCGTTTTGCACCGCGGCAGGCGGCCCCGCCTCCGGGGGATCAATCTCTTCAAGGGCGATGTGCAACCTGCGGGCAACCGGGGCCGGGCGCGACAGGATCAGCCCGACAGGAACCGCGTGAAGATCCCCCGCCGCCACCTGCTGTGCAGACAGGGTCAAGCCTCGCGCGAACCCAGCAGCCTCTACCAGCGCGGACCGCTCTGGGCCGGGCGGCATCGGAGCCAGTCCCGTGGCTGGATCGCCATCAATGATCACGCCCATAACCGCAGAAAACGCCACCGCATTATCAACTGTCGCATCCGAATGAAGCTGCGAATCCGCCCCCGACATGACCATACATGCAGATTTGCCAATCCGCTGGTTGCGGTGCAACTGTTCGAACAGCAAGGTCTGGCGAATCGCGGATGGATCCTGTGCCAAGCCCGTTTCAAAGCTGCCCAACAGCAACAGGATCGCCAAACTTATCCGCAGCATGCACCAAACCCAAATCAAAGTGATGCGGCACGATGTCATGGATATCTTAAATCTTTCTGACCGCGCTTCTGCCCCGCAGTCCGCTCTTGCGAAGCCCAAGCGACCAAGTCTATCCTCACCCAAGTTCAAGAGGTCCGCATGCATAAACCAGCCATCACCGGCACCGGTGTTTTTACGCCATCCGAAATCATCACAAATGCCGAACTGGTCGTTGCGTTCAACGCCTATGTCGATCTCTACAATGCTGAAAACGCAGCTGCGATCGACGCCGGGGATCTGCCCGCCAAGGCGCATTCATCCGAAGAGTTTATTTTCAAGGCAAGCGGCATTGAGCAACGCTATGTCATTGATAAAACAGGTATCCTTAACCCGAAGGTCATGCACCCCCTGTTGCGCCAACGCAGTGATGACGAACCCAGCCTGATGGCGGAAATGGCACTGGATGCTGCGCAAAAGGCGCTTGCACAGGCCGGGAAAACCGCCGCGGATGTAGATGCCGTCATCTGTGCCGCCTCCAATCTGGAACGCGCCTATCCTGCGGTTGCCATCGAAATTCAGGATCTGTTGCAAATCAACGGCTTCGCCTTTGACATGAATGTCGCCTGTTCTTCCGCGACATTTGGCATACAGGCCGCTGCCGACATGATCCGCAGCGGCTCGATCCGCAGTGCCCTCGTGGTGAACCCCGAGATTTGTTCAGCCCATCTTGAGTGGCGGGACCGCGATTGTCATTTCATCTTTGGTGATGTGGCAACGGCCACGCTGATCGAACGTGCGGAAGATGCCACCGGGGCATATTTCGAAATTAAATCAACCCGTTGCGCCACGGACTTTTCCAACAACATTCGCAACAACAACGGTTTTCTGCGCCGCTCACGTCCTGACGGCGTGGCCGACAGACGCGACATGCAGTTTATGCAAAACGGGCGTAAGGTGTTTAAGGAAGTGCTGCCTCTGGTCGCTGAGCATATCGCCGGGCATATGGCGGATAACGGCGTACAAGCCGATGATCTGAAACGGCTGTGGCTGCATCAGGCCAATAAGTCGATGAATGACTTTATTGGCAGAAAGGTGCTGGGCCGTCCGCCGGAAGATGGCGAGCAGCCCAATATCCTGCAAGACTATGCCAATACGTCTTCGGCGGGGTCGATCATCGCCTTTTCCAAATATTCCAATGACATGAAAGATGGCGACACCGGGCTGATTTGTTCATTTGGTGCGGGCTATTCGGTCGGATCAGTCATCGTAGAGAAACACGGCTAAGCCTGCCTTAGCCGCCCTTTTTCGACACGCGTTTATGCACCTCGGCCGCGCTCTCGACCCGCTCTGAATAGCGGTCGACCAGATAGTTGGCGCGCCCGCGCACCATCCAGGTAAACTTTACCAGCTCTTCCATCACATCGACAATCCGCGCATAGAATGGCCCCTCGGGCAAGCGTCCATCCCCCTTAAACTCCAGCCAAGCCTTGGGAATACTGGATTGATTTGGGATCGTGACCATCCGCATCCAGCGCCCCAGAATGCGCATCTGGTTAACCGCGTTAAACGATTGCGAGCCGCCCGACACCTGCATCACCGCCAGCGTTTTCCCCTGCGTCGGTCGGATACCGCCCTGCAACGACAGGGGAAGCCAGTCAATCTGGCACTTCATGACCCCCGTCATCGCGCCGTGCCGTTCGGGGCTGGACCAGACCATGCCTTCCGACCACATCGCCAGCTCACGCAGCTCCGCTACCTTTGGGTGGTCTGGATCTTCAGCATCCGGCAGCGGCAGGCCCTTTGGGTCAAACATCCGGGTTTCACAGCCGAGATACTCGAGTATCTGTGCTGCCTCTACGGCCGCCTTGCGTGAATAACTGGCCTCGCGCAGTGATCCATAGAGCAGCAGAATGCGCGGCTTATGCCCCGGATCATCCGGTGCCTTCAGCGCCTCAACATCAATCAGCGGCAATTGATCCGCCTGCAAAGCGGGTAACGCCTCAGTCACTTTCATCTTCAAGGTTCAGCTTCATATCCACCAGAACCTGTTGCAGCATGGTGGTTTCTTTCAACAGGCGCTTGGCCTCGTTGACGCTGATCTTACCGTCTTCCATCGACTGCTGGTATTCCGCCATCAGCATCGCAAAACGCTGGGACAGTGCAATCACATCGGAATTCACCCCTCCCTTGCGGGCGGCATTGTCGCGGCGGTCCTCAAAGTTCAGACCAATGCCTTTCAATTCAGCCAAGGCAGCGGTGACATGCGGATAGCTCGAAACCTGTTCCAGCTGGGCAACCGCATCAATCGGCATAAAGCGATCCGAATGTTCGTCATTGTCGGAATAATACCGCCCCAACGTCGCCTTTGATTTGCCGGTCACTTCACATGCTGGTTCGATGCCGACATCTTTCACCAGCGCCTCAGTATGTTTTTTCAGATAGCTGCCAATATTGGCCATATGTCACGTTCCCCAAAACACCCTTGTTTTTCCCCCGGACCGCACTACGGGGGAAAGCTCTTTGGCTTTTCCCATTAATTCAGCGGGGCGTAAATGGCATTTACAGATCATCCCGTCACAGTGGCGGGACTTCAAGAGTACCTTGGCCATCTGGCCGAGGTGTTTACGGGTTCGTACGTCCTCTTACCTGATCTGCTCCGCACGGCAGAAAAGGCACTGTAGGGCGTACGGGCTCCCGTCCTTCACAACCACCTGTTGTCGTCTTGATCAGCGCGCGGCTTTTGTCGTAACAGGCCGCCATGGCAAAACTCTATTTTCACTATTCCACAATGAACGCCGGCAAATCGACGGTGCTCTTGCAAGCCGCACATAACTATGTGGAACGCGGCATGGTGCCCTATCTGCTCACCGCGCAATTTGACGGGCGGGCCGGAGAGGGGCGCATCGCGTCGCGGATCGGCATTGGCGAAAAGGCCGATACCTACGGTCCGGGTGAAGACCTGTTTGCCAAGCTGCAGCACCGCCTGACCGAAGGCCCCTGTGCCTGTGTCTTCGTGGACGAGGCGCAGTTTCTGGAAGCCGATCAGGTCTGGCAACTGGCCCGCGCGGTGGATGACCTGCGTGTGCCGGTCATGTGTTTCGGCCTGCGGGTCGATTTCCGTGGGCAACTTTTTCCCGGCTCGGCCACCCTGCTTGCCCTTGCCGATGAGATGCGCGAAGTCCGCACCATCTGTCATTGCGGTAAGAAGGCCACGATGGTTGTGCGCATGGACGCCAATGGCGCGGTGCTGAAAGACGGCGCACAGGTGCAAATCGGTGGCAATGAAACCTATGTTTCCCTGTGCCGTCGTCATTGGCGTGAAGCGGTCGAAGATCCGTCCTGACCGCCCAGCGGGGTTTTCGCAGCCAATCCAAGTTCCGCTTTGAGAAAAGCTGATCTGCCGGTACCGTGGCCGGTATCGATCAATAATTGCATTCTGCACGGGGCGCGCGATCATGGACGTGAAACCGAACAAACTGGACAAAAAGCACTTCGCAAAGCTGAAAGACCTCGATGCTGTGGTCAACACCTCCAAAGACACGCCCGCAGATACCAAAGCACTGGAAGCGGCAAGCAAAGAGGTCGACGCCGCAACGGCGGCTTTGGCCAAGGCGCTGGACAAACAGCACAAGGTTTTCGAAAAAGCCCATAAGAGCTTTCCCGATGTCACCAAAACGCCATCTCCGGCCGGTCCTGTGCCAATCCCCTACCCCAATTTCGGCAAGGTCGAGAAAGAGATAAAGGGCGGCTCGAAAGTCATTGCCGGTGCCCTGAAGCGGCAGGAAAAAGCCCAGAAAAATCTGGTCAAAGTGATCGACAAACAGATCAAGGTTCTGAAACCCGCCGCCAAATCCTCCAAGGGAGCCGAGGCGGCAACCCTCAAAGGTCTGATCAGCGCCAAGGCCACAGGCAAGGCGCAATGGACCTCCTGCTCAATGGATGTAAAGCTGGAGGGGCAACGGGTAGCGCGTTTCCTTGACCTGGCGGCCAAACATACCGACAAAGGTAAATAGCATAGACGGTTAATGCATCCGCCCGCCATCCGGGACATCCTGATCCGGCGACAGTAGGACAATCGCGCCGTTCTCATCCGGCACGCCCAGCACCAGCACCTCCGACATAAACGGTCCGATCTGGCGCGGCGGGAAATTCACCACCGCCATAACCTGCCTGCCAACCAGCGCCTCGGGGTCATAGTGCACAGTGATCTGCGCAGAGGTTTTGCGCTCGCCAATCTCCGCGCCAAAATCCACCCAAAGTTTGATCGCCGGTTTGCGGGCCTCGGGAAAAGGCTCCGCGCGTGTCACCGTGCCCACACGGATATCCACCTTCATAAAATCATCAAACGTAATCTCAGCCATTGGCCAGCTCCCGTGAACGGTCCGCTGCGGCCTTGACCGCGCGGCGCAGCAAGGCGGGGAACCCTTCCGCCTCATCCATCAAGACCTCCAGCGCTGCCTGGGTTGTTCCATTGGGCGAGGTCACATTAACGCGCAATTGCGACGGGGTTTCGTCAGAGTGCAGGGCCAGCGCCCCGGCCCCGGCCACCGTGGCCTTGGCCAGCTGCATGGCCAGCCCCGCAGGCAACCCCTCTGCCTCGCCCGCCGCTGCCATGGTCTCGATCATATGAAACACATAGGCGGGCCCCGATCCGCTGACCCCGGTCACCGCATCAATCTGCGCCTCCGCGCTCAAACGCACCACCTGCCCCACTGCACTTAACAAGGATTCCGCCTCGTCCAGCGCAGCAGCCCCCGCCACATCATTTGCAACAATCGCTGTGATCCCTTGGGAAATCGCCGCAGGCGTGTTCGGCATGGCCCGCACCACAGGGGTGCCCGCGCCCAGAGTTTCCTCGAAATACCGGATTGTTGTGCCCGCTGCGACGCTGACAAACACAGTCTCGCTTTCCCCCATTGCCTGCAATGTGGGCAAGGCATCCGCCATCATCTGCGGCTTGACCGCCACCAGAACTATCGCAGGGGTTTCAGGCAGGGCCGCGTTCACATGCACGCCGGTCCCGCGCAACCAGTCAGAGGGGAACGGGTCCACCACCCAGACCGATGCCGCCGGCAACCCCCGTGCCAGCCATCCGGCCAACATCGCAGATCCCATCTTGCCACAGCCCAAAAGCACAAGGCCCTGTTTGGCGATACGGCTGTCTTTCATGTCATTTCCCCCGAATTATTCCAGGGAAACTGTTACGCCCGCCCGTAGGCCTCTGCAATGGCGACCTGAAGCGCCTCTTGCGGGGTCTTGTCGCCCCAGACCTGCAATTGCAACGCCGGGTAATAGCGTTCTGCCGACATCACGGCCGCACCGATCATGGTATCAATCTGCTCTGCACTGGCATCAACACCGCCGCTGCACACCAGACCATAGCGATAGACCATCAGCTTTTGCTCCGCCCAATAGGTGAACGCACCCGCCCAGCATTCGTCGTTCACGAGGTTCAACAGTTCAAACAGGCCCGCCATCTTTTCTTCCGGCGGATCCATCTCGAAGGTACAGATCAGGCGCAGGGTCTCATCAAACGCCGACCAGGCCAGCGTAATCGCATAGGTGCGCCACTGCCCTTCAACGGACATGGCGATCTGCTCATCGGAAATCCGGTCGAAATCCCAATCATGATAGGCCGCCAGATTCTCGACGATATCAATCGGATGGATGTCTTCTTCAAGGTACTGCTCGGTTAGGGCCATTTTTGACACCTCTGTTTTATGTCCAAGCCCAAAAGCGCTTCGTCACACCAGACTTGGATGCCTCCACAACAAGCCGTTGGCAAACCAACCGCCCATACAAGATATGGTGCTTGCCACAGAAAGATCTGGCAACCCCTTTTTCTGGGGATAACTGCAATATCTTGTGGAGAAAGGACCAGCACACCCCAGAACTACCCCAAATGCGGGGAGCAGGTGGCCGTCTTCATCTTGCTCTTAAACTCAAAAGCAAGGGATCGCACAGGCACGGCACCAGCGGACTTGATGCTGCCGCGCCCCGGAATTTAACCCTTGGAGGCGTCCAGCGCATCCAGCCGCGCCTTCAGCGCTTCATTTTCTTCGCGGGCCTTCTGCGCCATGGCGCGCACCGCGTCGAACTCCTCGCGGGTCACAAAGTCGCGATCTGCCAGCCAGCGGTCCATCATTCCCTTCAGGGCATTTTCGGCCTCATCCTTGGCCCCTTGTGCCACGCCCATTGCGTTTGTCATCATCTGGGACATGTCGTCGAAAAACTTGTTACGGGTCTGCATTTTTGCCTCCAGGCGTTGCTTGGCCCCTATATGGGGTCTCAGGGCCGCTCAGGCAAGGTTGACATCCCGTGACAGACGGTCTCAATCACCGCCATGAACGCAATACTCCCTTTCCCCAATATCTCTCCCGAGATTTTTTCAATCACCCTGTTCGGCATGGAGTTCGCTCTGCGCTGGTACGCATTGGCCTATATTGTCGGCATCTTGCTGGGCTGGCGGCTGGTTGTCGCCGCCGCGCGCACCCCGCGCCTCTGGCAAAACGAACAGCCGGTCATGACTCCCGGCAAAATCGAGGATCTGCTGTTCTGGGTCATCCTCGGGGTGATCCTTGGCGGGCGGCTGGGTTACGTGCTGTTCTACCAATTCAACTATTATCTCGCCCATCCGCTGCGGGTGCTGCAACTTTGGGAAGGGGGAATGTCGTTTCACGGCGGGGCCATTGGCGTTATCCTTGCGGCCTTCTTCTTTACCAAACGCTATCAACTGAACACCCTGTCAGTGGGGGATCTGGTGGCACTTGGCCTTGCCCCCGGCCTGTTTCTTGGGCGTGTGGCGAATTTCATCAACGCCGAACTCTGGGGCCGCCCGACGGATCTGCCCTGGGGCGTCGCTTTTCCCACGCAAGCCGCGCAATATTGCCCCGATGTCATCGGCATCTGTGCCCGCCACCCCTCACAGCTTTATGAGGCATTGCTTGAAGGGTTGGTTCTCGGGCTGCTCCTGATCTGGCTGGTCTGGCGGCGGGGTGCCTTCAAACGCCCCGGTCTGGTGATGGGTGTCTTCCTTGCTGGTTATGGCACCGCCCGTTTCGCTGTTGAATTTGTCCGCCAGCCTGATGCGCAGTTTGTTTCGGAGGGCAACCCGCTGGGGCTGGCCCTGCAATTCGGTGGCTATGGTCTGACCATGGGACAGCTCCTGTGCATTCCGATGGTGCTGGTCGGCCTTTTCTTCATCCTGCGGGCCCGCCGCGCGGCATGAGCCTGCACAACCATATCGTGGCACGGATCGCGGCGCAGGGCCCGATGCGCATCGACGAATTTATGACCACCTGCCTGCTGCATCCGACGCTGGGCTATTACACAACCCGTGATCCTTTTGGGACAGATGGCGATTTCACCACCGCCCCAGAGATCAGCCAGATGTTTGGCGAACTGATCGGCCTGTGCATCGCACAAACTTGGCTCAGTCAGGGTGCCCCCGCCCCCTTTACCCTGGCCGAGCTGGGACCGGGGCGCGGCACCTTGATGGCGGATGCCTTGCGTGCCTGTCGCTCTGTGCCGGGGTTTATCGAGGCGGCGCAGATCACGCTGGTCGAGGCCTCGCCAACCCTGCGCCAGATACAAGCCGAAACCCTCAGCGGATACAGGCTAAGTTTTGCGGATACGCCGGAAGCCTTGCCCGAACAACCGCTCTACCTGATTGCAAATGAGTTCTTTGACGCGCTGCCCATCCGCCAGTTTCTGCGCGACGGCACGGGCTGGCGCGAGCGGCAAGTGGGTCTGGAAGATAAGGTGCTGACCTTCGGACTTTCTCCTGCCCAGCCTCAACCTGCCCTTACCGCACGTTTGGCCAATACCAAAGACGGCGACATGGTGGAAAGCTGCGCCGCCAGCGCGACGGTGATAGATGACATCGCCGCCCGGATCGCGGTTCATGGCGGTGCCGCGCTGATCATCGACTATGGCGATTGGCAGCAGACCGGCGATACCCTGCAAGCCCTGCGCAAACATCAAAAAACCTCCCCGCTGGACACACCGGGGGATGCGGATCTGACCGCCCATGTGGATTTTGCCACCCTAGCACAGGCCGGTGCCGCCTGCGCCCATAGCACCCTCACCCCGCAAGGCGTGTTTCTGGAACGCCTTGGCATCACCCAGCGTGCGCAGAAGCTTGCCACCAAATTGACCGGCAAAGCGCTGGAAACCCATATCGCCGCGCATCACCGGTTGACGCACCCCACAGAAATGGGAAATCTGTTCAAGGTAATGGCACTCTACCCGCAAGGAGGTGCCCCCCCGCCGGGAGTGGACCCATGACACTCGAAATTCTGACCTCCGATCACCTTGGCAGCATCCGCCACGGCTTTTTCACGCGACGCGGCGGGGCCTCCTCCGGCGTCTTCGAGGGGCTGAACTGCGGCTATGGCAGCAGCGACCAGACCGACATTGTCCATATCAACCGTGCCCGCGTTGCCGACGCCATGGGCGTGCCGGTCGACCATCTGGTCGGGGTGCATCAAATCCATTCCGCCAATGTGGTCGAGGCGAGCGGCCCCCTGCCCGACAAACCCAAAGCCGATGCGATGGTGAGCAAGACGCCGGGTGTTGCCCTCTCTGTCCTCTCCGCAGATTGTCAACCGGTGCTGTTTGCGGACACAAAGGCCGGTGTCATCGGTGCTGCCCATGCCGGGTGGCGCGGCGCGCTGGATGGGGTGCTGGATGCCACCGTCGATGCCATGGAGCGGCTGGGAGCAGACCGCAAAAACATCGCCGCTGTCATCGGCCCCTGCATCAGCCAAAGCGCCTATGAGGTTGGTCCTGAGTTTTTTGAGGATTTTCTGGCACAGGACAGAAGCTTTGACCGGTTTTTTGCCCAAGGCGTGGGCGACAGAATGTTATTCGACCTGCCCGGCTTTGGCTTAAGCCGTCTGCGTGCTGCTGGTGTGGGCGTGGCCGAATGGACCCGCCATTGCACCTATGCGGATGCGCAGCGATTCTATTCCTATCGCCGCACCACCCATGCCAAGGAAGCCGACTATGGGCGGTTGATCGCGGCCATTTCCCTTTAGATCAGGGCGCAAATGGGGCAAATTCTGCCCCGCTGCCGCCCGATTGAATACGTCGAATTTGGAAACAATCACGGATTTGCGGCGTGATTGGCCATTTCGCCCGCCGACAACTTCATAAAAACAAGGACTTTGACGAATTGAGGCAGCTTCGTCACAAATCGCCACAATCTCTGGCAATGTTTTTTTGAAAAACTGCGCCATCGCCAAAAACCGGCCCGATTGCCCCGTCATATTCATCCTCAAGCAAAGGGCAAACAAGCCCGCACACTGAAAACCGAGGAATGAGCCCATGAAAACCAACACACGCTTCATCAAAGGCATCGTCGCAGCAGCAGCCAAAGAAGACACAGTTATGCCATGGGCCCGTGGCAAAAGACGCGCCGCCTTTATCGCCAAGCGCAACGAAGCCAAACAAGAGCGCCGCAGCGCCTGAGGCAGACGTCCCCTTTTACTACGGGTTTTCCAATACCACGCTTTCCCAAACAGCCTCCTCCAAGGTGCAATCGGGTTAATCAGTGACTTGGGTTACTTTCGAAACCTACAGATACAGCCCCGCCCACGTTGATTCGTTGGCGGGGCTTTGTTGTCCGTGGAATGTGGCGGCCGCATGCCGAATTAAGGAAACAGAAAGGCAGAATACTCCCAAATTGGAGCGAAAAGCGGCTTTAATGTTGTCCAGACTTTGACAAAGACACGCCGATCAGGTGTTTTAGGTCTCATCAAAGAACGAAATGACATTGGTTATTTCCGTGCATGTTGGTGGGGGCCAACACGGATGTGACAACCTGATAAAAGGTGATCGCATGACACTGAATGCTGCTCTGGGTACGCGCCCGACCTCGACTGCTGCCGCTCCACGAGGCTTTGCGCCCGCCGCATCTTCTGCGCGGGGAATGCTGCCCGCAACCAAAATGCCGACACGCAGTTTTGAGGTCGCAGCCCTGCGCGGCGACGGTTCCCTTTACATCGGACAGGACAAGGCACCCGCCATCCCATTGTTCGAAAATGCATTTTCCGCCTTTGCACGGGGCACGCTGATCGCCACCCCACAGGGTGATGTCGCCGTGGAGGATCTGCAGCCGGGCGATATGATCAATACGTCAACTGGTGAAGCCGCCAAATTGATCTGGATCGGCTCCAGCAGCTTTGTCCCTGCGGATGCGGGCCGCCGGATGCCCCTGCTGCGCATCATGGCCGATACCTTTGGACAGGGCCGGCCCAATTCATTCCTGACCGTTGGTCCGGGTGCGCGCATCCTGCATACCCCGCATCGCCTGCGCGCCGAAGCGGGCGAAAAGCGGCTGCTGACGCCGGTACGCGAATTTCTCGACGGTGTGAACGTGATCGAGGTGGTCCCGCCAACCCCTGTGCGCCTGTTCCACATCTGCCTCGAACGCCATGCCGCGATCCGTGTTGGCGGCATCGAGATGGAGACGTTTCACCCCGGTGCCAAAGCAACCCAGAGTGTTTCACAGTCTTTGCGAGACAGGTTTCTGGGCATGTTCCCGCAGATTAGCCACATCACCGACTTTGGCCCACTGGCCCATCCTCGCGCCCCTGAGGGAGACATCGACTCACTTTAAGCGCCCTGGCTGATTTGGGTCCGCTGGGCCCCTCGTTCAGGGGGCCACTTCCAACCGTTTTTCCAAAACGTCAAAAGGCACGCCCGGATCGTCTTTCGCGCAGCGGATCACCAATGACGTCTTGACGCTTTCAACATTCGGCGTGGTCAATAGATCACCGGTCAGAAAGCTCTGGAATGACGACAGGTCCGGTGCCACGCATTTCAGCACAAAATCCACCTCGCCGTTTAACATGTGACACTCGCGCACCAGCGGCCAGTCCCGGCATTTTTCTTCAAAGGCGCTCAGATCCGCCTCAGCTTGCGAGTGCAACCCGACCATGGCAAAAACCTGCACCTCAAAGCCCAGTTCGCGCGCATCCACATCCGCATGATAGCCGCGGATATATCCCTGCTCTTCCAACGTGCGCACACGGCGCAAGCAAGGTGGCGCAGAAATGCCGACCCGTTTGGCCAACTCCACATTGGTCATGCGACCGTCTGCCTGCAACTCGGCCAGAATTTTCCGGTCAATCGGATCAAGCCGTAAACCTGCCATGGGATTTCCCTTTATGAATTTGCGATTCTTATAACAGCGGTGCGGGCAGCCGCAATATTATTACGTTCATACGCAATAATCTATCCACTTTCCCTGTTCTGTAACAGTGTTGGCGCAAACACTCCCGACTGTGCAGCACGCATTCTGGGGGGTTTAAGATGCCGCCCCGCACGTCTATATCAAGCGGGCTGCAAACATATTTGTCGGGGGTGCCAGATGGCCGAGACACGCAAAACCAAGGTTCTGATCATCGGCTCCGGCCCTGCGGGATACACTGCTGGCGTCTACGCCAGCCGCGCCATGGTGGAACCTATTCTGGTTCAGGGCATGGAACCGGGTGGCCAGTTGACCACCACAACAGAGGTCGAGAACTGGCCCGGCGACAGCGAAGTGCAAGGCCCCGACCTGATGGTCCGTATGGAGGCCCACGCCAAGGCGATGGGCACAGAGATCATCGGCGACATCATCACTGATCTGGATCTGTCCAGCCGGCCGTTCCACGCCAAGGGCGACAGTGGCACAACCTATGTGGCCGATTCTGTGATCCTTGCCACCGGCGCGCGGGCCAAATGGCTTGGCCTTGAGAGCGAAGAAAAGTTCAAGGGCTTCGGTGTTTCCGCCTGTGCCACCTGCGACGGTTTCTTCTATCGTGGTCAGGAGATTGTTGTAATTGGCGGTGGCAACACTGCCGTTGAAGAGGCGCTGTTCCTGACCAACTTCGCCTCCAAGGTCACGCTGATCCACCGCCGCGACGAATTGCGGGCCGAAAAGATCCTGATCGACCGTCTGGAAAAGAACCCCAAGATCGAACCCCTGTGGTTCCACGAATTGGCCGAAGTCTACGGCAGTGAGAACCCGCTGGGCGTCGAAGGGGTCAAAGTCAAGCACACCAAAACCGGCGAAATCACCGACATCCCCTGCAAGGGTGTCTTTGTTGCCATCGGTCATGCGCCTGCAAACGAATTGGTCAAGGATACGCTGGAAACCCATATGGGCGGCTATGTGGTGACCAAACCGGACAGCACCGAAACCTCAATTCCCGGTGTGTTCGCCGCTGGCGATCTGACCGATCATAAATACCGTCAGGCGGTCACATCCGCCGGTATGGGCTGTATGGCCGCGCTGGAGGCCGAACGTTTCCTGGCCGAAGTTGGCGATGATGCCGACAGTGCCACCGACAAAGACACCTCACTGCCTTTGGGCCACGGCGCAGAAGTCGCGCAATAGCCGCGGCTTGACGCCTCCCCCGTCGCCGCCCACAGTCGGGCGGTAGCGGGGGGCATTCTATGAACGATCTTTGGCGCGGCACTCTGGCCACGCGTCTGCGCATTGCAAGCGGGCTGGTCCTGTTCACCTATGCGCTGCTGCATTTCCTGAACATCGGTCTTGGCATGCTGTCTCCGGTCTGGATGGACGCGATGCAGGACGCCCGCCAGATCGTCACCCGCAGCTTCCTTGGCGCATTGCTGCTTTACGGCGCATTCGCCGTCCACATCACCTTTGCCCTCATCAAACTGGCCCAACGCGGCACATTGCGCATGCCGGTTTGGGAAGCGGTGCAAATCGGGCTGGGCATTTTCATTCCGGTTCTGCTGGTCACCCATCTGGTCCACACCCGTGGGGCCCATGAAATCCATAACGTCAATGACGAAATGGGCTATATCATGCTGCTGCTCTACAATACCGCTGACGGCTGGAAACAATCCCTGCTGCTGCTGCTGGTCTGGACACATGGCTGCACCGGGCTGCATTTCTGGCTGCGTGGCAAAGCATGGTGGCGGCGCAACCTGCCTCTGCTTGCAGGGCTGGCCGCCCTTGTTCCCGCCTTTGCACTGGCCGGTTTTCTGGTCGAAGGGCGGCGTGTCAGGGCGCAGTTTACGGATCCAACTGAACGCGATGTGATGATCGAGCGGTTCAATTTTCCCGACCGCGAAGCATTTGCAGAAATGTTGACCCTGACCGAGAACCTGCGCTGGTTGTTTGGGGTCATCATGGCGGTGGTGGCGCTGGCTTATCTGGTGAAATACATCCGCGCCCGTCGGCAATCCGTCACCATCCACTATGGCAACGGGCCGCAGATAAACGCGCCGCGCGGGCTGACCCTGCTGGAAATGTCCCGCCTGCGCGGCGTCCCGCATGCCTCGCTTTGTGGCGGACGCGGGCGCTGCACCACTTGCCGCGTCGTGATCGAAGAAGGGCTGGACCTGCTTCACCCCCCCAGTGAAGCAGAGGCACGCAGCCTTGCCGCCGTTGGTGCCGAACCCAATACGCGACTGGCCTGCCAGATCAAACCAATGGACCCGATGACCGTTGTACGCGTCTTCCAACCCGACGGGCGCAGCAAACATCGCGGCCATGCCAGTCAGGGCGAAGAAAGGGAACTGGCGCTGCTGTTTCTGGACATGCGTGGCTTTACCGCCCGTACCACCGGACAGCTGCCTTATGATGTGGTGTTTCTGTTGAACCGGTTTTTCGACGCAATTGTCCCGGCGATCACTGCACAGGGCGGCACCGTCGACAAATACCTCGGGGATGGCTTTCTTGCTGTGTTTGAACTGCCCGCCTCCGACAACTCTGCCCATGCGGCCTTGCGCGCCATTGAAGGCATCGCGCAGGCATTGGCCGCCTTTAACGAAACACTGGCAAGCGAAGGCCAAAGCCCGGTCGCCATTGGCATCGGTGCCCATCTGGGGGATGTGGTCCTGGGCGAAATCGGGGCCGCAGGTCAGGCCCCGCGCACCCTGATCGGCGATACCGTCAACACCGCCTCACGGATCGAAGGGGCAACCAAGGAATATAAGGTTCAGGTCTTCATCTCTGCCCCGCTGCTGGATGCCGCCGGACATCCTGTGCCCCGTGAACAGATGACCGCCCTCGAATTGCGCGGCCTCAGCAGGCCCCTGCTGGCATGGCCCATATCAGAGGCCAGTAACCTCAGCGTACAATTGGCACGGTTTCGCGGGTTTGAAGAGACGGAGGTTCCAAAAACCTGAAAAACCCACGACTTTCTCCTATTTTTGTAGATTTTGCCACCTCACAGCTAGACTTTTGCCGTATTCAAGCGGCATAGGGCAGACAACTGGCCGGTCCGGCCTGAGGCAAGAAACGAGAAAATTATGAGCATGCTGGCAAATCTCGCTCCGATCCCGGAGCTCTATGTATCCTACGAATCCGCACAGAAAATGAAGACAGAGGCGGCCGATCTTGTCAGCCACGATCTGACGCCCCGCCAAATCTGCGATCTGGAATTGCTGATGAACGGCGGGTTCAACCCGCTTAAGGGCTTCCTCTCCGAAGAGGATTACAACAGCGTTGTCGACAATATGCGGCTGGCTGATGGCACGCTTTGGCCGATGCCGATCACGCTGGACGTCTCCGAAGATTTCGCCGCCTCGCTGGAAATCGGGCAAGACATCGCCCTGCGCGATCAGGAAGGTGTGATTCTCGCCACCATGACCGTCAGCGACAGCTGGACCCCGAATAAGGCACATGAGGCAGAGAAGGTCTTTGGCGCCGACGACAGCGCCCATCCGGCAGTAAACTATCTGCACAATCAGGCGGGCAAGATCTATCTGGGTGGACCCGTGACCGGCATCCAACAGCCGGTGCATTATGATTTCCGCGCCCGGCGCGACACGCCAAATGAATTGCGCGCCTATTTCCGCAAACTTGGCTGGCGCAAGGTTGTCGCCTTCCAGACACGCAATCCCCTGCACCGTGCGCATCAGGAACTGACCTTCCGGGCCGCCCGCGAGGCGCAGGCCAACCTGCTGATCCACCCGGTTGTTGGCATGACAAAACCCGGCGACGTCGATCACTTTACCCGCGTGCGCTGTTACGAGGCGGTGCTGGATCAATATCCGCAGGCCACCACCTCCATGTCCCTGCTGAACCTCGCCATGCGCATGGCTGGCCCGCGTGAGGCCGTCTGGCATGGGCTGATCCGCAAAAACCACGGCTGCACCCATTTCATCGTGGGCCGCGACCATGCTGGCCCCGGCAAAAATTCTGCCGGTGAGGATTTCTATGGCCCCTATGACGCGCAGGACCTGTTCCGCGAGCATCAGGAAGAAATGGGCATCGAAATGGTCGATTTCAAACATATGGTCTATGTGCAGGAACGCGCCCAATACGAACCCGCAGACGAGATTGCAGATAAGGAAAACGTCACCATCCTGAACATCTCCGGCACAGAATTACGCCGCCGTTTGCAGGAAGGTCTGGAAATCCCTGAATGGTTCTCTTTCCCCGAGGTGGTACAGGAACTGCGCCGCACCCGGCCACCGCGCAACAAACAGGGTTTTACCGTGTTCTTCACCGGTTTCTCCGGTTCAGGAAAATCCACCATCGCCAATGCCTTGATGGTCAAACTGATGGAAATGGGCGGCCGTCCGGTGACACTGCTGGATGGTGACATTGTGCGCAAGAACCTCAGCTCCGAGCTGGGCTTTTCCAAGGAACACCGCGATCTGAACATCCGCCGCATCGGCTATGTCGCGTCAGAGATCACCAAAAACGGCGGCATCGCCATCTGCGCGCCGATCGCACCTTACGCCACCACGCGCCGCGCGGTGCGGGAAGACGTCGAAGGGTTCGGTGCCTTTGTCGAGGTCCATGTTGCGACCAGCATTGAAGAATGCGAACGCCGCGACCGCAAGGGCCTGTACAAGCTGGCCCGCGAAGGCAAGATCAAGGAGTTCACAGGTATTTCAGACCCCTACGACGTTCCCCAGAACCCTGAGCTTTCGGTTGAGACGGAAAACGTCGATGTGGACAATTGCGCCCATCAGGTGCTGTTGAAACTGGAAAGCATGGGGTTGATTTCAGGGTAACCCTGCCAGTTCGGTCTCTTTCCAAGATGAAAGCGCGGCCCCAACGGGCCGCGTTTTTCTATTCTGGCAGATAGGCCTGACCAGACATGACAACCACACCACGCCCTGCCACCTTAACACCTGTGATGGCATCCCGCGGTCCCAGAACCTCGACCTGCGCCTGACCGGGGCGGCCCATCCCGTGGCCCTGCTCCGCAGTGTATCTTGGCCCGTCGATCAACCCATTCGCCCAAAGGTAAGACGCCGCCGCCCCTGTGGCCGACCCGGTAAAGGGATCTTCCGGCGGGCTGGGCGGGGCCAGCAACAGCCGCGCGAAAGTATCACCCGCCGCCGTCGCCCCCTCAAGGGTGATCCAGTAAGGCTCCATCAGATCATCGGACGACAGACCCAGGTGGCGGCAATAGTGCGCGAAACCCGCAGCGTCAAAGCGCAGCGCTTCCAGCGCGGCACGATTCCGCAGAACGGTAATGCAAAACGGCAACCCGGTTGAAACAACCTGCGGCGGTGCAATGATGGCATCAGCAGCAACGCCCCCCACCTGCGCCACCACGTCGGCGGGCACACGCGCGCCGAATTCCGGTGCCACCTGCGTCATGGTGATCAAACCACCCGCCACCTCAACGGCCACAATCCCCGCGCCGGTTTCCAGTGTCAGCGCTCCCTCACCGATGATCTTGCGGTGCAGCAACGCAGCAACAGTGGCAATGGTCGGGTGGCCCGCGAAAGGAATCTCGCGGCTGGCAAGATAGTATTTCACCTTGAAATCAGCCACCTCGGACGGCCCGGTAAAGGTACATTCCACCAGCGATGTTTCCCGCACATAGGCCATGCAGGTCGCATCAGACAACACGGCACCGCCATGCACCACCGCACACCCATTGCCGCCAAACGGCGCGTCGGCAAAGGCATCCACCCAATCAAAATCAAAAACCATATCGCCCCCAATGCAAAAGGGCCGCACCGATGTGCAGCCCCTCAAACTCTATCTCATTCCTGACAAGGTGCCAGATTAATGCACCATCACCGGCGCATAGTCATGTTCACGCGCCAGCATAAAGGCCATCTTGCGGTCCCCGACAAGGGCCAGCTGCTGACCCTGCGCATCATGCACCGCATAAAGCTGTTCCAGCCCCTCGGCCTGATCACGCACCTCGCGGGGCAGATCCGTTACCAGAATGGATTTCACATAAACGGTGCGGTCCATCGACTGCACAGCTTTGGTTTGGGAGTTCATGTCTTGCATCGTCCTACCCTTTCTTGATCTTGATCGTTTGAACAACTGTCTCTGGCTTGGCGCGGGTCAGGTCCACATGCAGCAACCCGTTTTCCATCTGTGCCTCGCCAACTTCCACACCATCGGCCAATACAAAGGACCGTTGGAATTGCCGCGCGGCGATCCCGCGATGCAGGAAGATTCGCCCGTCGCTGTCTTCGGCCTGCCGTCCGCGAATAACCAACTGCCGGTCTTCTACGGTGATGGCCAGATCGCTTTCGGCAAAACCGGCCACGGCCAGCGTGATGCGATAGCTGAAATCAGAGGTCTGTTCGATATTAAAAGGCGGATAACCTTCGTTACCGGTCTTGGCGGTGCGTTCCAGCACACGCTCCAGCTGTTCAAATCCCAGCATGTGGGGATAAGAGGCTAGCGTCATTTTCGTCATGCGACACGTCCTTATAGTCTCAAGCGACAGTCATATCCGGCCCCGTTATGGCAACCGTTGATATGAATATGGGGGCAGCGCCGCCTTCGTGCAAGGGCTATGCGCAAGCAAGGTGAACGACTATATTGGCGACACAGACACCAATGGAATCATCCGGTTATGAATGCGCCCAACGATCTTTCGATGAAGACTGATGATGTTTTGCGCGTTGAGCTTGAGGTATTCCGCCGTGAACACCGCGATCTGGACGAGGCGATTGCCGCCCTGACCGAACGTGGCACAGCCGACCAGCTGACGGTCCAGCGGCTGAAGAAACGCAAACTGCGCCTGAAAGACCTGATTGCCCAGATTGAAGACCGGCTGACTCCCGACATCATCGCCTGATTGCCCTGCATCGCCCAAGGGCCCCATTCACCGCATTGCCCCCCCGCGCAGTCTGGCTATAGTGCGCGTTCCTGATTTTCGAGCAAAGGCGCATTCATATGACCACCCCTCCTGTTGGCATCATCATGGGCTCGCAATCCGACTGGCCCACCATGCGCGAAGCGGCTGTGCTGCTGGACGAACTGGGTATCTCCTATGAGACCCGGATTGTATCCGCCCACCGCACGCCTGACCGCCTTTGGGACTATGGCAAAACCGCCGCGGATCGCGGGTTGCAGGTGATTATTGCAGGGGCCGGTGGGGCGGCGCATCTACCCGGTATGATGGCCTCTAAAACCCGTGTGCCGGTGATCGGCGTGCCGGTACTGACCAAGGCCCTGTCAGGCGTCGACAGCCTCTATTCCATTCTACAGATGCCCAAAGGGTTTCCCGTGGCGACCATGGCCATCGGCGCACCCGGTGCGGCCAATGCCGGTCTGATGGCGGCGGGCATTCTGGCCTTGCAAGACGCCGAGCTTGCCGCGCGGCTAGACGCATGGCGTGACGCGCTCAGCGCTTCCATTCCAGAGGAGCCAACCGATGACTGATCCTCTACCGCTTGGCAGCACCATCGGCATTCTGGGGGGCGGGCAACTGGGCCGTATGCTCTCTGTTGCCGCCGCCCGTCTGGGGTTCAAAACCCATATCTTTGAACCCGGCGCAAACCCGCCCGCTGGTCATGTGGCCGATGCTGTCACCACTGCCTCTTACGAAGACGCCGACGCCCTGCGCAGCTTTGCCGCCGCCTGTGATGTGGTGACGTTTGAATTTGAAAACGTCCCGACCGCCGCCCTTGATCTGATTGAGGCGCAGGTGCCGATCCGTCCGGGTCGCGAGGCTTTGCGGATCTCTCAGGACCGGCTGACCGAAAAGGAATTCCTGCAAGGGTTGGGCCTGACAGTTGCGCCATTTGCCGATGTCGCGGATGCCGCTGCAATGACCACAGCCGTTGCCACCATCGGTGCCCCTAGCATTCTGAAAACCCGTCGTTTTGGCTATGACGGCAAGGGGCAGGCACGGCTGCGCAGTCCCGAAGATGCCGATCAGGCATTTGCCGATATGAACGGTGCCCCAGCCATCCTTGAGGGGTTTGTCGACTTCACCCATGAGGTTTCCGTCATCGCTGCCCGCAGTCCTGCGGGCGATGTTGCCTGTTACGATCCCGGTGAAAACGTCCATCGTGATGGCATCCTGCACAGCACCACCGTGCCTGCAAAACTCACCAGCTCACAACGGATGGACGCTGTCCTGCTGGCCGCCAAAGTGTTGAATGCGCTGGAGTATGTCGGCGTGCTGGGGGTCGAACTCTTCGTCACGCGGCAAGGGTTGATCGTCAATGAGATTGCCCCGCGCGTGCATAACTCCGGCCATTGGACACAGAACGGTTGTACCGTCGATCAATTCGAACAACACATCCGTGCCATCGCCGGCTGGCCTTTGGGGGATGGTTCACGTCATGCAGATGTTGTGATGGAAAACCTGATCGGGGACGATATGGACCGCGTTCCGGCGCTCGCAGCAGAGAAAGACACAGCCCTGCATCTTTACGGCAAGGCCGAAGTCAAGGCGGGCCGCAAAATGGGCCACGTCAACCGGATCAGCCGATAAACCGCTCCGCAACTGCGCCACTCATATAAGACACGCGACCTTGCACAAAGGTCGCGGCCACACGCCGTGTCTGTGCATCCAGCACCACAAAATCCGCGCGTTTGCCAAACTCCAGGCTGCCCCTGTCAGACAGGCCCAACACCGCTGCCGGACCGGATGAGATCAACGCCCAGGCGCTTGGTAAATCCATCACCCCCGCATCTGCCAGCATCAAGGCGGCGCGCCGTGGTGACGGGTAGTGGTAATCAGACGCCAGCGCGTCACAATACCCCATCGCCAACAGATCTATCGCCGAAAGATTGCCATTGTGCGAGCCGCCGCGCACCACATTGGGCGCGCCCATCAGGATCGGATCACCTGCACCATGGGCCGCCTCTGCCGCCTCCAGCGTCTCGGGGAACTCCGCCACCCTTACCCCCCGTGCCCGCCAGATCGCGCGGGTTTCAGCCGTAGCATCATCATGGCTGCCCATACGGATACCCGCTGCCGCCAAACGTGGGCACAGCGCATCCAGCGCCGCTGGCACCTCTGGCCCCAGGGCATGCAGCTCTTTCATGTAGGCATGATGTTTTTCCGGGCTGCGCCGCGCCTTCAACGCCTGCCCGTTCAACCGGCGTGGCAGCTTGCCCGCTTCCAGACGCTCATGTGGCAGATGGTCGTTGAACACCATATAACGGATGTCCCAATCGGCCAGCCGTTGCGGCAGATCTTCGTAAAGCTCCAGCAGATGGGTCTCAAACCGCAGTTGCGCTTGCAGGTCGGTGACCAATGCCTGTTTCGTGTCGCGGATGGACGCAAAGACACGTTCGGCAAATTCCAGCCCGCGCATCCCACCTTCCCAGCTGACAAACTGCGCCAGCACTGCCGTGGTGATCCCGTTCGCCGCTAGCTCTGCCTCGCAGGCGATCAGCCCCGCATCCATCTGCTTCATCGCGCCCCGCCGTTGCGCCAGATGCCGTTCAAACCCGTCCCCGTGCAGATCGACAATACCGGGCAATACCAGAAACCCCGTCAGATCCACCGCCCGCCCCACGGGCCGTTCAACAATGGTGCCATTGGCAAAAGAAAGCGCAGCCGTGCACAGACCGTCAGCCCGCAACACCCGCGCGCCGGTCAGATCAAGGTTTGGCATCCGCGTCCTCTTCCCCCAGAATGCATCCCCCCTCAGGGCAGCCGATCGATTCAAGTACCCCATCAAACCACGTCATGCTCCGGTCGAATTTGCCTGTATGCAAAAAGGCCATCGTCTGTGCGATCACCTGCGGGCTGTTCATCATGAAGGTATGGGTCACCGGCAAAACGATATGATCCTGCATCCCCGCCAATTTGGTCGATGCAACAGAAACCTTGCCATCATCCGGCCCTGGCAACAGCGTTGAAAAATAGGGGTTCAGGGACTGCGATCCCGCAATAATGCCAAGTTGAAAATTCGCCGCCGGCAGCCCCCGTGGCAAACTGTCCGGCCCGGTGCCCATCTGTTGCCCCGCTGGACCGTTGATCCAGTCAAAGGCCGCGATGTCATCCAGTTGATCCACCACCTCACTGCCGTGATTTGGCGGTCCCAACATCACCACACGGCCCACACGCCCCGCGCCTGCTTCGCTCACCCATTGGCGCACCAGAATGCCGCCCATCGAATGGGTCACAAAATCAACCTCACCCGTGCCGCAGGCCGCCACAGCAGCGGGCACGGTCTCGCGGGTCAGCTCCTCAATCGGCGCTTCAGTGGACGGGTATCCTGGGCGCACAATCCGAAACCCGTCAGCTTCAAGCGCGGCTTCCATCAATGCAAAGGAGGTCTCTGTCCGGGCCAGCCCATGCAACAGCACAACGCAACGCGCTTGCGCCGGGCTTTGTTGGCAAGCGGTCAGCCCGATAAGGGCGAGCAAAAGAAACATCTGACGGGTCATAGGCAATCAAATAGACCGAAACCAGCAGTTGTGAAATGCCACTTATACATAGGCGGATTGAAAATCCGTCAATGCGCGCAAAACAGCTTGGGGAGAAGAGCAATAGCGGCACCAAGAGCCGCCCCCCAGATGCCAGTCACCTCACCCCCTCAACGGGGATCAGCCCTGGGCCTCTGATCCGGTTACCGACCATGCAATGCCACCCACCACCAGCACCGTTGCAAAACCGACAATCAAACCGATTTCTTCGCCCAACAGCACCGCACCCGCCACAATCGCAATCACCGGCACGCTCAGTTGAACAATGGCGGCAGTTGCCCCCTGGATTTTGGGCAAGACAGAATACCACAGCGCATACCCCAATCCAGAGGTCAGCCCGCCGCACAAAATCCCTATGGCCACGCCAGTCGTACTAAAGGTCAGCCCCGTACCGGTCAGCAGGATCAACAGGATCGGAATACACAGCAGAAAATTGGCAGAGGTCGCCGCCAACGGGTCCTGCGCATTGCGCCCAATGATCGTATAAGCCGCCCATCCAAGCCCCGCAAACACCATCAGTGCCGCCCCAACCGGGTCTGCCACGCCACCCGGACCGGGCCATAACGCGCAAAGTAATCCAATAAATGCCACCCCACCGCCGGTAAGCTGCCTAACGGTTGGGGCCGTGCCGTGCAGCGTACCGTGAAGGAACATGCTCACCTGCACCACACCAAACAGGATCAACGCCCCCAGCCCCGCATCAAGCGTCAGATAGGCCAGCGAAAACCCGACCAGATATACAGCCAAGCTTAACGCACCCGGAATGCGGTTTCGACGCAACAACGGTAAGCCACCGCCGCGCAGCGAAATAATCATCCCCAGCACCAGCGCACCCGACACAACCCGAACCAGTGCAAATCCTGACGGGTCAATAAATCCGCCACCAATCGCCAGACGTGTCAGAACGGAGTTTGCGGCAAACGCAATCATGGTCAGGGTAATGGCAAGGAAAAGACGCATACCTCGGCTTAGCGGGTCATCTCCATTTCGCCAAGTGGTCAGGCTTCACGACAAGCTGCACAAAACCGCGATGTCATGTAACAGATCAGTGGAAAACGAAATCATCCTCGTCATCCAACCCCGCCAGCAAGGCATCGACGTCAGCCGCATCAAAGCGGCTGATCAACTCGTTAAAGCGGTCGCCTGCCCCCGCCATATTGCGCCGCACCAGAGAAACCACACTGCTTTGCACATCACTGTCCTGTAACGCTGCAACCAGCCCTTGCCGCAGGAACTCGCGATGCTGGCTGGCCTGCAACATCAACTGTTGTTGCTGGCGGGCCATGCCAACCGCATTCAACATGGCATCGCGCAGGCCCTCGGCATCCATCTCTTCTTTGGTCAGGAAATCGTGATAGCCACCGCGCATGGCCTGCACCGCTGTCTGACGGGCCCCGTCACCGGTGATCATGATCTTGCCCGCATCCTTGTTACGCTCATTTGACAAAACATGGTTCAGCGCCTGCATCCCATCCCCGACGGGCAGGCGATAATCAATAAGGATCAGATCATAGTTCTGCTTGGCCACCGCCGCGTCCATCGCCTCAATACTCTCAACTTCATCCAGATGAATAGAAAGCTCGGTCTTCTGGCTCAGCCGCCGAATGCGGGCCCGATCAAAGTTACTGTCATCCAGCAACAGCGCACGAATATCATGGGGAATAGGAGGTACACCAGGAAAGCAAGACCGGTTCTCTTCTGCACTTAACATGGGTTTAGTCCTTGGTTGATCCGTTTCATCGTAGGATTGCGGATATTCCCTGCTTATTTCTTAACATGGCGTCCCTGACGCGCCGCATTTGACAAAAATCTCAGCGGCTCAATCGCTCTCATTTGACGGAATCGTCACTTCGACAAGAATGCCGCGTCCATAAGGAGAATCGCGAATATCAGCAGCCCCGCCATACAGCGCCGCAATCTTGCGCACGTTGGCCAGCCCCATACCGCTGCCCTCCACCTCATCTCTGGGACGCAGTGTCCGCATCGCACCGAACACGTTTTCCCGATACTCCGGCGGAATGCCCGGCCCGTCATCAGCCACAGACAAGCGCATCTTTCCCCCTTGTTGCGCGCTGCTGATGACAATCTGACCGGAAGGTTTATCGTGATGTTTCAAAACATTACGGATCAGTGAATCAAACAGGGTCAACACATCGCGGTCACCCATCTCGACCCGATCACAATCCAGGTTTCGGATCACCGCAAAACCGGCAGGAACCTGAATTTCCTCCAGCACCTGATCCAGAACATCATGCAGATGATTTATCCGCAGCTCTTGCGTGCGCCCGATCCGCGAAAACGTCAGCAAATCGACCAGCATCCGGTCCAGCCGTCCGGTGTGCCGGTTCATCAGCTCAATTGACGCCGCAACAGAACCCTCAACCTTCACGCCCGCCTCTTCAAGATCCTCCTCAATCCAATGCGGCAACTCCAACAAGGCCCGCACCGAGGCGCGAACATCATGGCTGATCAGATAAATAAAATCTTCAATATCCTGAGAAACCCCTGACTGTTGGTCAGTGGCCGGGACGGATTGGACGTTTTCGGAATTCATAGGCACTCACCACTCTTATGAACCGAAAGCCTAGCATTCCGCCATTGATGGAACCTTAACGCAAGGTTCAAATTGCCCTGAAGCGGTCCCCCTGAAACGACAAAAGGCCCCGAAGGGCCTTTTGCGTATCTTGCCAGCAGGCAGGATAAATAAGGGGCAAACCTTACATCATGCCGCCCATGCCGCCCATGTCGGGCATGCCGCCGGGCATACCGCCGCCAGCGCCTTCTTTGGAGGGCTTGTCGGCAACCATGGCTTCGGTTGTGATCAGCAGGGAAGCAACAGATGCCGCATCCTGAAGCGCTGTCCGCACAACTTTGGCAGGGTCGATCACGCCGAACTTGAACATGTCGCCATATTCTTCGGTCTGTGCGTTGAACCCAAAGGTCAGATCGTCGCTCTCGCGGATTTTGCCCGCAACAACGGCGCCGTCAACACCGGCGTTCTCTGCGATCTGACGCAGAGGTGCTTCCAGTGCCTTGCGCACGATGGAGATACCAACGTTCTGGTCGTTGTTCTCGCCTGTCACACCTTCCAGCTTCTTGCCAGCCTGTACCAGTGCAACACCACCACCAACAACGATACCTTCCTGAACCGCGGCGCGTGTCGCGTTCAGTGCATCGTCAACGCGGTCTTTGCGCTCTTTAACTTCTACTTCAGACATGCCGCCAACGCGGATCACGGCAACACCGCCTGCCAGTTTGGCAACGCGCTCTTGCAGCTTCTCTTTGTCGTAGTCAGAAGTTGTCTCTTCGATCTGTGTGCGGATCTGTGCAACACGTGCTTCGATCTCGGCCTTCTCGCCAACACCGTCCACAACAGTTGTCTCGTCCTTGGTGATCGATACTTTCTTGGCTGAACCCAGCATGTCCATGGTCACGGACTCAAGCTTCATACCCAGATCTTCAGAAATCACCTGACCACCTGTCAGGATCGCCAGATCCTGCAACATCGCCTTGCGACGATCGCCAAAACCAGGGGCCTTGACCGCTGCAATTTTCAGACCGCCGCGCAGTTTGTTCACAACCAGCGTTGCCAGCGCTTCGCCTTCAACATCTTCTGCGATGATCAGCAAAGGCTTCTGCGACTGGATCACCTGCTCCAACAGTGGAACCATTGGCTGCAAGGAAGACAGCTTCTTCTCGTGCAGCAGGATGATTGCATCTTCCAGCTCAACAGTCATCTTGTCAGAGTTGGTGACAAAGTAAGGTGACAGGTAACCGCGGTCGAACTGCATACCTTCAACAACATCGGTCTCTGTTTCCAGACCTTTGTTCTCTTCGACGGTGATCACACCCTCGTTGCCAACCTTCTGCATCGCGTCTGCGATCTGACGGCCGATTTCTTTCTCGCCGTTTGCAGAGATTGTACCAACCTGCGCAACTTCATCGCTGTCGGAAACCGGACGTGCCGCGGCGCGGATGGCCTCAACAACGGTCAGCGTCGCCATGTCGATGCCGCGCTTCAGATCCATCGGGTTCATGCCCGCTGCAACAGACTTCATGCCTTCTTTGACGATGGCCTGCGCCAGAACAGTTGCGGTTGTTGTACCGTCGCCTGCTTCGTCATTGGTCCGGGAAGCAACTTCCTTAACCATTTGTGCGCCCATGTTCTCGAACTTATCTTCCAGCTCGATCTCTTTGGCCACGGAAACACCATCTTTGGTGATGCGTGGGGCACCGAACGATTTGTCCAGAACCACGTTGCGGCCTTTAGGGCCCAGTGTGACTTTAACCGCGTTTGCCAGAGTGTTCACACCCTTAAGCATTTTGTTGCGGGCATCGGTGTCAAATTTGACGTCCTTAGCTGCCATTTATCTTCTCCATATATCTTAGAATTAAGCGTCGAACCGTAGGGCGGGGGTCACCCCGCCATCCCCTGATCTCAGGAGATGATCCCCATGATGTCGCTCTCTTTCATCATCAGCATTTCTTCGCCTTCGACGGTAACTTCCGTGCCGGACCATTTGCCGAACAGGATCTTGTCACCGGCTTTTACGGCAGGCGCGATCAACTCGCCGCTGTCTTTGCGGGCACCCTCGCCAACAGCAACAACTTCACCCTCAGAGGGTTTCTCTTTGGCTGACTCAGGAATGATCAATCCACCAGAGGTTTTTTCTTCGCTTTCGGTACGCTTTACCAGCACGCGGTCGTGAAGCGGTTTCAATGCCATCTTTGCAGCTCCTTAAGGCTCAAAGTTTATTCCAAACCCGCCGCCCCTTCGTAGGGCGCTCAGGTATTAGCACTCATCATGGTCGAGTGATAACGATGCATAGCTAGGCACCTCCCATTCAGGAGTCAACCGAAGCTTTGGAAAAAAATTTGCCTTAACCTGCACCCAGAATGCGTGGCGATGTCGCGACTGCATCCGCACCGCTTTGGGTTAACCCGTAGACACCCTTCTCGACCTTCTCAAACCAGCCATAATGGTTGTCACGCATCATCCGCGTGGCATGCTGAACGCCCGTCTCTTTCGCCACATCCGCGCCTTTGCTCGCCCCGACCTCAAACAGATAGACCGCCAGCCTCAACGCATCCTGACGATAGGCGGTCACCAGCCCCGCCCTTGTCTGTCCCCCGTCATTCGGGTCGCCCTGCCGCCGAGCGAACTCGCGCAGCAGCTGGGCCTGCCGTTTGGCCGACTTGCGTGGCGCATAGGGTCCGGGGTCGCAATGCACCTCGACCAGCCCATCCGCCAACCGCACAGTGATCAGCCCCAGCCCCAGCCGCCGTGCCAATGCAGTGTTATCCTTCACCGCCTTGGCAAACCGTTTGCCCGGCATACGTGCCACTGCCAGATAAACCTCATCACTGACTTTCATGCGTGCGATGCATTGATGAAACAGCGCCAGCGAAAAGCCCAGCTTCAGCTCGACCACCACAGGCGGCTCCGCCCCGCGGATCGCCACAATATCCGCCGCCCCAACTTCGGATTTCACCACATACCCCTGATCTTCCAGAAAGGATTTGATGGGCGGATAAAGGTCGGTTTCGCGTGCACTGCTCATTTTGGCAGATTGACCCATTTGCAGCGCCAGTCCAACCCGCTAGTCTGTTCTTATGACCCGTGACGAATTGAACCAGTTCTGCGCATCACTGCCCCATGCCACCCATGTGGTCCAATGGGGCAATTCGGATGTCTATAAAGTTGGTGACAAATTATTCGCCGTCATTGGGATGAGTGGAATTGACACCGCCGTCACCTTCAAAGCCTCCGAAATGGCGTTTGAAATCCTCTCTGACAGCCCCGGCTTGCGCCCTGCCCCCTATATGGCCTCCCGTGGCCTCAAATGGATTCAGCATTACGCCGAACCGGGCCTTTCCGACGAAAGCCTGCGCGATCACATCCGTGCCTCTTACGATATGGTTGTGGCCGGATTAACCCGCAAAAAGCGTGCGGCATTGGGCCTCTGACGCAGGGTCGTGACAAGCTGGTCAGCCGCCCATATAAGGCGCTCGAACCGACATCCCATGCAAGGACCCTGATATGACAACCCTGGTATTTGGCCATAAATCCCCTGACACAGACAGCACCGGCAGCCCCATCATCTGGGCGTGGTATCTGAACGAAATTCTGGGCATCACAGCCAAACCCGTCCTGCTGGGCGAACCCAATACCGAAGCGCTGTTCATGCTGGACCATTGGAACCTCGACAAACCCGAAATCGTCAGCGATGTCGCTGCCGGCACGCCGGTTGTTATTGTCGATACCAATAACCCGGCCGAATTGCCCGATGGCATCAACGATTGCGACATCAAGGCCATTATCGACCACCACCGCCTTGTCGGCGGGATCGAAACCAAAGGCCCGATCCACATGGTGATTCAGCCGCTCGCCTGTACCGCAACCATCATGTATAACACCATCGGCAAAGACTGGGCCAAAGCACCCAAAGCTGTAAAAGGCGCTGCCCTGTCCTGCATCCTGTCGGACACGCTGGAATTCCGCAGCCCAACCACCACCGACGAAGATAAAGCTGTCGCACAGGCCATCGCGGATGAACTGGGCGTCGATATCTCTGCCTATGCCGCTGATATGTTCGCCGCGAAATCCGATGTCTCGTCCTTCTCCGAAGAAGAACTGCTGCGCATGGACAGCAAGGAGTTCGACCTGAATGGCACAAACCTGCGTGTGTCCGTACTTGAAACCACCTCGCCCGCACCCCTGATCGCGCGCAAGGATGCGCTGATGGCCGCAATGCCCGGCGTCGCCACGGCTGACGGTGCCGCCGAGGTATTGCTGTTCATCGTGGACATCCTGAAAGAAGAAGCCACATTGCTGGTCCCCAACGACACTGTCAAATCCATCGCTGAAAACAGCTTTGGGGCGACGGTCAGCGGCGATCACGTGGTTCTGCCCGGCATCATGAGCCGCAAAAAGCAGATCATCCCGAACCTCAAAATGTGAGTATATGATGCACCCTAAAGGGTGCATGGGGGGTGTACAGGGGGTGTACGCCCGGTGCCCCCCGCTTTCGACGCTCCACAGTCTCCAGAACAAAGGCCCGCCTCATGACCAGAATCGTCGAAACCCTCGCTGAAATCTCCGCCCAATATGACGCGCTCTTTGTCGATCTTTGGGGCTGTGTACACAATGGCGTCGCCGCCCTGCCCGAGGCAGTTGCCGCCCTGCAAACCTATCGCAAGTCCGGCGGCAAGGTCATTCTCGTCACCAACGCACCCCGCCCTTTTGACAGTGTTGCCAGACAGTTAGACCGTTTCGGCGTCGCCACTGACAGCTGGGACGCCATCGCCACCTCAGGTGATTCCGCACGCTCGGCCATGTTCCGCGGCATCGCGGGCAACAAGGTCTGGTTTGTGGGCCAGCCGCATGACCAGAATTTCTTTGAACCGCTCGAACTCCTCGACGATCCGGTCGAAATCATCCAGGTTCCGCTGGAAGAGGCCGAAGGCATCATCTGCACCGGCCCCGCCGACCCTCTCGCCGACCCCAACGTCATGCGCCCACAGTTCCTTTACGCCAAGCAAAAAGGCCTGAAACTGCTCTGCGCCAACCCAGATATTGTGGTAGATCGCGGTGAAACCCGCGAATGGTGTGCCGGTGCTTTGGCCGCGCTTTATACTGAGATGGGCGGCGAGAGCCTGTATTTTGGCAAGCCCCATCCACCAATCTACGACCTTGCCCGCCGCCGTCTGGCCGCGCTTGGCACCTCTATTTCGGATGACCGCATCCTGTGCATCGGCGATGGAGTCCTGACCGACATCAAAGGGGCGATGGGCGAAGACATCGATTCTCTTTTCATCTCCGGCGGTTTGGCCGCGGCAGAAACCAAAACCGACGTGCAACCCGATCCATCTGCGCTAAGCGCTTATCTGGAAAAGGAAATGTCCAATCCAACCTATACAATCGGATTTCTACGCTAAAATTTTCCCCTTGATTTTCTGCACCTGCAAAGTAATAAAGTTGCAATCCTGACGACCCAAGCAGCACATTATTACTTAGAGGTATGGCATGTTGGACAATCTACCGCGCGGCACAATCTGTATCGAGGACATCGAAATCGGCATGATGCGGTATCTGCGCAAGGTCGTGACCGATGAAGATATCGAAAAATTTGCCGAGGTTTCGACCGACCATAACCCGGTGCATCTGGACGATGACTATGCCCGCGACACGATTTTTCAGGGCCGTATTGCCCACGGTATGCTGACCGCTGGCCTGATCTCTGCCGTTATCGGTGAACAACTGCCCGGCCATGGCACCGTCTATATGGGGCAGTCACTGAAATTCCTCGCCCCCGTGCGCCCCGGCGACATGGTCTATGCAGAGGTCAAGGTGACCGACATCGAATTTTCCAAACGCCGCGTCAAGATGGATTGCCACTGCGCCGTCGATGGCAAGAAAGTCCTGATCGGCGAAGCCACCGTATTGGCCCCATCCCGCAAGTTCGACTGATTTCTTCTATGCTGTCTTATTTTTCCAAGGGCAAGCCACGCACCGCTTGCCCTTAACCCCTTGCAGGGCTAGAGATTTGGCCCATGCGGATCATACGTGACTATCAATTTGTGAGTGAAGCCGATCGCGGGGCAACCGCGGCGATTGGTAACTTTGACGGGGTTCATCTGGGGCACCTGTCAGTGATCGAGATGGCCCGCGCAGCGGTGCCGGACGCGCCCCTCGGGATTGTCACCTTTGAACCCCATCCGCGCGAATTTTTCGCCCCCGACGCCCCCCCGTTTCGCCTGATGTCTTCAGAAGCCCGCGCGCATCGGCTGGAGAAACTGGGTGTCGAACGGCTGTATGAGTTAAACTTTAACAAGGGCCTCGCCTCGCTCAGCCCACTGGAGTTTGCCCGCGATGTGATCAAAAACGGTCTGGGCCTGCGCCACGTGGTTGTTGGGGCGGATTTCTGCTTTGGCAAAGGACGGGCCGGCAAGGCTGAGGATCTGGTGAACTTCGGTCAGGAACTGGGCTTTGGCGTGACCATTGCACCGCTGATGGCACAGGAGGCGCAAACCGTTTCCTCCACCGCAATCCGTACCGCGCTCAGCGCCGGGGATATGGCCGCCGCCGCAACCATGCTGGGCCATTGGCACCGCATCGACGGCCCTGTGATCACAGGCGAACAACGGGGCCGCGAACTGGGATATCCTACGGCAAACATGTCGATCGACGGTCTGCATCAGCCTGTGTTCGGGGTCTATGCGGTGCTGGTAGATGTTCTGGAAGGTCCGCATAAGGGCAGTTACCACGGCGTTGCCAGCCTTGGTGTGCGCCCGATGTTCGGCGAAAACAAAGCCAACCTTGAGAGTTTCCTCTTTGATTTCAAAGGCGACCTTTACGGCACAGAGCTTTCCGTCGCTTTGGTCCAACATCTGCGTGGCGAAGAGAAATTCGGCAGCCTTGAGGCATTGATCACCCAAATGGATGCCGACAGCCTGCAAGCCCGTGCCATTCTGGCCGCGCTATGAGCGATCTGATCACCCGTGCTGGCCTGACACCGCGATTTTGGGAAAAGAAACCGCTCAAGAAAATGTCCCCCACCGAATGGGAGGCGCTCTGTGATGGCTGTGGCAAATGCTGCCTGAACAAACTGGAAGATGAAGACACCGAAGAGGTCGCCCTGACCCGCGTTGCCTGTCGCCTGCTGGATGATGCCACCTGCCTGTGCAGCCATTACGAAAACCGCCACCAGTTTGTGCCGGACTGCATTGTGCTGAAGCCTGAAAATCTGGACACCCACGCCTATTGGATGCCGCAAACCTGCGCCTATCGTCTGTTGTGGCAGGGGAAACCCCTGCCCGATTGGCACCCGCTGATCAGCGGCACCCAAGACAGCGTGCATGCGGCGGGCATTTCGGTGCAGGGTCAAACCGTTTCCGAATTCGACACGCCCTTTGAAGAATGGGAAGACCACATCATAGAGGAACCGACCTGATGTTTTTTGCCTCGGACAATGCCGGCCCTGTACATCCCAAAGTCATGGAGCGCGTGATCGCCGCGAACACCGGCTACCAGATGCCATATGGCAAAGACACGATCATGGATGAGGTGCGCAGCCGCATCCGCGAGGTTTTCGAAGCCCCTGAGGCAGAGGTCTATCTGGTGGCCACCGGCACCGCGGCAAATGTGCTGGCGCTGGGGTGTTACACCCAGCCGTGGCAAACAATCTTTTGTTCCAAAGTGGCCCATATCGAAGAAGATGAATGCAACGCACCCGAATTCTATGCGGGCGGTGCCAAGCTGACCTTGATTGATACCGACGACAAAATGACCCCTGCCGCGCTGGAGGCTGCAATTGCGAAACAGACGGTGGGCAATGTCCATGGTGCACAGCCGGGGCCAGTGTCGATCACGCAGGTGACCGAACGTGGCTCAGTGCATTCTCTGGAAGAGATCAGCGCGCTGACCGCTGTGGCCAAAGCCCATGACCTGTCCGTACATCTGGACGGCGCAAGGTTTGCCAATGCCATGGCTGCCCTTGGCTGCACGGCGGCAGAGATGTCGTGGAAGTCTGGTGTGGATGTAGTCAGCTTTGGTGGCACCAAGAACGGGTGTATGGGCGTCGAAGCGGTTGTGTTCTTTGATCCGTCCAAAGCCTGGGAATTTGAACTGCGCCGCAAACGCGGGGCACATCTGTTTTCCAAACACCGGTTCCTTTCGGCACAGATGGCCGGATATCTGCAAGACGATGCCTTTATCGACCTCGCCCAGACCGCCAATGGCAACGCCGCCTATCTTGCTGATGGGCTGCGCGCGGCAGGTGCAACATTCCTGCATGAACCACAGGCCAATATGATCTTTGCCCGATGGCCCCGCGCCGTGCATCAGAAACTGCATGATGCAGGGGCGCGGTATTATCTTTGGGACGGCCCGCTTGACGGTCCCGCCGACGAACAGGTTGCGGCCCGGCTGGTCTGTGACTGGTCAATTGGCCGCGATCAGATCGACGCCTTTCTCAGCCACTTCTGACCGTCGGCCTCTAGCTTCGTGCCAACAAGGGTTCGATCACCTTGGCAACTGCGCCTGGATGGGTGATCGGGGCCATATGACCCGCGCCCTCAATCACCGCAGACGTCGCATTCGGCATCCGCTTGGTGATCCCGTCTATGGCGACCGTGATCGCAGGGTGTGATCTGGCACCGCGCACCACGAGGGTTGGAATGGTGCAAGCATCCAGCGCCCCGGGATTGAGCAATCCTGCGGTATCATCAAACAGAAAATCCTGTGTATCCGGCACCACATGAACCGCGCGCGCCATTGCCGCACGGGTCCGTTCCGGCAGGCTGGCCCAAGGCGGCGCATCCTCGCTCCACATGCGGTTGAATGTCCGGGCCGCAGTCTCCAGATCCCGTGCCGTCATCGCATCGCTAAAAGGCTGTGCCCTGGCAGCATGGTTCTTTAACAGATCCGGCGCATCTGCCTTTGCCACGGCAAAGAACACCGGTTCAATCACCGTCAGGCTGCGCAGCTTTTCAGGGGCCTCCACCGCCAGCCGCAAAGCAATCATCCCGCCGAAAGAATGGCCGATCACATCCATCGGTCCATCATCCATCGCAGCCAAAGCTGCCTGAAAAACCGTTTCGCCAAAGCTGCTGACCTCATCCCAATCGGCGCTGCGGCCATGGCTGGGCATGTCAGGTGCCACCAGTGTCAGGTCGGGCAGCGCCTTGGAAAACCCGGTCCAAGCGCCGCCAAAGGCCATGGTACAATGCAGCGCCAATGCCCGGCGCGCACCACTACCAATTGTCACGCTATGGGCACTGAACCCCGGCTGCGCGGTCACAGATCGCCTGCCAGATAGGCGTCAACATCGGTGATCCGATCCTGCCCCCAGAAACGTTGCCCGTCGATGATATAGAAAGGCGCGCCAAAAACACCAGCTTCGACAGCCTCTTCCAGATTGCGGGCATAGGTCTCTGCCCCTTCCAGCAAACCGCTATTGGCAAGCTCCGGGTCAAAGCCTGCATCGGCAAGACAGGTACGGATGACATCATCCTCAGCAATGTCTTTCTCTTCGGCCCAGACGGCACGGAAAATCGCATGTGCAAGCTTGCCCAGATCACCGCCACCGGCGTTCTGCGCGGCAATAAACGCATAGGCCGCCGGTGCCCCGTTTGTGGGCCAATGCGTTGGCTGCAGGTTAAACGGCAACCCCAGTTTTTTGGCCTGCCGTGGCAACTCCTGTGCACGGTATTCGATCCGGCTGATGTGGCGGTCTTTCGGGGGTGTGCCACCAGTCCGGCCAAATGCCGCAATCAGGTCGAATGGTTTATAGTTGATGGTTGCCCCATGTTTGGCGGCGACTTCTTCCAGTCGCTGCTCGGCAAGGTAGCAATAGGGTGATAGTGTTGCGAAAAAATAGTCGATCTGGGCCATTTGGACCTCCCTAAGGTTTGCCGCACCGTAGCTGCGTGTTAAGCGAGGTTCAACGTAACGATTCTGTCATATCCCGCTGCCACGGAGCCCCTATGCCACGCACTTCTGAGCCGAAACTCATCTCGGGCAATGCCAATATGCCCTTGGCCAAAGCCATCGCACGACGGATGTCGCTGCATCGCGGCGTCAACGTTGGTCTGGTGGAGGCGCGGGTAGAACGGTTCAACGATGGCGAGATCTTTGTCGAGGTTTTCGACAATGTGCGGGGCGAGGATATGTTCATTATCCAGTCCACCTCCAACCCTGCCAATGACAACCTGATGGAACTGCTGATCATGGCGGACGCACTGCGCCGCTCCTCAGCCGCACGTGTCACTGCTGTATTGCCCTATTTCGGCTATGCCCGTCAGGACCGCCGTACCAAGGCCCGCACACCGATCACCGCCAAGATGGTTGCGAACATGCTGGTCGGCACCGGGATCGAACGGGTTCTGACGATGGATCTGCACGCCGCGCAAATTCAGGGGTTCTTTGATATCCCCGTGGATAACCTTTATGCCTCGCCGGTCTTTGCCCTCGATATCAAGGATCACTTCAAGGACCAGATGAGCGATTTGATGATCGTCTCACCTGATGTTGGTGGTGTGGCGCGGGCACGTGAATTGGCCAAACGGATCAACTCCCCCCTCGCCATCGTTGACAAGCGCCGCGAAAAGCCCGGCGAAGTTGCGGAAATGACCGTGATCGGTGATGTGACCGGCAAAACCTGCCTGATTGTCGACGACATCTGCGATACCGCCGGCACCCTGTGCAAAGCGGCCGAGGTGCTGTTGGAAAACGGTGCCAAGGAAGTGCATTCCTACATCAGCCACGGTGTGATGTCCGGCCCTGCCGTGGAACGCGTGACCAATTCCGTGATGAAATCGCTGGTGATCACCGACAGCATTCAGCCCACGCCCGAGGTCAAGAACGCGGCCAATATCCGTATTGTTCCCACGGCACCGGTGTTTGCACAGGCGATCCTGAACATCTGGAACGGTACATCCGTTTCATCGCTGTTCGAGGCGGACACGCTGGGTCCCATCTATGACGGGATGTACACGCCCTGATCTGGGCGTCAGATCACGTCCCAATCGTCCAGCTCTGACATCTCGCCAATCGCCATCCAGGCGATGCGAATCCGTGCAATGCGGGTGTCGCCCCATGTGCGGAACACCATGTCAAATCCGGATTTCGTGACGGATTCCGCCTGAATATCCGCACGCATGATGGTTGAGGCATCCAGATCCCAAAGTGACGGCGACAGCTGAACCGTTGGCGGCACTTTGTATTTCTCTGAAAACTTGATGTGGCGGCGCCTTTCGCGCTGGCCACGCCCGGTCCACATTTCGCCCCCATCTTCGTAATCCGTAAACAAAGTCACATCACCGCTGTCGATTCCTACGGTATGGCTGCGAAGTTTCTTCATGTTTTTACGGCCCGAGTAAGTGAGGATATTGCCACAAGATACCGAACACCGGCCCAAGCTTAAAGGGGCCGTCGTATGATCCTATCTGCCATTTTAAGGAACGATAGAAACACCCCGATCTGCGGCGAAACGCCTGCAATATTGGGTCCAGTCGCGAAAATCCTGCGAGAAAAACACGGCGCTGCCCTTGGCTTCCCAGGCTTCCGTCTTTCGGTCGATCTTTTGCCAAAGCGCATCCGTGCTAACAGCAGCCCCTTCCGCCCGTGCCTGCACCACAGCGGCCTCTGCCCATTGGATGGCGGCATGCATCATCTTATCAGCGCTTTCGTCGGTTTTGACCCATTGCGCGGCATTCTGATAGACGGCGGCACAATCTGCCATGCTCTCGCTATAGGGTTGCGCACCGGCGCTGGTTGGCACGACAAGCGCAGTTGTCAAAAACAGTTTTCGCATGGCTGAACCTCGCTCTCCTTTCATCCAGACCTCGAACATCGCGCAAATGCACGGCAGGACTGGGCCGGAAAAATGGTGAAACAGTGCAGCGAAACGAAAAAGGCCCCGCAAAAAGCGAGGCCTTTAAGATCTATTACTGTCGAAAGCTGCTTACTGCTTTGCAGTCAGCCCCATGTGATCCCCCATCGCGACCATGTCAGACAGCAGTTTGGCTGCGTCATCAACCGGACCGGGTTCGTTCTCAAACGCTTCTTTTGCGTTTGAATACATGGTTCTGGCTTCTTCCATCATCTCGTCAAGGTGCTCTTGGGTCATGTCGCCCTTGGGCAATGCCCGCTCGGCCAGAACCGATACACCTTTTGCTGTGATTTCAGCGAAACCGCCGGTCACAACATAGTCCGACGTGCCTTCCGGCCCTTCGACCGACAGAATGCCGGGACGCAGGGTGGTGATGGTGGGGGAGTGCCCCTCCATCGCCGTCATGTCGCCATCAGCACCGGGGATCTGGACGGATGTGACCTGAAGAGAGGCCAGCCGCCGTTCAGGCGACACCAGATCGAATTGCATCGTGTCTGCCATTGCTCAAAGCTCCCTTAGGCTGCGTCAGCTGCCATTTTTTCGGCTTTCGCCTTCACGTCGTCGATGCCGCCAACCATGTAGAAGGCACCTTCGGGCAGGTGGTCATACTCACCGGCAACAACTGCTTTGAACGACGCGATTGTGTCGTCCAGTGGCACCTGAATGCCGTCAGAACCGGTAAAGACCTTTGCCACGTCAAACGGCTGAGACAGGAAACGTTCGATCTTACGCGCACGGGATACGGCCAGTTTGTCGTCTTCTGACAGTTCGTCCATGCCGAGGATCGCGATGATGTCCTGAAGCGACTTGTAGCGCTGGAGGATCTGCTGAACGTCGGTTGCAACTTGATAGTGCTCTTCACCGATGATCTGTGGATCGAGCAGGCGAGAGGTGGAACCCAATGGGTCAACCGCTGGGTAGATGCCCTTTTCAGAGATCGCACGATCCAGAACCGTTGTCGCATCAAGGTGCGCAAAGGATGTCGCAGGTGCCGGGTCAGTCAAGTCATCCGCAGGAACATATACGGCCTGAACCGATGTAATCGAACCGTTCTTGGTAGATGAAATGCGTTCCTGCATCGCACCCATGTCGGTTGCCAGTGTCGGCTGGTAGCCAACCGCAGAAGGGATACGGCCCAACAGGGCGGAAACCTCGGAACCAGCTTGGGTAAAGCGGAAGATGTTGTCCACAAAGAACAGAACGTCAGAACCGGATTCGTCGCGGAACTGTTCGGCCAAGGTCAGGCCGGACAGGGCAACACGCATACGCGCACCGGGAGGTTCGTTCATCTGGCCGTAGACCAGCGCAATTTTGGAATCGACCAGATTGTCAGGAACAATAACGCCGGATTCGATCATCTCGTGGTAAAGGTCGTTCCCTTCACGGGTCCGCTCACCAACACCCGCGAACACGGACACACCGGAGTGTACCTTCGCGATGTTGTTGATCAGTTCCATGATCAGAACGGTTTTACCAACACCGGCACCGCCGAAGAGACCAATTTTACCACCCTTGGTGTAAGGGGCCAGAAGGTCGATAACCTTAATACCTGTGGTCAGGATTTCGGTTTCGGTGGACTGCTCGGAAAAGGCAGGTGCGTCGCCGTGGATGCCACGTGTTTCCTGTGTCTCAACCGCGCCTTTTTCGTCAACCGGATCGCCGGTCACGTTCAGGATGCGGCCCAATGTGGCCTTGCCAACTGGCACCTGGATGGGGGCACCAGTGTCTTCAACCGACGCGCCACGCACGAGGCCCTCGGTCGCGTCCATCGCAATGGTACGTACTGTGTTTTCGCCAAGGTGCTGCGCCACTTCAAGAATGAGGCGGGAGCCGTTGTTGTCTGTGCTCAGAGCGTTCAGGATCTCTGGCAGGTTGTCTTCGAACTGCACGTCAACGACGGCGCCGATGACCTGAGTGATTTTGCCGACTGCATTTGCCATGTCGTTTCTCCGGTTTTGTCTACAGCGCTTCCGCGCCGGAAATGATTTCGATCAGCTCGTTTGTGATGACGGCCTGACGTGAACGGTTGTATTCGATTGTCAGGTTGTCGATCATCTCGCCCGCGTTGCGTGTGGCGTTGTCCATCGCTGACATCCGCGCGCCCTGTTCGGAAGCGGCGTTTTCCAACAACCCCGAGAAGATCGCCGTCGCGACACCGCGGGGCAGCAAATCCGCAAGGATTGCTTCTTCTGAAGGTTCGTAATCGAACAACGTTGTGACCGCGGCAGTTTCGCCGGTTTCTTCAAACTTTGCAGGAATGATCTGCTGGGCTTGAGGGATCTGGCTGACCACGTTCACAAAATTCGCATAGAACAATGTCGCGACGTCGAATTCGCCAGCGTCAAAACGGTTCAATACGTCTTTAGCGATGCCCTGTGCATCTGCATAGCTCAGGCGTTTGACCTCGGTCATGTCAACATGCCCGACCAGATGATCGGAGAACTCACGTTTCAGCTGGTCACGGCCCTTTTTACCAACGGTAAGGATTTTCACCTCTTTACCGGCGGCAAGCAGTTCCTGCGCGTGAACCTTGGCCTTCTTGACGATGTTCGTATTGAAACCACCACACAAGCCACGCTCTGATGTCATGACAATCAGCAGGTTCACCTGATCCGACCCGGTGCCCGAAAGCAGCTTGGGTGCAGAATCAGACCCGCCAACAGAAGCCGCCAGCCCAGACATCACAGCGTTAAAACGCTCTGTGTAAGGACGGGAGGCTTCGGCAGCTTCCTGCGCGCGGCGAAGTTTCGCCGCGGCAACCATTTGCATGGCTTTGGTGATCTTGCGCGTCGATTTGACGCTTGAGATCCTGTTTTTAAGGTCTTTGAGATTTGCCATTGGCTTCTCTTTCCTTAAGCGAAGTCAGCGGCGTATGAATCGAGCGCTGCTTTGATTTTGTCTTCCAGCTCGCCCTTCACCTTGCGATCGTTATCGGTGATGTCCTTGAGCAGGTCGGCATGTTTGCCGCGCAGATGTGCCAGCAGACCCTGTTCCCAACGGCCCACGTCAGCCACAGGCAGCTTGTCCAGGTAGCCTTTGGTGCCTGCATAGATGACGCAGACGATTTCGGCGTTCGACAAAGGCGCATACTGTGGCTGTTTCATCAGCTCGGTCAGACGGGCACCACGGTTCAACAATTGCTGTGTCGCGGCGTCCAGATCAGAACCGAACTGCGCGAAGGCGGCCATTTCACGATACTGCGCGAGGGACAGTTTCACCGGACCGGCGACAGAAGACATCGCTTTGGTCTGGGCAGATGAACCAACCCGCGAAACCGACAGACCGGTGTTCACAGCAGGACGGATGCCTTGGTAGAACAATTCGGTCTCAAGGAAGATCTGACCGTCGGTGATCGAAATCACGTTGGTTGGAATAAACGCGGAAACGTCACCACCCTGTGTTTCAATGATCGGCAGAGCTGTCAAAGAGCCGTTGCCCGCATCATCGCCCAGCTTCGCGGAACGCTCAAGCAAACGGGAGTGGAGATAGAAAACGTCACCAGGATAAGCTTCACGGCCTGGTGGGCGACGCAGAAGCAAGGACATCTGGCGATAGGACACGGCCTGCTTGGACAGGTCATCATAGATGATCAAAGCGTGGCGGCCATTGTCGCGGAAGAATTCTGCCATGGCTGTCGCAGCATACGGTGCGAGGAACTGCATCGGTGCAGGCTCCGACGCGGTGGCAGCAACAACGATGCAATATTCCATCGCGCCGGCTTCTTCGAGTTTCTTAACCAGCTGCGCAACAGTCGAACGCTTCTGGCCAATCGCGACGTACACACAGTACATCTTTTTGCCTTCGTCACCTTCAGCAGCGGCGTTAACCTGCGCCTGGTTCAGCATGGCATCCAACGCAACGGCGGTTTTACCGGTCTGACGGTCACCAATGATCAATTCGCGCTGGCCACGGCCAATCGGGATCATCGCGTCAACGGATTTGAGGCCGGTCGCCATTGGCTCATGTACGGATTTACGGGGGATAATGCCCGGTGCCTTAACGTCGGCGATGCCGCGCTCGGTTGATTCAATCGGGCCCTTGCCATCGATAGGGTTACCCAGACCGTCCACAACACGACCCAGCAGGCCATTGCCGATTGGCACGTCCACGATGGAGTTGGTGCGCTTGACTGTGTCACCTTCTTTGATGTCACGGTCGCTACCGAAGATAACAACACCAACGTTGTCCGCTTCGAGGTTCAGGGCCATCCCCTGAATGCCGCCGGGAAATTCGACCATTTCACCGGCCTGAACATTGTCCAGACCGTAAACCCGCGCAATACCGTCACCGACGGAAAGCACGCGACCGACTTCAGCAACTTCGGCTTCTTGACCGAAATTCTTGATCTGGTCCTTCAGGATTGCAGAAATTTCTGCTGCTTGGATACCCATTTATCCGACCTCTTTCATTACGTTCTGGAGGGAATTGAGCTTCGCGCGGATCGACGTGTCGATCATCTTGGAGCCCACTTTTACAATAAGTCCGCCAATGAGCGATTCATCAACGGACGTTTGGAGTGTTACGGTTTTGCCGGTGCTTGCCTTAAGCGTCTTGGCAAGCTTGTCCGACTGCGCCTTGGTCAGGGCCTTGGCGGATGTGACTTCGGCGGTAACTTCGCCTTTGTCCTCTGCAATCGCCTCGCGCAGGGTCTTGATCAGCTGCGGCAGCACGAAAAGGCGACGCTTGGATGCCATAAGCGCCAAGGTATTCGCCATCGTTGAGGAAATTTTCATCTTTTTCGCCAACGCTGCGACAGCGTCACCCTGTTCTGCGCGGGTGTAGATTGGCGATTGGATCAAGTTGCGAAAATCATCGCTGTCCGACATTGCGCCTTGCAGGGCGTCAAGATCGGCTTCAATCGCTTTGATCTGTTTGCCCTCTTTGGCAATGTCAAAGACAGCAGATGCGTAGCGCTGTGCGATGCCGGTGGAAATCGAAGCTGTTTCGGACACGTCCATCCTCTCATTCTGTCAGGTCGGATATGCGAACAGGTCGCGTCACCGTTTAGTTGGCGCGGCTTGAATCGGTTCAAGACGTCTAAATCAGGGGCGATGTAGCAGAGCGGTCTCTAGGCCGCAACACAGTAACGTGCGCCAATGTGTCCCCCTGAAAATTAATTTGCCCTTGCCAGTCCAATAATTTTCACACCGGTCAATGGCAGCACTGGCCGACGATCGGTGAACGTTAATACGATTCTTCCTCGCTTGTCGCCGCGTTTTGCCGCCGCCAGCGCAATTTAATGCATTCTGCTCGGGGCAGAACATCCTTTCGGGGGTCAGCGATGTCCCGCCCCCGTTGATGGCCTTGCAGGTGTTTTGCGGCAGCAAGCCGGGGTGCCACCGCCAAGGAGGGATGGCACCACCAAGCATTGCTTAGACCGAAAACAAATCCTTGAATTGATCCCGCAAGGCTTTTTTCTGCACTTTACCCATCGTATTGCGTGGCAATTCAGGCAATACAATCAACCGTTTGGGATGTTTGAACCGTGCCAGGCTTGCCTTGATACCGTCCTCAATCGCCGCCAGATCCAGTTTGGCATCGCCCTGCGCCACCAATATCCCCACAACAGTTTCGCCAAAATCCGGGTGCGGCACGCCGATCACAGCGCTTTCCAACACGTTTTCCGCCTCATCCAGCAACAGCTCGATTTCCTTGGGGTAGATGTTGTACCCGCCTGAAATGATCAGATCCTTGTTGCGCCCGACGATGCTGATGTAGCCGTCCGCATCCATCTGGCCCAGATCGCCGGTGATGAAAAACCCGTCCTCGCGCAGTTCTTCAGCAGTCTTTTCCGGCATTTGCCAGTAGCCTTTGAACACATTCGGGCCACGCACCTCGATCTCCCCAATCTCGCCTTGCGGCAAGGTGGCACCGGTTTTGCTATCCGTGATCTTGACCTCAGTGCCGGGCAAGGCAAAGCCGACGGTCCCTGCCCGCCGTTCCCCATCATAAGGGTTTGAGGTGTTCATGTTGGTCTCTGTCATCCCGTAACGTTCAAGAATGCGCAGACCAGTGCGATTTTCGAACTGAATGTGCGTTTCTGCAAGAAGCGGCGCGCTGCCGGACACGAAGAGGCGCATATGCTCTACCAGCGGTTTGGTGAACCGCGCATCGCCCAGCAGACGGGTATAGAAGGTCGGCACACCCATCATCGTCGTCGCTCTGGGCAGCTGTGCAATCACCTCATCCAGTTTGAAGCTCGGCAAAAAGATCATCTGCCCCCCCGCCAACAATGTAATGTTGGACGCTACAAACAACCCATGTGTGTGGAAAATCGGCAAGGCATGCAGCAACACATCATCAGAGGTAAAGCGCCATTCCTTCACCAAAACCTGCGCATTCGACAACAGGTTGTTCTGGGTCAGCATCGCCCCCTTGGAACGCCCCGTTGTGCCAGAAGTATAGAGGAAAGCGGCCAGATCTTCCGCACCACGCGCCACCGTAGCAAATTGCGCGGGCATCGCTGCGGCCTTGGCACTGAAACTGCCGGTGCCATCTTCGTTCAGGGTTTCCAATACCGCCCCGCAGTCCGTGGCGATGGCCAGCAGCGCGTCGGCTTTGCGCGCATCACAGAGCAACACGCCCGCGCCGCTGTTCTCCACAAAATAGGAAACTTCTTCTGCGGTATAGGCGGTATTCAGCGGCAGGAACACAATGCCTGCCTGCGCACATGCCGCATAGACCGCGAGCGCCTGGGGCGATTTGGCAATCTGCACAGCAAGGCGATCACCGGGTTTCAGCCCAAGCTCACAGAGCAAACCGGCATATTGCGCGGCCAGTTCCAAAAATGCCGCATAGGTAATTGTGCGGCCATCGGGCAAATGCAGGAACACCGCATCATTGCCGGCATGCTTTCCAAAAAGCGTATCAAAAAGCGGGTTCGCCATTTCTGTCTTCCTTCAGGCCTTAGAGTCCATCATCGCGCTGAGTGCACGGACCTCTGATGAGGCCGTAACCGTCTTATCCGTGACAAAGCGTTCGTGGTTAAACGTGATTTGCCCCAGATCATAAAGGTAATTCACCATTGCACCACCGGATTGGGCGATACCGTTCGCCGAGGTATCCGCATCCGCGTGGACCGCATGCAGCGCCGCGCCGTTGCCAAGGTGGAACCGTGCCACAGGGTCAACCGGCATGCCGTCGGGTCGCTTTGCCTCCAGCAGGTAATGGGCCGCAAGGGCGCGTTGGGTGTCCTTGGTGGCGGCAGGCAGTTCCGATTGCGCCAGCCATTTGTTTAGCCCCGGAATCGGCGACAGGGTCACAAAGTTCTTCACCCCCGGAAGGTCGCGCGACAGATCCGCCGCAACCTGTTTGATCAGGGAGTTGCCAAAGGAAATCCCTGCAAGTCCCGCCTGACAATTGGATATGGAATAGAAGACGGCGGTATCCGCCTGCTCCGCCTCTATTGCATCCCGCCCATCAGCCAGCAAATCCTGAACCGAATTAGGAATACCTTTGGTCAGCGCCACTTCAACAAAAATCAACGGCTCCCCAGCCATGGCAAGGTGGAAAAACGCAAAGCAGCGCCTGTCATTCGGTTGCAAGCGACGGCGCAGGTCATCCCAGCTGTCGATGGCATGTACCGCCTCATAGGCGATGATTTTCTCAAGGATATCTGCCGGGCTGCTCCAGTTGATCGGGCGCAGCACCAGAAAGCCACGGTTGAACCAAGATGAAAACAAATGCTGGAAGTCAACGTCAAGCGGCTCAAGAGCCGGATATTCGCGCCGCAATTGCAGCAGGTCCTGACGCATCGCCACCAATCGCGCCGTGGCACCGGGCACTTGGTTCAACCGCCGGATCAACTCTTGCCGCTTGGGTTCACAGGCTTCGGCAAAGGCCCGATAACTGCTTTTGGACGGCGCATCACGATAGGTTTGCAATGTGTCCGTCACCGCCTGCGGATCAATCTCCAGCCCATGGGTCATGAACTCAAAGAAGGCGCGTTTTTCATCCGTGCTCATCATGGCATAGCGGTCAAGGATCAGCCGCGCCAAGGTGCCGCCCGACACTTCACCCTGACTGCCCAACAGATCATGGGACAGTTCCGCGATGCTGCGCCCTTCTGCATCATCGGACATGGCACCCCGATACCGCCTGTCAAAAACCGTCGAGATCAGCCCACCGAAAAAGCTCATAACGCCGCCCCCATCACCGCATCCGGCAACCATG
Source organism: Sulfitobacter pacificus (assembly GCF_030159975.1). NCBI lineage: Bacteria > Pseudomonadati > Pseudomonadota > Alphaproteobacteria > Rhodobacterales > Roseobacteraceae > Sulfitobacter > Sulfitobacter pacificus. The sequence goes on from NZ_BSNL01000001.1 coordinate 2,438,200, forward strand.
TGGCAAGGCCGGGAAACAGGCACAGCAGGACAATCGCCAAGATCATACATCCGACAAAAGGCAGTGAACCGCTTAGGATGGTTTTCAATGAAATATCCGGCGCAATGCCGTTGATCACATAGAGGTTCAGGCCAACCGGCGGTGAGATCAGGCCGATTTCCATATTGATCGTCAACACAACCGCAAACCAGATCGGATCAAACCCAGCGGTGGTGATGATCGGCAAAAGGATCGGTGCCGCCATCAGGATCACCGCCACCGGTGGCAAAAAGAAACCAGCGATCAGCAGGAAGACGTTCACCGCCCCCATCAATACCCATGGGTTTACATCGAGTGTCCCGATCCAGTTGGCGATAGATTGGGTGATATAAAGGCTGGAAAGCATATAGGAAAACACACCGGCTGCGGCGATGATGAACAGGATCATCACGCTTTCCTTGGTACTGTCGCGCAGGACCACCCACAGATCACGTGGGTTCCACAGTTTGTAAATCACCATGGCAATGATCAGGCACAACAGCGCCCCGACCGCCGCTGTTTCGCTTGGCGTGGCGACCCCACCATACATTGCATAAAGCACACCGACGATGATCAACAGGAAGGGCAGCACCCGCGGCAGGATCTCGAATTTCTCTTTCCATGTGTAGCCGGCCGAATTCAGTAGTTTCTGATCTCCAGACCGCCATGTGGCATAAAGCGACCACGCCATGAACAAGGCCACCAGCATCAGCCCCGGTATGACACCCGCAAGGAACAGCCGCCCGATCGAGGTTTCGGTTGCGATGCCGTAAACGATCATCGTCACCGAGGGCGGAATGAGGATGCCAAGCGTACCACCCGCCGCGATGGACCCTGCCGCAACCCCATCGGGATAGCCGCGCTTGCGCATCTCTGGGATGCCCATCTTGCCAATCGCTGCACAGGTGGCCGGGCTGGACCCGGACATGGCAGCAAACAGCGCACAGGCCCCAAGGTTGGAGATAACAAGCCCGCCGGGCACCCGCGTCAGCCAGCGCTCAAGAGCTTCGTACAGGTCCGCACCGGCACGGGTCGAGGCAATAGAGGAGCCCATGATGATGAACATCGGGATCGATAAAAGAGCGAAGTTATCCAGTTTCCCGAACAGGATCTCCGGCAGCAGTTCAAGTGAACGCATCCCGTCAAAGACCATCAGAAACCCGGTCGAGACGATCAGCAGGCCAAGGGCCACCGAAACGCCGGAAAACAGCACCAGAATTGTGGCAAGGGCAACAATGCCGCCTAGGGTGAGCGGATCCATTATGTATCCTCCAAACCAAAGGGCGCGTCGATTTTCAAAATCACCGCCACCAGATCCGCAATCAATTGCAACAAAAACAGGCCAAAGCCCAAAGGCATGGCCAAGTAGGGAATCCACAAGCGCACGCCCCAGACCGTGTCGGATTTCCAATTGCGTTCAAAGGTCAGATGCCAGAATTCATACCCGTACCACAACATGATCGCGACCATAGCGATGGACAAAGTCAGGGTGCATATCGCCATCACAAACCGCGCCCGTTTGCCCAGCATCAGAGGAATGAGGTCGACATTCACATGCCCGCGCAACCGCTGTACATAGGGCAGCCCGATCAAGGTTGCGCCGATCGCCAGATAAATCACCGCTTCGGTCTGCCAGACGGTTGATCCGTTCAGCACAAAGCGCACAAAGATCATCTGACAGGTGATCGCCACCGCCGCCACGATCATCGCGGCAGAGCACCATCCCGCAACAGTTGAAAGGGCAGCCACGAACCGCAAGAACGGATTGTTACCCGTTTGCGATGCAACAGCCGAGCTTGAGCCCGCCATAATCAATTCCTTGGAAGTTTGAGGAGCAGAGCCGGAAGGCCGCGTGCAATCGGGCTGCCTTCCGAATTTGAATTACTCGACAGCCAGCGCCATATCGAGAAGTTGTTGGCCATCCGGCACATCGGCCACAAAGGCCTTATAGGATGTTTCCTGCGCCAAGGCGCGCCATGCGTCAAAATCTTCGCTCGACATCTGGGCAATCTCGACGCCGGCATCGCGGAACACTTTTTCCGATTCCGCATCCTGCTTTTTGGCTTCTTCCAGATAATAGGCCTCAGCTTTGGCCGAGGCATCCAGCAGCGCCTTCTGCTGATCCGCGTTCAATCCGTCAAACCGTGATTTGTTCATCAACAGCGGCTGGTACATGAACCACAGGGCCACATCACCCGCTGGGGTATAGCATTTGACCTGCTCATAAATCCGGTAGGACACGAAGGACGAAGAGGACGTATTGGCGGCCGTCAGGACACCGGTTTGCATGGCGTTATAAATTTCGGAAGATGCCATGGAAGCAATCGACGCCCCTGCCCCTGCCAGCATCTGTTCAAACGCCTTGCCCGCGGCGCGGGTTTGCAGCCCCTTCACATCCTCCGGCGCGGTGATGCATTTGTCCTTGCCGACAAAACCACCGGCAAGATAGCCGTGGACCAGCACCATCACATCATCATCGGCCATCTTTTCCTCAAGCGCTTCCATGAAGGGCGAGGCACTGAGGCGCGCGGCGTGATCGTGGTTTTTCACCATGCCCGGCATCAATGTCAGGTTATAGGCTGGCTGCTGACCACCGGCATAGCTGAGCGGCAGAACCGACATATCCAGCTGACCCCGGCTCAGCGGGCGATATTGTTCACGTGGTTTGAACAGGGATTTGGACCCAAAAATCTGGATCTCCAGATCAACATCTGCTGCGGCCACCTCGTCCGCGACGATCTGTGCCACCTGATGGCGCACATCCTTGTTGGACCATTGATGCGACAGACGCAGCGTTTCCGACTGTGCAGCAGTGCCAAGCGCCAGACAGGCCAGAGCGGCGGCGGTTGTGAAAAACGTAGACTTCATAATTCCCTCCCAGGATGTGACCGGAGTTCAGTGCTCCAATGCGACTGATAGGGTTTTTCCACACGTTGCATTCTAAGTCAAATTTATTGTATACAATAAATGCCCCCTCGCATTTACTCTATGTGCAGGATAAACAGATCCCATGGACATCAGACGCGCCGACAAGATCGCAGAAACGCTTGAACAACTGGTATTTTCCGGCACCTACAGGGATGGTGAACGGCTGGACGAACTGAAACTTGCCGACCAGTTCAATGTCTCGCGCACCCCCATCCGCGAAGCGCTGCACGTGCTGGTTTCTTCTGGTTTGGCCGAACAGATTCCCCGCCGCGGGGTTTTTGTACGCCAACCTGGCCCGGTGGAATTGATGGAAATGTTTGAGACCATGGCAGAGCTTGAAGCCGCCTGTGGCAGGTTGGCAGCGACCCGGATCACCGAAGACGGGCTGGCACAGCTGGTCGCGGCCAATGTAAACTGCCAGCAGGCCGTCGAAAATCTGGATCACGATCTGTATTATACCGAAAACGAGCGGTTTCATCAAATCATCTATCGCGGCTCGGCCAACAGCTATCTGGAAAAACAGGCGCTACAGTTGCAAAACCGTCTGCGGGCCTATCGCAAGATGCAGCTGCGGTTTCGCGGGCGTCTGGATCAATCCATGGCCGAACACCTTGAGATTGTAACCGCGTTGCAAAACGAAGATGCTGAAGGCGCGGCCAATGCCCTTCGCAGTCACGTAGCCGTACAGGGCGAGAAGTTTCACCGCCTGATGGCCAGTTTGAAAAACTAGCTGCAAGTCACACCTGTCGAATGGCATGCATCTTTGGCTCAGCGGAATTTTTTTGGATCGTTTCAAGGTGTGGTGTCACACAATCCTGACCCTCGGACGTTACCAACGCTAGCCTTAGGCCGCCACCCCAACGAATTTTCAGGCATCTTCTTTGGCAATTTTTCACCTATTTCCGCGAAAACTGGAATTTTCAACAATAAGGCTCGAAACCGCGAGCTGCGCGAAGGACCAGCATCCTATTTTACGTCCGCTGGTGACATAATGGGCGAAATCATCTGACGTTTCACAACACGCGGCGTGCGCCGCTTACCGCCGGTTCTGACAATCCATTCAATACGCTGACCCGCTTTCGCTCCCGGGCAGATATGCCTTTGGGCGGGTAGACCAGTTTGGTCGCCTCAACCATAAATGCACCACCACCAAGGATGCCGGGCATATGCCGTCCGACACGTTCAAACAGACCGGCAGATTTCATCCAAATGCGTTGATGCGAGGGGAATTGGAATAAGGCACCCAATTGGCGCTCTGGCAAAAACTGGTATTTTTTCAGCTGCGTATCCAGTTGCCCCGGCGAATAGGGCTGGCCGAAACCAAATGGCGTCTTGTCACGCCGCGCCCAAAGGCCCGCGCGGTTGGGCACGATGAACAGGGCCTTCCCCCCCGGCCCCAACACCCGCCAGCATTCTTCCAGCAGGTCAGAAGGCCGCTCACAGGTCTCAAGCCCATGCAGCAAAACCAATTTGTCCACATGCCCGGTCTCAATCGGCCACAATGTTTCTTCGGTCAGGACCGCAGTGTTCGGCATCCCGGCGGGCCAGGGCATCACCCCCTGCGGCCCCGGCATCAGGGTAACCACACGTCTGGCATCCTTAAGATAAGGGCGCAGCAAGGGCGCGGCAAAGCCGAAGCCCACAACGGTCTGCCCCTTGGCTTCCGGCCAAAGCTCCAACATGCGATCACGCAGGCTTTTCTGCGCCGCACGCCCCAAAGCGTTGCGATAATAAAAGTTGCGCAGATCTTGTACGTCGAGGTGCATTGCGAACCTGCCCTTGCGGTGTCACTCTGGTCAAATCATAGCAACTACAGAAAAATCCACCATGCCCTTTGACCTGATCACCATTCCCTGCCTGTCCGACAATTATGCCTACCTACTGCGCGATGGCGAAACTGGCGAAGTGGCGGTGATCGACGTGCCGGATGCCGCACCGATCAAGGCGGAGCTGGCAGCGCGAGGCTGGACGTTAACTCAGGTCTGGGTGACACATCACCATTGGGATCACGTAGACGGGCTGCCTGATCTGCTGGCCGATCACCCGGCACAGGTTGTCGGGGCCAAGGCCGACGCCCAGCGTTTGCCACCGCTGGATGTTGCTGTGTCCGAAGGGGATCAAGTGAAACTGGGTGCGTTGACGGCCGAGGTTTTTGATGTATCCGGCCATACCCTGAACCACATCGCCTTTTATGTCGCAGCCGCGCAGGCCTGCTTCACCGCAGACAGCCTGATGGCGCTTGGCTGTGGCCGTCTGTTCGAGGGCACCCCGGCACAAATGTGGGGCTCGATGCAAAAACTGATGGCCCTGCCACCTGAAACCACGATTTGCTCTGGCCATGAATATACTGCCTCGAATGCCAAATTTGCCCTGACGGTTGATCCGGGAAATTCGGCCCTTATATCAAGGTCAGACGAAATCACGGCAGCGCGTGCCAAGGGGCGTCCGACAGTCCCCTCGTTGCTTGCAACCGAACTGGAAACCAATCCCTTTTTGCGACCCGCCGATCCGGGCATTCGCGCGACATTGGGGATGCAAACCGCTTCTGACGCAGAGGTGTTTACCGAAATTCGCAAACGAAAAGATGTTTTTTGACAACGAAAACCGGGGCATTTCTACAAAATATAGTGATCTTGGAGCTAATTTCACAAGAAAATGCTTGAAGCCGCGCCACGATCAACCAAACTCTAACACTAAGAGGCCATGGTCGGCACGGGGACCTGTCATACCACAGCATTCCCACCGGCCCACAGGATAAGGAGCACGCAGGTGCCTTCATTCTCAAATACACTTGAGCAGGCAATCCATTCCGCATTGGCACTGGCCAATGCAAGGCGGCACGAATTCGCCACGCTGGAGCATCTGCTCTTGTCGTTGATCGACGAGCCCGATGCAGTTCAGGTGATGAAAGCCTGTTCGGTCGATGTAAACGAATTGCGCGACACATTGGTCGAATTTGTTGACGAGGATTTAAGCAACCTTGTCACCGATGTGGACGGTTCTGAGGCTGTGCCAACCGCTGCCTTCCAGCGGGTCATCCAGCGCGCCGCGATCCATGTGCAATCTTCGGGCCGGACCGAAGTGACTGGTGCAAACGTACTGGTTGCGATCTTTGCCGAACGCGAAAGCAATGCCGCCTATTTCCTGCAGGAACAGGAAATGACGCGGTATGACGCGGTAAATTACATCGCTCATGGTGTCGCCAAGGACCCCGCCTATGGCGAGGCCCGCCCGGTTGCCGGTGCGCCAGAGCACGAGGAAGAAACCCAAGGGGTGACCGAGGGCGAAAAGAAAGAAACCGCGCTTGAGAAATATTGCGTCGATTTGAACGCAAAATCGCGCGAGGGCGATATTGACCCGCTGATCGGGCGCGATGGCGAAGTGGAACGCTGCATTCAGGTGCTGTGCCGCCGGCGCAAGAACAATCCGCTGTTGGTGGGCGATCCCGGTGTCGGCAAAACCGCCATTGCCGAAGGGCTTGCCCGTAAGATCGTCGCGGGGGAAACCCCTGAAGTGCTGGAAAACACAACAATCTTCTCGCTTGATATGGGGGCGCTGCTGGCCGGCACCCGGTATCGCGGCGACTTTGAGGAACGTTTAAAAGCTGTTGTGACAGAACTGGAAGATCACGACGACGCGGTTCTGTTTATTGACGAGATCCACACCGTGATCGGTGCCGGTGCCACATCCGGCGGCGCAATGGATGCCTCCAACCTGCTGAAACCGGCGCTGGCCGGTGGCAAGCTGCGCACCATGGGGTCCACCACCTACAAGGAATTCCGTCAGCATTTTGAAAAAGACCGGGCATTGGCACGTCGTTTCCAAAAGATCGACGTGAACGAGCCATCTGTCGAAGATGCGGTGAAAATCCTGAAAGGTCTGAAACCCTATTTCGAAGATCACCATTCGGTCAAATACACCTCTGATGCGATCAAAACCTCGGTCGAACTGGCCGCGCGTTACATCAACGACCGCAAACTGCCGGATTCGGCCATTGATGTGATTGATGAAGCTGGTGCAGCCCAGCATCTGATCACCGCCTCCAAACGCCGCAAGACCATCGGCACCAAAGAGGTCGAAGCCGTAGTGGCCAAGATTGCGCGCATCCCACCCAAAACCGTCAGCAAAGACGATGTTGTGGTGTTGAAAGACCTTGAGGCATCGCTGAAACGCGTGGTCTTTGGTCAGGATACCGCAATCGAGGCGCTGGCATCCGCGATCAAGCTGTCCCGCGCGGGCCTGCGTGAACCGGAAAAACCCATCGGCAACTACCTGTTCGCCGGTCCTACGGGTGTGGGTAAAACCGAAGTCGCCAAGCAACTTGCCGATACATTGGGTGTTGAGCTGCTGCGCTTTGACATGTCGGAGTATATGGAGAAACATGCGGTTTCCCGTCTGATCGGGGCTCCTCCCGGCTATGTCGGCTTTGATCAGGGTGGCATGCTGACCGATGGTGTGGATCAGCACCCGCATTGTGTGCTGCTGCTGGATGAGATGGAAAAAGCGCATCCTGATGTCTACAATATCCTGTTGCAGGTAATGGATCACGGCAAGCTGACAGATCACAACGGGCGTACCGTGGATTTCCGCAATGTGGTGATCATCATGACCTCGAACGCAGGTGCATCTGAGCAGGCGAAAGAGGCTGTCGGCTTTGGCCGCGACCGTCGTACGGGCGAAGATACCGCTGCGATCGAACGGACCTTTACGCCGGAATTCCGCAACCGTCTGGATGCGGTGATCTCCTTTGCCGCGCTGCCGAAAGAGGTGATCCTGCAGGTGGTTGAGAAATTCGTGCTGCAGCTCGAAGCCCAGCTGATGGACCGCAATGTGACGTTCGAATTGTCAAAGAAAGCCGCCGAATGGCTGGGGGACAAGGGCTATGACGACAAGATGGGCGCACGTCCGCTGGGCCGCGTCATTCAGGAGCATATCAAGAAACCACTGGCCGAAGAGCTGCTGTTTGGCAAACTTGCCAAGGGCGGCGTTGTAAAAGTGGGCGTCAAGAAAGGTGAACTTGAGCTGACCATTCTGGACCATGAAAAACGCCAGTTGTCAGGTGACAAGCCGCCATTGCTGACCGCGGAATGATGAGACGGGGCCTTTTGGCCCTGTCCTTCCCCTTTGCCAGTATCGCCACGGCAGAGGGGCTGACCCTGCAGTTTCCGGTGGACTGCACTCTGGGCGATAGCTGCTATATCCAGCAATATATGGACCGCGATCCCGGTAAGGGCTTTCGCGATTACCGCTGTGCGCAGCTTAGCTATGACGGGCACAAGGGCACCGATTTTGCCCTGCCCTCCCGCGCGCGGATGCAGGCAGGCGTTGATGTTCTGGCAGCCGCAGACGGCCGTGTGCGTGGGTTTCGCAACACCATGCCCGATACCGGATATACCGAAGAAACCGCGAACAGCGTTGAGGGAAAGGAATGCGGCAACGGCGTTGTACTGGTGCATCCCGAGGGCTGGGAAACGCAATATTGCCATTTGAAACAAGGCTCTGTCGCAATCAAAAATGACCAGACGGTCAAAGCTGGCGACATTCTGGGGCAGATAGGCCTGTCTGGCCGCACCGAATTCCCACATCTGCACCTTTCTGTGCGCCAGGGCGGGAAACCTGTTGATCCTTTCGACCCGAACGGAACCGCAACCTGCGCCACGCCGGATGTCAGCACCCTTTGGGCTGAAACGCCGCCCTATCAACCGGGCGGAATCGTCGAGGTCGGGCTAAGCACCACAATGCCGGAATATGCGGATGTGAAAGAAGGCATCCCGGCGCTCACCACACTGCCCGCCTCCGCCCCTGCCCTGATCGTGTACAGCTTTAGCTTTGGAACGCAAAAAGGCGACATCGTCCGGCTGGAAATCACCGGCCCCGAGGGTGTCGTCATCACCGAAGACCGCAAATTGACCCGGCGCCATGCCCAAGCCTTTCGCGCAGTTGGCAAACGCCTGCGGGGCAAAGAGGCATGGCCCACAGGCCCCTATGTCGCGCGGGCCACCTTGATACGTGATGGGGTGGCGATCAGCAGCCAACAGGCAGAAACCATCATAGATTAGCGCCCAGAGCCGAAACGGAACTGCTATTTCTCGGTGAACTTTAGTTCAATCCGGCGGTTTTGCGCCCGTGCGGCATCACTGTCCCCCAGCGCAACCGGCTGATATTGACCAAAGCCGTTTGCCGCCAGACGATCCGGCGGGATACCCAGAAAGTTAATCATATATTTCACAACCGACAGCGCCCGCGCCTGACTTAGCTCCCAATTGTCCGCGAATTCCCCGAAACCGGACAAGGGATCATTGTCAGTATGCCCATCAACCCGAATGACCCAGTCAATTTCAGCAGGGATATCCCCGGCAACAGAGCGTAAAATACCTGCAACTTTGGCAATCTCGCCGCGTCCCTCATCTGACAATATTGCCCCACCGGGGGGGAACAACACCTCGGAAGAAAACACAAACCGGTCCCCTTCAATCCGCACCCCTTCCTGCGTGCCCAGTACGTCACGCAATCGGCCAAAGAACTCTGAGCGATATTGCTCCAGATCCTTGGTTTCTTCCTTAAGTGCTGCGGCTTCGGCCTCAAGACGGGCCCGCTCTGCCGCTTCCAGATCCGCGCGCCGGCTTTGTTCGGCGGCAACCCGCGCCAGCGCCGTGTTCAACTCGCTGCCCAAGGATTGCAGCTCAACCTCTTTGGCGATGTCCCTCGCCTTGGCATCATCCAGCAGGGATTGCAGCTCTCCCAGCTGGGTACGCAGGGCAGCAACCTGCTGGTTCAACAACTCTGTCTGGCGCTGCGCCTCTGCGCTGACGGCTTTCTCCTGAGACAGGGCAGATTGTGCAGCCGCCAAGAGCGCCGCGCGCGTATCCGCCTGCTGACTTTGATCCTGCGCCGCAGTTTCCGCCGCCAACCGGGCCGCCACTGCCGCTGCCAATCGGGCGCGCAGGGTGTCGCGGTCTGTGTCCAGCTCTGCTGCAGCCGCTTCCTGCGCAGCGACGGCGGCACGCAAACGGGCCAATTCCTGCTGGGCTGCGGTAAGGTCGGCCTGAACCGCCGCACCGGATTGCACGGCATCCTCTGCCGCTGCCTGCTCTGCTGCGAGGGTCGCACGCAGGCGCGCTAACTCCTGCTCTGCTGTGGTCAGCTCCTGCCGCACATCAGCACCTGATTGCGCTGCCAATTCCGCCGCCGCCTGTGTCTGCACAATCTGGCCGCGCAAATCGACAACAGTGGTTCCAAGGGCCGCGACCTCTGCCTGAAGCCGGACAATTTCGGCATTGGCCGCTGTCAGATCGGTCTGTGAATCACTTTGCGCCACCAATGCGCTTTGCGCTTCCTGCTCTGCAGATTGCAGGCGGATCAAAGCCTCGGCAAGCGCCTGATCCAGATCCCCCTGCGCCGCCCGTGCTGCGGCCAGCAAGGTCAACGTATCCTCTGCATCTTTGCGCTGCGCTTCCAGCGCCAGGGTCATCACGGTCAATTCGGTATCGGCATCAGCGAGACGGGCACGCAACATCTCGGCGGCGGCAGCTTCAGCCAGACGGGCAGCCTCTTCGGCACTCAGGGCCTCGGCCCCTGCCGCAACCTGCTCTTGCAAGGCGGCAACCTGTTCCGCGCTTTGTGCATTGCGTGATCGCAAATCTGCAACCAGCGCATCCAATGCCGCGCGCCGCGCCGCCGCCAAACGGGCCGCTTCAGACTTTGCATCGATTTCCGAACGGGCCGCAGCCAATGCCAAATTCAATGCGTCCTGATCACGGACCAGCTCTGCTTCACGGGCCTGCAAATCGGAGAGGGCGGAACGGTCCTCTGCCTGACTGGCCAATAACCCCGCCACCTGCGCTTCGAATGCAGAAATCCGGCCGGCTGCCGCGTCCAACGCACCGGCCTGCTGATCGCGTTCTGCGGTCAGGGAGGCGATCAGCGCCTCCTGTTGCGCCGCCTCTTGCTGCGCTGACTGCAAGGTTGCGTTCAACGCCCCAAGGCGGGCCTCAAGCTGGGCATTGTCCCGTTCCTCAAGCCCCAATGCCCGCGTCAGGGCGGCAATCTCTCCCGACAGGGTATCCAGCTCGTTTTCCTGTCCGCTGATCCGCTCTGTCAGAACAAATTGCACCACCATAAAGATGGTCAGCACAAACATCAGCACCAGCAGAAGGCCGGTCATCGCATCAACAAAACCGGGCCAGATCGAGCTTTGAAACCGCGCACCGGTGCGACGCGACAGGGCCATTTAGCGTTCTCCTCCACCCGGATTTTCAGGGGTGCGCGCCCGGCGGGGAGGTGTGGCTGGACGCGGGGTCGAGATCGCCCTGGCCAGCAAGGAAATATCCTGACGCAGCTCGGCCATGGTTTCCTGACGTCCCGCTGAAATCTCTTCAAGAATACGCAGCATCTGCACGTCGATTGAGCGCAGGCGCATCCGACTTTCGGCATCCATGCCATCGCTGCTATGACCCTCAAGCGTGGTAATCAGCCGCTCCTGCCCGTTCGCGATCCGGTCCAGCGCCGCAGCTGCGGCGTCATCACGTTGCATGCGCTCTGTCATCCGGTCGACGGCATCGGCAAGCTTGCCCAGCTTTTCATCCACCACGCTGCGGCCCTCTTCGGATCTGGCAAACAGGGCTTGCAACCCGTCCATTTGGTTAACCATCTGTTCGGACAAATGGTCCAGCACACCGGCCATCGCCGCCTGTTCACCGCTCGCATCTTCGCCCGCACTGAACCCGACCCTTGTGATAGAGCTAAGCCAATCTTCAAGCTCCTGATAAAACCGGTTCTGCCCGTGGCCCGCAAACAGTTCCAGCAGGCCAACAACCAAGGATCCCGCCAAACCCAGCAATGACGAGCCAAAGGCAACACCCATGCCGCCCAATTGTGCCTCAAGGCCGGTCATCAACTTGCCAAATACATCAACACCATCTTCACCTTCAGCCGGAGCCAGACTGCGGATGGTGTCGACAACTGCGGGCACGGTGGTGGCAAGCCCGTAGAAAGTTCCCAAAAGGCCAAGGAAAATCAGCATGTTGACGATGTAACGTGTGATCTCTCTGGCTTCATCAATACGGGTGGAAACGGAATCAAGGATCGAACGCGTCGAAGTTGCCGAAACCTGCATGCGCGCGCCGCGGGTGCGCAGCAGTGATGCCAGTGGGGCCAAAAGCTGTGGCGCGACCGTATCGGGGTCAGGCGAGTCGGAGGCAAAGTTCTCGATCCAGCGTACCGAGCCAATCAGCTGAAAAACCTGATAAAAACACGCCAGCACACCGATGAAAAACACCAGAATGATCACCCCGTTCAAATAGGGGTTGGCCGCGAAAATCGGATAGACAGAGGGAAGCGCCAGAAAGGCACCGAACCCGGTCAGGGCCAGCACAATCAACATCAGGGAAATCTGACGGAAGGGCTGGGAAAACTGTGGTCGCTCTGCGCGGTCTGCCTGCGCCATTAGGTCGTTTCTCCTGACCCGGTATTACTGCTCTCCAGACAGGATAAACTGAAAACGTCGCAGTATGCCAAGGTTTTATCCTGCCAGCGCTTTAACGCGGGAATGAAGCCAGTTCAGCTCTGCATCCTCCAACCCGACCGCCGTCAGATGGTCCGCGGTATTATACAGATATTCGGTGTTCGGGCCACGGCCGCCAACTGCCTGCGCAATGATCTGTGCCTGTTCTTCCAGCGGCAGGCCACCGCAATATTGTTCGTGGCTTTCATCAATCACATACACAACGGCCGTCACCACCCGGCCATCCGCGAGGGTCACATCCAGCATTTTCTCAAGATAGGCCGAAGAGATCAATTCGCGTTCGCGCAGATAGGCAAGGGTTACCTCCTCCTGCCCGTCTTTCACCCGCAACGCCATGCCCGAGCAGGCGGTTTGCGGTTGCTCATCAAGGGCCAGCACCAAACCGGGGTCTTGAACCGTGCCACGGTGGTGGATCGAACGCATGCAAAACGACCGGGCATAGCCCGGCAAGCTGGCGACCACACTTTCCGCGATCTCAAACCCCGGGTTCCACAAAAGTGATCCGTATCCGAATACCCATAATGCCATCGTACTGGTCCTTTATTGTCTGGATCGGTAAACCGCATCTGAGGGTTAAGTTAAAGGGGTTTTGCGGGTGCGCAGGCTGGTTTGGATTTTCTTGATGATTGCCGCGCTCTGGACGGTGTGGTGGCTGCTTGCTGCTGGTGCATTGGAAACGGGGCTGAACAAATGGCTTGATGATCGTCGCGCGGCAGGCTGGCAGGCCGATGTGGATGCACCGAATGTTAGCGGATTTCCCGGAAAGTTTGATCTGGGTCTGGGCACGCTCGCTTTGCAAGATCCCGAAACCGGCTTAACTGTCACAACCGACGGGTTGCGCGTCACGGCCCCCTCTTACTGGCCGGGACAGGTCACTGTGCATTTGCCGCAGTCACCGATAAACATCTCGACGCCCGATATCGCGCTGGCCCTGACCGCCACACAAGCTCAGGCAACCATGCGGCTGCGCCCCACCCCGGATTTGCAACTGGATCATTTGACCGCAACCGGCGGCCCATGGCAGATCGACCTGCCTCAGGGCAAGCTGTTGGGTGCAAAGGATTTTCACGCCGAGATGGCCCAAGGTGACAGCGCAGACACCTACCGCATCCAAATGGAGGCGTCACAGCCGGTTCCCGGCGAGTTGATCCGTACAGCCCTCGCCCTGCCGCTGGATTGGCCAAGGGCTTTTGATGTTTTGGTGGCAGATATCACCGTCACCTTGGATGCCCCGCTTGATCGTTTCACATTGGAAAACCGCCGCCCGCATCCCCGCGCAATACAACTGGACAGGGTCACACTGGTCTGGGGGCCGTTGACGTTGGACATGCAAGGGCGCGTCAGCATCGACTCCACTGGCATTCCAGATGGTCAGTTCGATCTGCTGTTCGAAAACTGGCGTGAAGGTTTTGAACTGGCAAAGAACACCGGTGCCCTTCCGGCCAAGCTACACACGCAGGCAGAGATCATGTTGAACGCGCTGGCCAATTTGGGTGACGATCCCGAACGGCTGGAGCTCAAACTGCGTTTTGCGCAAGGTCAGGCATTTCTGGGGTCAATCCCCCTGGGTCCGGCCCCGCGCTTGGTCTTGCCCTGATTACTTGCAGTAGCTGCCGGACCGATACCGCGCTGTATCGAAATGGAAATGATCAAGATGAAACCGGTTTGCCTTTGGCCCCAGAACCGTGCCGAACGGCCCGCAAGCGCCTTTGTGCATCCGGCGCATCGCCTTGGAATAGCGCCGCGCGTTCCAGCCTTTCAGCACGCTGACCTCTGATCCATCCGCCAATCTGAACCCGGAAATATCAATCGCGCGGCCTTTGCCATGCTCCGACAGTTTCGCGCCCTTTTGATTGTTGCGGGTTCGGCAGGCGTAATGCGCTGCAACGCGCAGGCTGCTGAGCCCGCCCCCCTGTTTCGACAAGGCAGGTTTGGCCGATTGTTCCAACCAGACCTTAAGCGCGCCCGCCGTTTTACAGTCCATCACCGCACGCTGGCTCAATCCCACTCCGGACACCGAGCGCACCCGCACTGCATTTTCAATCCCGCAACCGCGCAGTTTGCCGGTGACACGGCCCACCTGTTCGCCTTGAATTGCCAGATCACCACAGACAGCGCCCTTGGCCTGCAACCGCTTTTGCGCGCGTCCCTCTTTGGCGGCCTTATTGCTGCGAAACAGCGGGCGCAGGGATGAAAATATCCCGCCGCGTTGCTTGGCTGCATCCTGCGGTGCGCTTTGCTGCGGTTGCGAAATAGCGCCCGTCGCTTCAAGGGTGAGCGGCTGCTGAACAGCATTGCCACCACGTTGCACCGGTCGCAGAGAGGCCGAAGGATCGGCAGCCAGCGCCAGCTGCGCAGAGACCAGAACCAAACCGATGACCCAGACCCTGATCACTTGCTGCGCTCCCCGCCCCGTCCGAAATCAGGCGCGTCGGTATCTTGACCAGCCTCGATGATCCCGCGCCGGATCGCCCGTGTGCGGGTGAAATAATCGTGCAGATGATCGCCGTCACCCTGCCGGATTGCCCGTTGCAGGGCGAACAGTTCCTCGGTGAAGCGCCCCAGAATTTCCAGCGTCGCCTCTTTATTGGACAGGAAGACATCCCGCCACATGGTTGGATCAGAAGCGGCGATGCGGGTAAAATCGCGAAAACCCGCGGCGGAGTATTTAATCACTTCTGTATCGGTCACCCGGCGCAGATCATCCGCCACCCCCACCATCGTGTAGGCAATCAGGTGCGGTGCATGGCTGGTGACGGCCAGCACCAGATCATGATGCTCTGCGTCCATTTCCTCGACATTTGCACCCATCCCTTCCCAGAGCGCCCGCAATTGCGCAGTTGCGGCCGGGTCGGTGCCTTCAGTCGGGACAATCAATAGCCAGCGGTTGTCAAAAAGTTCAGCAAAACCTGATGCCGGCCCCGAGTGTTCCGTCCCGGCAAGCGGGTGTGCAGGCACAAAATGCACATTGTCGGGCAGATGCGGTGCCACCTGCGCTATCACATCCGCCTTGACCGACCCCACATCTGAAATCGTTGCCCCCGCCTTGAGATGCGGCGCGATCTGTGCCGCCACCGCGCCCATGACCCCAACTGGGATACACAGCACCACCAGATCCGCGTCTTCGACAGCTTCGGCAAGCGTATCACAGACCCGGTCGCACAGCCCGATTTCACGCGCCGTTTCGCGGGTTTCTGCCGAGCGGGCATAGCCCACCACTTCGCCTGCCAAACCACCACGTTTCATCGCCCAGAACATCGACGATGCAATCAACCCAAGGCCGATTAAGGCAACGCGCTCATATACTTGCGGCATCTACAGTCCCTTCTTTGAACTGACGGATGGCATGCACCACGCGGCGGCAGCTGGCCTCGTCCCCGACGGTGATCCGCAGGCAATTGGGTAATTTGTAGCTGCCCACCGGGCGCACCAGAAGCCCCTGACTGGCCAGATAGGCGTTGCAGGCATCTGCATCTTCCGCGCTGGCCATCCGTGCCAGCACGAAATTTGCACAGGAGACATCAGACGGCACGCCAATCTCCGCCAGGGCATCGGCCATCCAAGTCCGCCAGCGCGCGTTTTCGGCGCGGCAATGATCCAGATAGGCGGTGTCACGCACTGCGGCTTCTGCGGCACTCAGCGCTGCTTGGCTGACGTTGAACGGCCCGCGCACACGATTCAACACCTCCAGCACATGCTGCGGCCCATAGCCCCAACCGATGCGTAACCCGCCCAAACCGTAGATCTTGGAGAAGGTGCGGGTCATCACCACATTGTCGCGGCTATCGACAAGGGAGGCCCCGCCGTCATATCCCTCGACATACTCCGCATAGGCACCATCCAGCACCAGAAGCGCCTTGGGTGGCAAACCATCCGCCAGCCGCGCAATTTCAGATGCCCCAATCATCGTGCCAGTTGGGTTATTGGGGTTCGCCATGAACACCAGACGGGTTTTGTCGCTACATCCCTCCAGCAGCGCATCCACATCAGTGACCCGCTCGCGTTCGGCAACCTCAACCGGCGTGGCACCAGCGGCCAATGCGTTGATCCGGTACATGCCAAACCCGTGTTCGGTGTGCAGCACTTCGGTGCCCGGCCCGGCATAGGCCTGGCATAGAAAGGCAATAATCTCGTCCGAACCGGCCCCGCAGATGATGCGCTCTGCATCAATCTCATGGGTTTCGGCGATGGCGGCACGCAAGGAACCATGATCGGTGGACGGGTATCGGTGCAGCGTGAAAGAAGCGCGGCGAAACGCCTCGATTGCAGCCTGTGACGGCCCCAATGGGTTTTCGTTTGACGATAGTTTGACCACATTCTCAAGGCCAGCCACCGACGCGGCCCCGCCTTGATAAAGCGTGATGTCCATAATACCGGGCTGCGGTGCGATCTGCGTCATCTGCGCGTCCTGTCCTTGGTTTCAAGCCGTTCTAGCCCTGCGGCGGTGTCGCGACCAGTACCAAAAGCAAAGGGCCGCGGCGGTTTCCCGTCGCAGCCCCTGTGATTGGCTTGGAATGAAAAGGCGAAGATTAGTTCTTCGCGTAGAATTCCACGACGAGGTTTGGTTCCATCACGACTGGATATGGCACGTCGCCCAAAGTTGGGGTGCGCGTAAAGGTCGCGGTCATTTTGGAATGGTCTGCCTCGATATAATCCGGCACGTCACGCTCTGCCAGCTGAGTGGCTTCAAGCAATGCAACCATCTGCTTGGAACGGTCACGTACTTCGATCACGTCACCTTCTTTTACGCGGTAGGAAGGGATGTTCACTTTCTTGCCGTTCACACGGACGTGGCCGTGGTTCACGAACTGACGGGCGGCAAATACTGTGGCCACGAACTTGGCACGGTACACAACCGCGTCCAGACGGCGCTCCAGCAGACCGATCAGGTTTTCACCTGTATCACCTTTTACACGCTCGGCTTCGCCGTAGATGCGGCGGAACTGCTTTTCGGTCAGGTCGCCGTAGTAGCCCTTGAGCTTCTGCTTGGCGCGCAGCTGAATACCGAAGTCGGAAATCTTGCCCTTACGGCGCTGACCGTGCTGGCCGGGGCCATATTCGCGACGGTTTACTGGGGACTTTGGACGACCCCAGATGTTTTCGCCCATGCGGCGGTCGAGTTTATGCTTGGCAGACGTACGTTTGGTCACGACTGTTCTCCTTTATGTAGCCCCAGCAGGATTGCGGAAGGGCGGTAAAGGGCGTTGTCCTTTGGGCGAACCCCGACAGGCATCCCCTTGCGGGGGCCACCAACACCAATGAATGCGCGCTTATACGGGGGTTGCGGGGGGAGTCAATGAAGGTGTGTCAAGATATTGCAGATCTTCGCGACAAATCGGAAATTTAACCGCACCACGGCCAAACAGACAGACGGACAGAACAAGCTTAATACAGCCGGCTGCCCTCATCTGCGCTGTGATCCTCTTGCACCTCATCAAGCGTCTGATCACGGTCAACAGTCGCAATCACCCATTCCGCCAGCGTTGGCGCGACTTTGCGCTCCGGCCATTTTTCCGGATACCAAAGACGCGAGCGGATAAATGCCTTTGAACAATGCATAAAGGCTTCTTCAACCTCTATCACAAGCGCGAGAAGCGGTTCTTTCCCATTGATCGCATGGCGCTTGCTGATCGCGCTGTCCCGCACGATACGCGCCTTGCCAGCGATGCGCAGGGTATCGCCATGGCCCGGCACAATGAACAACAGGGCAACATTGGGGTCAGCAATGATATTCTGAAACCCATCGACCCGGTGATTGCCCAGCCGGTCCGGGATGATCAGCGTCTTGTCATCAAGAACCTCTATAAAACCTGCTGGATCCCCCTTGGGTGAAACATCAATCAGCCCTTCGGTTGCTTTTGTTGCAATGATGACAAAAGGCGAAAGAGCAATGAACTGCTGCGCCACCTCATTCAGGCGATCAGTTACTTTGAGAAAAGTGTTAGTGAACCCTTCTGTCGGCAAAAGTTCCCTCAGGCGGTCAACGGTGCGGATTTCCTCATCAACTTGCAACATTCGGCTTCTCCCCAAGGGTTGGGCAGAAGCCTAGTCCACAGGCACAATTTCACAAAGGAAGAATCTTGCCAGCCCACTACGATCAACGATCCATTTCACAGTCCTGCACGTGAATCAGACATCCCGCGCCATCGCGGCGCATTCTTCCCGTTGCGGACAGGTCACCAGATGATCGTTGATCAAACCGCAGGCCTGCATCCATGCATAGACAATCGTGGGGCCGCAAAACTTGAACCCCTCTTTTTTCAGATCCTTCGAGATCTGCTCTGACAGGGGAGTCTTGGGCGGCACATCCGCCAGTGTGGCCCAGGCGTTTTGCAACGGCACACCGCCGACGTAATCCCACATGAACCGGTCAAATCCCACACGCTGTTCAACCTTTTGCCAGGCACGCGCATTGGTGATCGTCGCCTCGATCTTGCCACGGTGGCGAATGATGCCCTCGTTGCCCAGCAGGCGCTGCACTTCCACCTCACCCCAGCCTGCGATGACATCGGGATCAAACCCTTCAAAAGCGGCACGAAAATTATCACGCTTTTTCAGGATTGTGATCCAGCTCAGCCCCGCCTGAAACCCATCCAGGATCAGCTTTTCCCACAAGGCCCGACTG
Source organism: Sulfitobacter pacificus (assembly GCF_030159975.1). Taxonomy (NCBI): domain Bacteria; kingdom Pseudomonadati; phylum Pseudomonadota; class Alphaproteobacteria; order Rhodobacterales; family Roseobacteraceae; genus Sulfitobacter; species Sulfitobacter pacificus. The sequence goes on from NZ_BSNL01000001.1 coordinate 2,457,294, forward strand.
TCATACTCCGGCACACCCCATTCAGTGTCATGATAATCTTTGTAAATCTGCTCTGACCCGGCCCAACCGCAACGTTCCATTCTGTCCTCCGCTGCCCGGAAATCAGGGCTTGGTACAATTCATCCCAAATCGGCTCTTTAACATGGCCTTAGAACTTGGCCGCCATGTTCTGCCAATCACTGATGAAAGTAAATTGCCGTGGTCAGCCGTTTCAAACGCCGCCTTGCCGATATGCCTGCCGGGGCAGAGAACCCGCTGAACTATGCGGTGTCCCAACGTGACAAATCCACCATTGATATGGTGACAGAGGCGATTGCCCACAAACAGACATTGCTGGCTTATCAACCGGTCATGCGAGCCAGCAATCATAGCAAAGTCGCATTTTACGAGGGGTTGATCCGTGTGCTGGACGCCACCGGCCGCGTGATCCCTGCCGGTGATTTCATGCCCACCATTGAGGCCAGCGAGTTGGGACGCGAAATTGACGTGCTGGCGCTGCGTATGGGATTGCAGGCGCTTGGGGCCAATCCGGGCCTGCGGCTGTCGATCAACATGTCCGCGCGTTCTATCGGGTATGGCGGCTGGATCAAAATGCTGAACCGGCATCTGCGTCAGGACAAGACATTGGGCGAACGGCTGATCCTTGAGATCACCGAAAGTTCCGCCATGCTGGTGCCTGAGCTGGTCATTGATTTCATGGATGAATTGCAGCCCAAAGGGGTTTGTTTTGCGTTGGATGACTTTGGCGCTGGCTATACCGCGATCCGGTATTTCAGTGATTTCTATTTTGACATCGTCAAGATCGACGGTCAGTTCATCAAAGGCATCTCGCAGAATGCTGAAAACCGGGTCATTACCACCGCGCTTTTATCGATTGCCGAACATTTTGATATGCTTACCGTTGCAGAATATGTCGAGAATGCAGAGGATGCGGCGCTTTTGACTGAACTGGGATTTGATTGCTTGCAGGGGTATCATTTTGGGGCGCCGACCACCCGGCCCGCATGGCTGCAATCACGCCATAAACGCACGGGGTGATACGGACTTCACCCGCCAAGAAATACAAACCGGCCCCACTATAGGCTTAGTTGCCGCGACGTTTACCATGATGTATCACTTTTCCCAGAAGGTGGGGGAGTCGTTCTGAGCGAGAATTGCCCGGAATGTCACTTTTTCCTCTGCCATTGGAAGAGGAACGCTATTAATGACCAATGTCGTCATCGCATCTGCCGCACGCACCGCAGTGGGCAGCTTTGGAGGGGCCTTTGCCAATACCCCCGCCCATGATTTGGGGGCTGCCGTCCTGAAAGAACTCGTGGCCCGTGCCGGTGTGGATGCATCGGAAGTCTCCGAGACGATTTTGGGTCAGGTGTTGACCGCTGCTCAAGGTCAGAACCCTGCCCGTCAGGCGCATATCAACGCCGGTTTCCCACAGGAATCTTCGGCTTGGTCAATCAACCAGGTTTGCGGTTCCGGCCTGCGTGCCGTGGCCCTTGGCGCACAGCATATTCAACTTGGTGATGCATCCATTGTTGCCGCCGGTGGTCAGGAAAACATGACCATGTCCCCCCATGCCCAAGCCATGCGTGCCGGGCAAAAGATGGGTGACATGAAGCTGATCGACACCATGATCAAGGACGGTCTGTGGGATGCGTTCAACGGCTACCACATGGGTCAAACCGCTGAAAATGTTGCCGAAAAATGGCAGATCAGCCGCGAGCAACAAGACGAATTTGCCGTTGCTTCGCAAAACAAAGCCGAAGCTGCCCAGAAAGCGGGCAAGTTCGCGGATGAGATTGTGGCCTATACCGTGCCGGGCCGCCGCGGCGATACAATTGTAGACGCTGACGAATATATCCGTCACGGCGCAACCATGGATGCGATGCAAAAACTGCGCCCCGCGTTCACCAAAGACGGCTCTGTCACAGCGGCCAATGCCTCCGGCCTTAACGACGGTGCTGCCGGTGCCCTGCTGATGTCTGTGGAAGAAGCCGAAAAGCGCGGCATCGAACCGCTGGCGCGCATCGCATCTTATGCCACCGCCGGTCTGGACCCGTCGATCATGGGGGTTGGCCCGATCTATGCCTCGCGCAAAGCTTTGGAAAAAGCCGGTTGGAAAGCCGAGGATCTGGATCTGGTGGAAGCCAACGAAGCATTCGCAGCACAGGCCTGTGCGGTGAATAAGGACATGGGTTGGGATCCGGCAATCGTTAACGTCAACGGCGGTGCCATCGCCATTGGTCACCCCATCGGTGCATCCGGTGCGCGCATCCTGAACACCCTTTTGTTCGAGATGAAACGACGCGATGCGAAAAAAGGTCTCGCTACTTTGTGCATTGGTGGCGGCATGGGTGTTGCCATGTGCCTTGAGCGCCCTTAAGAAGATTGGGCGCGCAAGATAATTGCGCGCCGACTCTTAGAATCGCAACAAACGTACTCACCGGAGGAAATCTATGTCCCGCGTCGCACTTGTTACCGGAGGCAGCCGAGGCATCGGTGCCGCCATTTCCAAAGAACTTAAAGAAGCAGGTTATTCCGTTGCGGCGACCTATGCCGGCAATGATGAGGCTGCTGCGGCCTTCACCGAAGAGACAGGCATCAAGACCTACAAATGGAATGTGGCGGATTATGACAGCTCCAAAGCCGGTATCGAACAGGTCGAGGCGGATCTTGGGCCTGTGGAAATCGTCGTGGCCAACGCGGGTATCACCCGTGACGCGCCGTTCCATAAAATGACGCCAGAGCAATGGCATCAGGTCATCGACACCAACCTGACCGGCGTGTTCAACACCGTACATCCCATCTGGCCCGGCATGCGTGAACGCAAGTTTGGCCGTATTGTCGTGATCTCTTCGATCAATGGTCAGAAAGGGCAGTTTGCGCAAGTGAACTATGCCGCAACCAAAGCAGGTGATCTGGGGATCGTGAAATCACTGGCTCAGGAAGGCGCGCGCGCCAATATCACCGCCAATGCCATCTGTCCGGGGTATATCGGGACGGATATGGTGATGGCCGTGCCTGAAAAAGTCCGCGAGAGCATCATCGCGCAGATCCCAGCCGGACGTTTGGGTGAGCCCGAAGAAATCGCCCGTGCGGTTAAGTTCCTTGTGGCCGACGACGCCGGTTTCATCAACGGATCGACAATTTCGGCCAACGGTGCGCAGTTCTTTGTCTGATTGGGCGACAGTTTGACACAAAAAAGGGCGGCTCATTCACGAGCCGCCCTTTCTTTATCCCGTAAGACGTTCTGCAGCACGTCAGCGGGAAGACCGGAAAAGCCACGCCCATACGGATGATATCGCCTCACCACGTGCGGCATGGGCTTTTTGCATGGCACTGCGGGCAGCGGGGTTTGTGGTTGCTTCAATCATTGCTAGGCTCCTTTGGCGGGGCAATCAGTATTTCTGAATTGCACTCAATATGATCCTTGATCCACGTGCTGACAAACGAGACTTTCCAACGCCTCAGTTAAGATGTACTTAAGTGAATATGCCGACGTCACTCCCCCCTCTCACCGCTCTACGCGCCTTCGATGCCGCCGCGCGTCATATGTCATTCGCCCAAGCGGCGGCGGAGCTGAACGTCACCCCCGCCGCGCTTTCGTTTCAAATCAAATCCCTTGAAGAGCATCTGGGTGCCCCCCTGTTCAGGCGCCTGAACCGCGCTGTTGAGTTAACCGATGCCGGGCGCGCCATGGCCCCGGATGCCAAAGCCGCCTTTGAAACCCTGACGAATGGATGGCGTGCCGCGCAGCGCACGCAGGATCACCAATCGCTGACCGTTACCGCCGGCCCCGCCTTTACCGCCAAATGGCTCGCCCCGCGCCTGTTTGAATTTGCTCAGGAGCATCCTGAAATCGAACTGCGCTTTTCCGCCTCGCTTCGACTGATGGATTTTGCCCGTGACGATATCGACGTGGCAATACGCTTTGGGTTTGGGGTCGACACGACACTATTTAACGTCCCGCTGGCCGAAGAATGGGTAACGCCGGTCATGGTGCCGGAACTGGCCGCCAAATATCCAACCCCTGAAGATTTGACCAAGGCGGTTCTGATCGTCGATGAATCGATTGATTTTCTTGATCTGCCCGCAGGATGGGCCGCTTGGTCGACGGCGATGGGTATGGAAGCTCTCATTCCCAATGGGCCGCGGTTTTCGCAGGCGGACCATGCCTTGGACGCTGCGCTTGCAGGAATCGGCGTGGCCATGGGCCGGCGTGCGTTGGTGATCAAGGATCTGGCTGAAGGGCGGCTGGTTGCGCCCTATGGTACCGCCTTGGGAACAGGCGCAAGATTCCGGTTTTTATGTCAGAAAGGGGCAGAAACGCGCCCCCAGATTGCAGCATTTCTAAACTGGATCCTACGCGAGATTGACAAGACCGCTGCCGTCGCCGATGCAATGACACTTTTGGAAAGAACGGCCTTAGAATGACACGCAAACGCGCAACTTCAATCGGGTTCATCGCGGTGCTGCTATGGGCGCTTCTGGCATTGTTTACGGTTGGGTCGGCCCCGGTACCGCCATTGTTACTCAACACGCTCTGTTTTGCGATGGGCGGAACGTTCGGTTTGATATGGGCGGCAAGCACCGGTGCCTTGCCAGCTTTGCGCACTGTCCCCCTGAAAGTCTATGCCTTTGGGACAATTGGGCTTTTCGGTTACCACGCGCTATATTTTTCGGCATTGCGATTGGCCCCCGCCGCCGAGGCCGGTTTAATCGCCTATCTTTGGCCGCTGTTAATCGTGCTTTTCTCCGGCCTGCTGCCCGGGGAACGGTTGAAGGCCGGACATGTGATCGGGGCCATCATCGGTTTTTCAGGCGCGGCGCTGATCATCACGGGCGGGGGTGGCGGGTTTTCCACGCAATATCTCATCGGATATGGGCTGGCCTTGCTCTGCGCCCTGACCTGGTCCGGCTATTCTGTGCTGTCTCGTTTGGTCGGTAGTGCACCAACGGCGACTGTTGCCGTCTTTTGCCTGGCAACGGCGGCGCTGTCACTCCCGCTGCATCTGGTGTTTGAGGAAACTGTCTGGCCCGTCACATCACTTGCTTGGGCCTCCGTGATCGGGCTGGGCCTTGGCCCTGTGGGGCTGGCATTTTTTGTGTGGGATATTGGCGTTAAACAAGGGGACATTCAGTTGCTGGGCACCAGCTCTTATGCGGCACCTCTGCTGTCGACACTTGTCCTTGTTGTTTTCGGGGTGGCCGCCCCAAGCCAGACATTGCTATGGGCGGCCTTGTTGATCACGGGAGGGGCGTTTATCGCCGCCCGTGCGAGTTTCAAAACCTAGGTTAGCTCGATAACCGGGTGATTTCCTCTTTCAGACGCAGTTTTTCTTTTTTCATCGTCGCAACTTGCAGATCATCACTACCCGGTGCGCGCTGCGCAGATTCAACTGCTTCGCTCATCTCGTGATGTTTCCGCTTGAGGGTCTCCAGACGTGCGTCAAAAGCCATATAGTCCTCCTTGATGAATGTTGAGCCTTGAGTGAATCACAGAATCGCGGCCCTGTCACGCCGCCATGCAGCATAACCGCAAGTTGGGTAAACAATCGCTTAACACCGGTCAGAAAATCAGCGGTTTCCCGTCGCGCAGGACCGATTTCACCATAGCTGAATAGCTTTCCCCGTCTTTGACGTGACGCTGCCCCTCATGCAGAACAAGCGGTGCAAGCAGCTTGAACGCCCCGCGCCCGTTTTTACGCGCCCGCAGGATAAACCGATCCGGTGCGCGCCCTGCCCGCGCAGCAAGTGGCAATACATGAACACTGCCCATTTCATGAGGCAACGCCGCAAGGACATCCGGCAGGCGTTCTGTCAGATGGATAAAATGCGCATATCCCTTTGGGGCCAGTCGCTTCGCAGCGGTTTTAACCCATTTTGCCAAAGGTGTTTCAGCGCCATGTGCCGCCTCCCGTGCGGGATCATCCGAGGCGACAGAGGCCCGCCGGTCAAAGTAAGGAGGATTCGCAAGAACATGGTCAAATTGTCGCTGACGTAACGAAAGCGGCAGCGCGGCCAGATCAGCCTCTACCACCTCAAGCGAATCCGCGCCATTGCGGCGGGCCAGCGCGGCAAAACGCGGATCCCGCTCAACCCCGGTCAGGGCAAGCCCTTGAACGCGGGTCCCCAGACAGAGGATCGCCGCCCCGACGCCGCACCCCAATTCCAGCACCCGCTGTCCTTTTTCCGCTTGAACACAAGCACTTAACAAAACCGCATCAAGGCCCGCGCGATACCCCTGCCGGGGTTGAAGCAGATGAAGCTGCCCACCCAGAAAGGCGTCACATGTCAGATCGGCATCTTCGTCTTTGCGCATCTGCTCGTCTACAATCCGAGGGGGATGCCGTTGTCCAGCAACACACGTTCAGCCGCACCGTGATTGTCAGGATGCACCATCAACCGGCGCGGGAAAATACCGATGCCACCTTCAAGGACGCTCATGTTTACGTCCATCGCGAAGCAGGCTATATCCTCCCCCTCAAGAAGGGCTTGGGCAAAGGCGATTACCGTCATGTCTGTTGTGCGTAAAAGTTCCTTCATATCAAAGGTGTGGGCCAGTTCGGCCAGATTGTCGAGCCTCTTTGCGGGGCGGTAAATGGGATCGTCTTGATGAACGTTGATACAATTGCAAAACCACACGAACGGCTGGCCGCATATCTGACCAAAGACATGGCCGCGGTCAGCACGCTTATCCGCGAACGGATGGCTTCAAAACACGCACCGCGCATCCCCGAGGTTACTGCCCATTTGGTAGAGGCAGGCGGCAAGCGTCTGCGCCCGATGCTGACGCTGGCGGCGGCACGGATGTGTGGCTATGACGGCCCCTATCACGTGCATCTGGCGGCCACGGTTGAGTTTATTCACACGGCAACCCTGTTGCATGATGATGTGGTCGATGAAAGCGAACAGCGGCGTGGGCGTCCCACGGCAAACCTGTTGTGGGACAATCAATCCTCCGTGCTGGTGGGCGATTACCTGTTTGCACGCTCCTTTCAGTTGATGACCGAACCCGGTTCCATGCAGGTGATGCAGATCCTGTCAAACGCCGCCGCCACCATCGCCGAGGGTGAGGTTCTGCAACTGACCGCGGCACGCAATTTGGCCACAGATGAAAGCGTTTATCTGCAAGTGGTGCGCGGCAAGACCGCAGCGCTGTTTTCTGCGGCGACACAGGTTGGCGGCGTGATTGCCGATGCGCCGGACGCACAGGTGCAGGCGCTGTATGACTATGGCGATGCTTTGGGTGTGGCCTTTCAGATCGTGGATGATCTGCTGGATTATCAGGGTGACACCGGCGCGACAGGCAAGAACATTGGGGACGACTTCCGCGAGCGCAAGCTGACCCTGCCGGTGATCAAAGCTGTTGCCAAAGCTGATGATACGGAACGCGCGTTTTGGGTACGCACCATTGAAAAGGGCCGTCAGGAAAACGGTGACCTGGAACATGCGCTGGCCTTACTGAACAAACACGCTGCCCTAGGCGCAACCAAGGCGGATGCGCTGGCATGGGCCGAGAAAGCCAAGGAAGCTCTTGCCGTTCTGCCGGATCACGACGTTAAAAACATGCTGTCAGACATTGCGGATTACGTAGTCAGCCGGATCAGCTAGCATCCCCAAGCACGCAGGGTTTCACCCACCATTCGGGATGTGACGCTGCGATTTTCCGTGCGGCAGCGTCAGCTTGCCCTTGGGTTTCAAAAAGCCCGAAGCAGGTCGAGCCAGAGCCAGACATCCGAGCCAGCCCCAGCCCGTCACATGCCGCCAGCGCCGTTAATGCCTCAGAGACTTCCGGCACCAACGCCGCGCAGGTCGCTTGCAGGTCGTTGCGCATTCCGCGCAGCCATGTGATCATCTGTGTGTGACTTTGAAACTTTGGTAAGCCTTCCGGCATTGCCAAATTGTCTTTCTTTTCCAGATGCTTGAAAATATGCGGCGTTGCAACGCCAACACTAGGCCAGATCAGAACGGCCCAGCATTGCGGCAGATCATCCGCCACCTCCAAATGATCCCCGATGCCGCGCATCCGCGTTGCTGCCCGTCTGAGGCAAACCGGCACATCCGCGCCCAAGGTCGCAGCCTGTGCCACACCTCCCAAGGCATTCAGGGTTGCGGCGGCATCCGTCGATCCGCCGCCGATCCCGGCGCCGTGCGGCAGGTTCTTTTCCAAGGTGATCCGCCCCGTCCAATCGGCCAGCTCTACCGCTTGCCAGACCAGATTGCGCTGATCCACCGGCACCCCCTGCGCAAAGGGGCCAGACACATCCATCGAAAGTTCCGGCCCCGCCTCGAACCACAACCGGTCGCCAACATCCGCAAAAACCACAAGCGAATCAAGCAGGTGGTAGCCGTCTGCCCGTTGGCCAGTGACATGAAGCGTCAGGTTGATCTTGGCCGGAGCAAAGACCTCAGAGGTCATTGGCCACCTTCAACGGGGGCGCACCTTCCTCTGACAGCACCTTGTCCAGCCCCACATCCAACTTGCGCCGGATACGGTCGGGATCGGCCTCGCCGTCCGTATCCCCTTCATCAATAAAGGAAAGCGCACGACTCCACTGAAACTCTGCCTCGCGTTGACGACCCACCGCCCAATAAACATCGCCAAGGTGATCATTCACCACCGGATCCACCGCCAGCAGCTCCACCGCGCGCTCCATATGCGCCACCGCCTCGTTATAGCGACCCATCCGGTACAGCACCCACCCGAGTGAATCGACAATATAGCCGGATTGCGGGCTGGCCGCGACGGCGCGCTCGATCATCTCCAAGGCTTCTTCCAGATTGCGGTTCTGCTCAACCATGGAATAGCCCAGATAGTTCAACACCTGCGGTTGCTCTGGATTGATAGCCAAAGCCGCGCGAAAATTGGCTTCTGATTCCGCTTCGTCGCCACGGCGTTCATAGGCAATCCCACGTGAGTAATACAAAATCCAACGCACCCGCGCAGTTTCCGAAGTACGTTCAATGGCCCGGTCATAGGCAGCAATGGCTCCGGTAAAGTCATCCTGCCCGCGCAGCACATCGCCCAAGGTGGAATGCACCACGGCAAGGTCACCATGGCTGCGGGCCAGCTGTTCCAGCACCTCAACCGCCTGATCATCCTTGCCAGCACGACGCAAGGTATCCGCGCGACCCAGCTCTGCCACATGAAATGCCGGATCATCGGCGGGCACGGCCTTATATTCCTCGACCGCCAGATCATTCTGACCAAGGTTTTCCAACAACCCCGCTGTCAGCAACAGGGCATCCACATGATCGGGACGCAGGAAACGTGCCACGCGGGAATAGAGCAGCACGTAATAATCCCCTGCTGTTTCACTTTTCAGCACGGCGGCGAAGGTAAAAAACACCTCTGCAATGCCGGATTTGGCATCACGCACAAGGGTGAAGGGCAGTGGCTCCTTCGCCTCAAGCGCGGCGATCATCTGATCCAGCTCAGGGTCCGTTGCCTCGCCAAAACTGCTGCGCAGGACGGTCAGGGCCTCCTCGTGACGCTCCAGCTGCGCCAGCACAACCGCATGGGCCATCACCCCGCGCCGGGTCTGGCCCGCAGCACCGGCTGCTGCCTCCCCGAAAATTGCCTCGGCCCCTTCAAAATCTCCCACGGATGCCAGAGCCAAGGCCTTGTGATACATCACAAACCCCTGCATGCCTGCTTCTTTACTCAAGGCGTCAAAGGCCACCATGGCAGCGGTCACGTCCCCCTTGCCCACCTGCGCCCATGCCTTGACCAAACCATCCACCCAGGGACCAATCCCCTCGCTGTCGGACTCGCGCGCCAAAAGTGCCGTGTATTCCTCGCGCTGAGCCAAATCCGCAGTGATCACCATCCGCGCAACTTGTGAGTTCTGATTTTTCTGTTCCAGCACACGGGCCAAAGGCACAGCCTTTTCAATGCGCCCCAGCGACAAATATGACAGGACCGTGCTTTCGATCAGCTCCACATTTGAACTGTCACGCGCCAGCGCCTCGGCGTAGTAACGGGCCGCCTCGCGGTAATCCGATTGCACCGCAGCATGACGCCCCGCCAAATACGCACCTGCAACAGATTGGGCCTGCGCCTGTGGGATGAACGCGCCACTTAACAGCAGGGCCGCTGCGCCGGTAAGGACATTTCTGAACATATCTCGACTGCCTCTTTTCATTTGCGAGCAAGGCTATCAGGTCTACCTGCAAGCGCAATGGCAGGCCACGCAACATGACAGGTCTGTGAGGCGGATTTATTCGCAAAAAAGGCGGGGACTGCCCCGCCTTCTGATAATGGTTCTGTCGTTGGTTGAACGGATCACATATTTGGATAGTTCGGCCCATCACCACCCTGTGGCGTGGTCCAGACGATGTTCTGGCTTGGATCCTTGATATCACATGTCTTGCAATGCACACAGTTCTGGAAGTTGATCTGGAACTTCTGATCCGCGCCTTCGCCAACAAACTCATAGACCCCGGCAGGACAATAGCGCGCAGAGGGGCCGGCGAACTTTGGCAGATTGACGTCAACCGGAACAGAGGCGTCTTTCAACGTCAGATGCGCAGGCTGGCTTTCCTCGTGGTTGGTAAATGAAAACGCCACATTGGTCAGACGGTCAAAGCTGAGTTTCCCGTCAGGCTTGGGGTAGTCAATAACCTTGTGCTGGGACGCGGGTTCTGTCGATTCCGCGTCGGATTTGCCATGCTTCAGGGTGCCCAGCAAAGAGAAGCCAAAGGTGTTGCACCACATGTCAAAGCCGCCAATCGCCAGCCCCCCCAACAGCCCGTAGCGGCCATTCAGTGGCGCAACGTTGCGCACTTTTTTCAGGTCTTTACCAACCGCACCGCTGCGCAATTCAGTATCATAACCTTCCAGCACATCCCCACTGCGGTCAGCCTTGATCGCGTCCATCGCCGCCTCAGCTGCAGCGATGCCGGACAACATCGCGTTGTGATTGCCCTTGATCCGCGGCAGGTTCACCAACCCGGCGGAACAGCCCAGCAAAGCACCCCCTGGAAAGGCGGACTTCGGAATGGATTGAATGCCGCCTTTGGTCACCGCCCGCGCACCATAAGCGACGCGTTTACCGCCCTCTAGCAGCTTGGAGACCATCGGATGATGTTTGAAACGCTGGAACTCCATGTAGGGATAGAGATGCGGGTTCTTGTAATTCAGATCGACGATCATGCCGACGTAAACTTGATTGTTATCAAGGTGATAGATGAACGTCCCACCGGTGTTCTTGGTGCCCAGCGGCCAGCCCATCGTGTGGGTAACTTCACCTTCGTTATGCTTGGCCGGATCGATTTCCCAAATCTCTTTCATACCAAGACCAAACTTCGGCACGTCACAATCGGCATCAAGGTTGTACTTTGCAATCACCTGTTTACTCAGGCTGCCGCGCACCCCCTCGGAAAGGAAAACATATTTCCCGTGCAGTTCCATCCCCGGCTCATAGCCGTCACCCTGGCTGCCATCCGCATTCTTGCCAAACTCACCGGCAACCACACCTTTGACTTCGCCATTTTCGCCATAGACGATTTCGGAACATGACATGCCGGGAAAAATCTCGACGCCCAGCTCTTCGGCCTGCTCCGCCATCCAGCGACAGACATTGCCCATCGACACGATGTAATTGCCGTGGTTGTTCATCAGCGGCGGCATGATAAAATTAGGCAGGCGCATTTTGCCCGCTTCGCCAAGTGCATAGAAGTTATCTTCTTTTACCGGCACATTCAGCGGCGCGCCTTTCGCCTTCCACTCGGGGATCAGCTTGTCCAGGCCGCAGGGATCAAGCACAGCACCGGACAGGATATGCGCGCCCACTTCGGAACCTTTTTCAAGCACAACAACGTTGCAATCTGCATCAAGCTGTTTGAGCCGGATCGCCGCAGACAGGCCCGCAGGCCCCGCACCGACGATGACGACATCATATTCCATTGCTTCACGCTCGATCTCGGCCATGGCTAGGGTTCCTCTACGCTAATAAGTTTGGAAATCGCTAAACCACGTCGGGCATCAATGCAATCAATACGGCACGTAAAATCGCTGCTGTTGCAAAGCAGGACTGGCGCATGAGGCCGATCGCCTCCTACCGCTCTGGCGAATCTCCCATCAGATAGCGCGGCCCGGTGCCATTCTGTGCCGCCCGGTCCTTTGGATTGTAAAGGGCGCAGACGTCCAGGCTTAGACACCCACACCCGATGCACCCGTCCAAATTGTCGCGCAGCTTGGTCAAGGTGGCGATCCGCGTATCAAGTTCGGCCCTGAACCCATGGCTGATCCTGACCCAGTCACTTTTGGTCGGAGCGCAGCCATGCGGCAGTTGCTCCAGCTGTTCCTTGATCTGGGGCAAGGTAAATCCGAACTGCTGGGCAATCATAACAAAGCTCAGACGCCGCAGGTCCGCCCGTTCAAACCGCCTTTGCCCACCACTGTTGCGCCAAGGGCTGATCAAGCCCTGAGCCTCGTAATAGCGGATCGCCGACACCGCCAGCCCCGTGCGCGCCGCAAGCGCCCCGATCGACAGCCCATCCTTAACTACCATAATACCTCACAAAAAACTTCTTGACCTAAAGTTAGGTTTAGAAATTACAACGGATATATCGCAACCGCAACATTTTAAGGAGAAGGCCATGAACGCCGTTCTGGAACACGCCAATTTCACAGTCACAGACCCACAGGCAACCGCAGGCTGGATGGAACAGCTTTTTGGCTGGCACATTCGCTGGCAAGGGGACGCCATGGCGGGCGGCCATACTGTCCATGTCGGCAGCGACACACAATACATTGCCCTTTACACCCCCGGCGAAGACATATTTGTGAAGGGAATAAACTATACCCAGGTCGGCTGTCTGAACCATATCGCGGTGGTTGTTGAAGACCTTGATGCAATGGAGAAAGCGGTCATCGCACAGGGTTTCAAGACCAGTAACCACGCCGATTATGAACCCGGCCGCCGGTTCTACTTCCACGATACAGACGGCATCGAGTTTGAAGTTGTGCAATACTGACACCGGCCCAAGCCCGCGCATCGCTGCGATGGGCCTTGCAATTCCACACCACTTTGGGTCAGGTAATCAACGACCTGACCTTTTAACGGCCGCTCACCCGCAAACCTGCGGTGCGCGGCCCTCTGTACGTGGACAACCGCCATGGAAAAGATTCCAATGACCCGCGCCGGGCACACCGCCCTTGAGACGGAACTGAAACAGCTGAAAACTGTCGAGCGCCCCGCCATCATCAAGGCGATTGCCGAAGCACGCGAACATGGCGACCTGTCCGAAAATGCCGAATACCATTCCGCCAAGGAAAAGCAGTCATTTATCGAAGGCCGCGTGAAGGAATTGGAAGGGGCAATTTCACTGGCTGATGTGATTGATCCGGCCAAACTGTCCGGTTCCATCAAGTTCGGCGCGCTTGTCACACTGGTGGATGAGGACACAGACGAGGAAAAAACCTATCAGATTGTTGGTGAATACGAAGCCAAGATCGAGGACGGGTTGCTCAACATCAAATCCCCCATCGCCCGTGCCCTGATCGGCAAGGAAGAGGGTGACAGCGTCGAGGTACGCACGCCCGGCGGTGTCAAATCTTATGAGGTGCTCAAGATCGTCTATGCCTGAACTGGAGCGCGCAGATGACTGACACAGCCCAAGCAGAGCCGGCAGCAACCGGAGACGAACCCGCGCAAACCGCTACCGTCAAGGTGACGGGGATTTCCGGGCGGCCTACGGCTTTGGGCATCTATGACAAGCCACGCCATGATTCGATCACCTCGATCGAAATCATCGCTCTGGCACTCAGCGGTGTGTGGTTGCTGGGGGCCGCCTTCTTTTTCCTGATTCTGCGCGAGGAAGGCACGTCGGAAGATGGCGCACAAAGCCTGCGCTTTCTGATGACAATGCTGGCGATCTTTATGCCGGTTGCCATGATCTGGGTCGCCGCCACAGCCGCCAAAGCCAGCCGCGTCATGCGCGAAGAAAGTCAGCGTTTACAAGCGTCTATCGATGCAATTCGTCAGGCCTACATCACCCAGCAACAGGGCCAGAACATGCGTGCGGAACCAAGCGTCACCCGCAAGCTTGATGAAATCGCAGCGGCCGCGCGCAAGACGGAAACCGCATTGGCAACGTTTCAGTCACGCCGCGATGAGGCCGGTCGGCCCAAGCCCCTGCCCGAACCGGTCAAAAGCGCTGACGATCAACCGGCTTTGGAACTGGGGACACAGGCCATCGACATGGCCCCCCTGCTGTCGAATGATGATTTCATTCGCGCCCTCAACTTTCCCGAAACTGCCGAGGATGAAGCCGGTTTTGCCTCCCTGCGCCGGGCACTGAAGGACCGGGCAACATCACAGCTGGTGCAGGCTTCTCAGGATGTGCTGACGCTGATGAGTCAGGACGGTATTTACATGGATGACCTGCGTCCCGACCGGGCCCGCCCCGAGGTCTGGCGCCACTTCGCACAAGGCACGCGCGGCCGCGCCATTGCACCTTTGGGTGGTATCCGCGACCGTTCGTCACTGGCGCTTAGCAACGCGCGGATGAAACAAGACCCGATCTTTCGCGATGCCGCGCACCATTTCCTGCGACGTTTCGATCAGACTTTTGCGGTGTTTGAGAAAAACGCCACGGACAGCGAGATTTCAGCGCTTTCTGACACCCGCACCGCCCGCGCATTTATGTTGCTGGGACGCTGTGCCGGCACCTTTGATTAGGTGCCAATCCCAAAACTACCGTAGGGAATGTAGCGCACCGGATCGCCAATATTGATCGTAGTGGCAGGCTCGGGCAGTTCCACCAATCCTTCGGCCCAGGACAGCCCACTGATCCGCCCCGATCCCTCCGATGCAAAGACTTCGGCACGACCATCGCGGATACGCGCCCGCAGATATTCGCGCCGCCCTGCCTTTTTCGCCTTGGTGAACCCCGCAGGTACATCAAATCCCTGTGGTACAGACCACAGAGCGCCGGCCAGGACATCCATTGCGGGGCGCGCGAAGATCAAAGTGCAAACCATTGCAGCCACAGGGTTTCCCGGCAAGCCGAAGACCGGTACGCCATTCCACATACCCAAGGCCAAGGGCCTGCCCGGTTTAATCGCAATCCGCCACAATGTCATTGCCCCCGCCTTTTGCAGGAGCGCCGACATGTGATCCTCATCCCCCGCAGAGGCACCACCGCTGGTCAGGATCACATCAACCTTATCACTTGCCGCATCTAGCCGTTTGCGTAGATCCTCGCGATCATCCGCGGCGCGCCCAAGGTCGACACAGGTATGTCCAAACGCCGTCACCAGCCCCATCAGCATCGGCCGGTTGGCATCGTAAATCTGCCCCGCTTTGGCAGTTTCACCCGCCTCAACCAGCTCATCACCGGTGGACAGAATGCCCACGCGCAAGGGCTTGCGAACCGCAATTTCGCGCATCCCGACTGCCGCCATCAGTGCAAGATCCGCAGGTGTAACCCGCCGACCTGCTTCAAGAATTTCCTGACCGGTCACCACGTCTTCACCCGCTTTTCGGGTATTGGCCCCTGCTTTGACAGGGCCGGAAAAGCGGATTGTCCCATCGCCAAGCTGCACATCTTCTTGCAACACGACGGTATCAACCCCCAAGGGCAGTGCCGCCCCTGTGAGAACCCGCACGGCATGCCCCTCTGCCAGATCTCTGGGCGCATCCCCCGCCGCGGCACGTCCCTGTGCCAGTGGCAGAACATGTACACCTGCGCCGCGCGCACCGGCAAACCCATACCCATCAACAGCCGTATTCGGCAAAGGCGGATTTGATCTAAGCGCCGAAACCGGGGCCGCCAGAACACGCCCCAATGCCTGCGGCACCGTCAGGGTTTCAACCCCTGTCACAGGGGACAACCTGTCCTGAAGCACAGCCAGTGCCTCCTCCACAGGGGTCCAATGCACGCCCGGTGGCAAGGCAAAACAATCATTTCGAAGCGGCGGCGTGTTCAGCTCATCCTCAAAGCCAAGGCCGAATATCCACCCTTCCACGGGCGCATCAACCGCCAGTATTTCAGCCAGACGCTCAGGCGCTAGCGCTGCAATTTGTCGTGCAACCTCTGCCACTTGCCACGCATCCTTGATCTCGCCTTCTGGGGCCGCCCCAACGGTCAGTGAGGGCCAGATTTCAACAAATGCAATGGCAGCATCAAGCGGCTGAAATGGCCAAACAGCAACGTCAAACTGCCGCCGCAACCGCGCCAATACAGGCAGGCCCGTCATCATCTGACCACCAACGGCCCCGGTGCCCCCCATTTGCCAGCAGGTAAACGCGCCTTTAGCCAGGTTTTCACAGTGCCGTTTCTCATTAAACGGGTTGGCATAGTCTTTTTTGTTGCGGGCAAGGCCAGACACGTCGCGCCCTAGGCCATTGAACCAAAACGGCCCTTTTCCTGAACCCAACTTCAGGTTCAGAGATCCTGCCAGATCAAATCGGTTATTTTCCTTTGGCGTATCGGTGATCCGCTGTTCCAGCCAATCCCAGACCGCCAATGGATCATCTGATCCGGTAAATGCCGCGCCAAAGCCAGCCGGATAGCCGAATGGAAAGTCAAACCCCGCCAAGACCCGTCGCCCTGCGGTCTGCTCTGCCTGAAACAGGGCAGTAAGCCATTCCTCCGCCACTTGCCGGTTACGCAGATAGACGGGGCTTTCCGCCAATCCCTTTCTATTTACAGCCGCCCAAATGGCGTCTTTTCGTGGTGTCGCGCCAGTGTCGTTGCCACCGGACCAATCCACCGCAACAATTGTGTCAAAGCCTAACACAGCCCCACCTCTGCCAGAATGAAATCAGCAATTTGCACCGTGTTGTTCAAGTCAAACACTGGAATAGACAGATCCAGCGGCGTGTCGCTGGCCACAGCCCGGATTGTGGAATCCTTTGGTGCAATCAAGGGGTTTCCGGTGACGCTGCGATGCGCCTCAACCTTGGGGTGGGCATCGCGTTTATAGCCTTCAACCAACAACAGATCGACCGCGCTAAGCCGCGTCAAAAGCTCTGTCAAACTCGGTTCTTCTTCATCGCGCAGCTCATGCATCAGGGCAAAGCGATTGCGCGAGGCCAGCAGCACTTCAGTGGCTCCAGCCGCGCGATGGCGAAAACTGTCCTTGCCGGGGTGATCAACGTCAAAGGAATGATGCGCATGTTTGACGGTCGAGACGGAAAACCCCCGACCGGTGATTTCTGTCACAAGACGCTCCATCAAGCCGGTTTTGCCCGCGTTTTTCCATCCGACAATCCCGTAAAGCCTCATAACATCTCCTCTGCCTTTGCCAGATCATCCGGTGTGTTCACATTGAAAAACGCTTGCTCCTGCGGGAACACTGCCTCGCGCCCTTCGTGTTTTTCGGTCCACAACACCACTTTGCGCAGACCATCGTTCAATGCCGCACGCAGATCCTCGCGCAGCGCCACAGGCCATAAGCCAAAGGTCGGATGGCGGGCGGTGCCGCGTTTCTCATCAGGGGTGGCGGCCAGCACCAAAGGATGCACCATCCCTTCACCATGCAGCAAAAGCTGTGGCACCAGATCACAGGGAAAAAACGGCGTATCCGCCGCCGCCGTTACAATGCTCTCTGCCCCCTGCTCTGCTGCCCAGTCCAGACCAGCCAGCACACCGGCCAATGGTCCGGCAAACCCGGCAACGGAATCGGCCAGAACCGGCAGCCCCAATGTCGCGAACCGCGCCGGATCCCCATTGGCATTCAGCGCCAACTCCGACACCTGCGGCGCAAGCCGGTTGATCACATGATCCAACAGGCTTTGCCCGCCAAGGCGCAGCAACCCCTTGTCGCCCCCGCCCATACGGGTTGCCTGCCCGCCAGCCAAAATAACGCCAAGGGGCTGTTTCATACCGCCCCCTTGCGGCCGGACCGCTTTGGTTCATCCACGATCAACGCAGGATCCGCATCCCGGATCAACCGATCCTCGCCACTTAGACAGACAAAGCGCTTACCTTTCATCCGGCCAATTAATGTCAACCCCACCTGCTGCGCAATCTCAACACCCCAGGCGGTAAAGCCAGAGCGCGAGGCCAGCACAGGAATTCCCATCATCGCCGTCTTGATCACCATCTCAGAAGTCAGACGCCCGGTGGTATAGAGGATCTTGTCCGCTGCGCTCACACCTTCGGACAGCATCCAGCCGGCGATTTTATCAACCGCATTGTGCCGCCCGACATCTTCCATATAAACCAAAGGCTTGTCAGATTCGCACAGCACCGTGCCATGGATCGCACCCGCCTCAAGATACAGCGATGGCGTGCGGTTGATCTTGGCCGACAGGGCATAAAGCCACGAACTGCGCACTGGCATTTGTGGTAGGTTCACACCTTCCAGCCCCTCCATCATATCACCAAAAACCGTGCCGACCGCGCAGCCCGACGTACGTGTTTTACGCCGCATCTTATCTTCATAATCAGTGGCGCGCCCCGTCCGCACCACCACGGTTTCCAGTTCTTCATCGTAATCGACGCGGGTAATTTCATCATCCGCACGCAACATCCCCTGATTGCGCAGAAACCCCAGCGCGAGGTATTCGGGATAGTCGCCAATCGTCATTGCAGTTACGATTTCCTGCGCATTCAGAAAGATCGTCAACGGGCGTTCCTCAACCACATTCAGGGTCGTTTCCCGCCCCTCATGGTCCATACCGCGCACCGCACGGGTCAGGCGCACCGCCTTTGGATCAGGTGCGATCAAATAATCGGTGACATCAGGGTCTTGGGCCAATTGTATCCCTCACTGGTTGGCGTTACGCATGGCGTTAACCTAGGGGCTTCGCATGACCACCACCACCGTGAAAACAGCCTTTTTAAAAGGTCTCGCTGACGGCGCACCATTTATTCTGGTGATCATTCCTTTTGCATCCTTGTTTGGCCTGATCGCAACCGAGGCCGGGCTAAGCGTTTTGGAATCATTGGTGTTTTCGCTTGTCGTCATCGCCGGGGCCGCACAGTTTACCGCCCTGCAATTGCTGCAAGAAGAAGCACCGACAGTGATCGTGCTGACATCTGCCTTGGCCGTGAATCTACGGATGGCGATGTACTCGGCTTCCCTCACCCCTTACATCGGGTCGGCCCCCCTCTGGCAGCGGGCCTTTGCCGCCTATCTGACGGTTGATCAATCTTATGTGGTCGCCATTTCCGAGTTCGAAAAAAACCCACAGATGACGGTGCCCCAGCGGGTTGCCTATTTCTTTGGCGCGGTCACGCCGGTGGCACCGTTATGGTACATATTTACCGTTGTCGGGGCTCTGGTCGGCACTCAGGTGCCGGACAGCTGGGCGCTCGATTTTGCGATTCCCATCACTTTTCTAGCGATGATTGCCCCGATGTTTCGCACATTACCCCATGTTCTGGCCGCTTTTGTTGCGGTGGTGGTCAGCTTGTTGGCCTCTGGTGTGCCCTACTCCATGGGGGTGATCATTGGCGGGCTTGCTGGCATGCTGGCCGGTGCCGCGCTTGAGAAACGTCTTGCACAGAAAGGGGCCGGTAATGATTGATAAAACCACTTTGTGGATTGTGATCATCGGCCTGGGCGTGGGCAGTTTCCTGCTGCGCTTTGCCTTTACCGGTTTTGTCGGCGATCGTCAGATGCCCGCATGGTTGCTACGGCATCTGCGGTATACCGCAGTGGCTGTACTGCCCGCACTTGTCGCCCCGCAGGTGCTATGGCCCTCGGCAACGGGGGGAGAACCTGATCCCGCGCGCCTTGCCGCCGCGGCGGCGGCACTGGCTGTGGGGTTGATCACCAAAAACGTTTTGGGGGCCATGATGGCGGGTGGTGTCACCCTTTACGGCATGTTGTATCTACTGGGTTGAGCCCGCAGCGCGCACTGCACCAGACAAATCGTCCGGGTCGTCCTCGAACAATTTGGTCGTGGTCACATTCGGAAAATTCTCGAACTGGGCCATCAACTGGATCGGATAAAACGTGCTTTTCACCTTCGGCAGCCCATCGATCTGGGCAAGAATGGCAGAAGTTGCACTGGCACAAAATGCACCGGGGACACTGCCATTGGACTTAACCAGACGCAACGCCTGCTCCGCCTGTGCCGCAGTCACCGGAATCTCCTGAGAAACCACATGATAGGTTGATCGGGCATGCGCGGATTTATAGGCCTTCACCCATCCCGGCGTCATCCCATAAAGCACATCACCACGTTCAACCACGCCGTTCTCACGAAACGATCCAGCCGGATCAAAGATCACCTGCTCTGAGCCGCTGACCAACAAGGAACTATGCCCGCCGCTTCCAGTTCGATTGTTCACCATAGTGATCAGGGTCAGCGTCGGCGGCCCGCCGGCGCGATAGGATGCGGCAGTAATCTCTTCAAAGGAGCTGTCACCACCGACATTCGCGGCACATCCCGAAAGCAGGGCAACAAGTGCCAGACTGGCAAACACAGGTTTCACAGTAAAATTCCCTGTTTTGATACGACGGGAAACCAATCCATAGGCACCCCGCGCGCGACAAATCGCGCCGTCAACTCTTTACACGCTACGCCGATAAGGTGCCGCGCCGCCGAAACGGCGGCCCGCACAACCAAAGCGCAGATTCGAACCGGGAATCTTATGTCGCGAAGATCGCCATCAGGACCAGCAACACAATGATTGCGATAACGCTCTTGGTGACAAAGGACATGAATCCATCAAACATCTTCTGCTGTTCGCTGTAATCCATTGAGCCATGTTCATGTTCGGCCATCAGTTTGTTCCTTAAGATACTTGTTTTGCCGGTGGTTACCTTATTTCAAGGTCCCTGTCACGCGGTCAAAACACCTCAATTGTTTCTGCTTCAGCTGACCTTGTCCTGCGACTTTTCCAGATCCTCAACCAGCCGGAAACCAATGCGATTCGGGGCGTCACCCTCTTTCGCCTTGGGCAAGGCCCGCAACATCACGCTAAGCTGGCTGACATGCTGCACCAATTGGGTCCGCCCGCCAGCAGGATCAGTGCCGTAAAATGTCACGATATCAGGATCAAAATACCCCATCCCTTCAATACGCAGCACGCCTGCGTCGCCACCGACAAACCCCATGGCAACCTCATGTTCATTGTCCAGCTGCTCTTCAAAGTTCTTTAGATAGAGCACCGTGCGCTCATAGGCCCATTGTGCCGGGCTCTTTTTCGCAACGGGTTCTTCCTTGACCGATTTGGGCAAGTTCTCTGCGCTGGCTTTGCGTTGATCAGGATCTGCATGTACCTCGTGGCAGCGTGGCAAAGCGTCACTTTCCACCGCTTCTGCCGCTGTTTTGATCTGGTCATCCATCGCGCATTACCCTTTGCTTTGATACACCCACGCCCCATCTTCCGCGCGCAATTCGCGCGTGGCAAGGCCGCTTTGATAAAGGTGGCTCAAATGCGCAACCGCTTCAACCAAGGCGAGGCCGTATTCCGCCTCACCTATCTTTCTTTTGAACAAAGGTGAAAAACACTGTGATGCGGATTTCGGCGTGTCGATATATGCAAGTAGCCGTTCCAGCGCCCCATGGTGGTTCTCGATCAACTGTTCCATCCGCTTGGGCAGGCCGGTGAACGGCAGTTTATGCCCGCCCAGCACCAGATGATCCGCCCGCGCCAGCGGGGCCAGCCGCTCACAAGCCTCCAGCCACTCACCAATCGGATCCGCCATCGGCTCCGTTGGATAGACCCCGACATTGGGGCTGATCGAGGACAGGATCTGATCCCCCGCGATCACCAGATTGTCGTCCCTGCTCCAGAATGTTGCATGTTCGGGCGCGTGGCCGTTGCCCATGTGGACGTCCCACATGCGCCCGCCAATCTGGATGCAGTCATCCTGTTTGATCCGGGTGAAGCCCAGTGGCAAAGGGCTAACGATATCGCAGAAGTTAAAGGGCCGGTCCGCACGGCGTTTTTCCAGCATCACAGGGTCCATCCCCGAAAGCTTGTAAAACGCCAAAGTTTCTTCCGGCGACACCGCTTGTTCGTCCAGCGTCAGCATCCGCGCAGTCAGCCATGCGGTACGGGTGGTGACCAGTTCGGCCCCATGCTGCGTCTGAAACCAACCGGCAAGCCCGATGTGATCAGGATGGTGGTGTGTCACCACAACACGGCTGACCGGCTTGCCACCCAACGGACCGGCCAGCGCTTCGGTCCAGATCTCCTTGGATTTCTTTGAGGCGAACCCAGTGTCGATGATTGTCCAGCTATCGCCTTCATCAAAAGCATAGATGTTGACGTGATCCAGCTTCATCGGCAGCGGCATGCGCAGCCATAAGACACCAGGCGCAACTTCGATCGCTTCCGTGCCATGGGCCGGTGGCGTGTCAAAGGGATACCGCAGACCTGCCGGTGCAACATCCGCCATCAGGAGGCCAGTGCGTCAGTTGTCACTGCAAACAAATCCGCCTCACCCGCCTGCGCATGGGTCAGCAAACCGGCATGTTCCGGCAGCATCCGCAGGATATAGAACCGGGCAAGCTTTTCACGCGGTCCGCCTTTATCGGCCATCGCGGCCTTGAGGTGCAGCTGTGCGCCCAACACCCGTGCAAAGGCCCGCAAATAGGGCACAGCCCCGGCGAAACGGTTGTTCATATTGTCCTGCGCCACCAGCCACTCGGTTGCCTCGCGCATGCTTTCACATGCCTGCCAGCAGGCATCCGCCATATTGGGGAAATCGGGCCGCGCCCTTTCGATGTCTTCTTCCATCTCGTCCAGCAGCAGCCCCGCAGCCTCGCCACCGTCCATCATCTTGCGGGCAACAAGGTCCATCGCCTGAATGCCATTGGTGCCTTCATAAATTGTGGTCACCCGTACATCGCGGCTGAATTGCGCGGCGGCGGTTTCCTCGATCACGCCCATGCCACCATGCACCTGCACCCCCAGATCCGCCACAGCGCAGCCGGTATCAGTGCCAAAGGCTTTGGCGATGGGTGTCAGCAATGCCGCCCGTGCCCGCCACGCAGCATCACCAGTGGCATTGGCCATATCCAGCGCATAGGCGCAGTTCAGCGCAATGGAGCGGGCGGCAAAGATATCCGCCTTCATCACCGCCAGCATCCGGCGTACATCCGCGTGATCCGCGATACTGCCCTTGCCATCTGCCCCCGCGCGCCCCTGCTTGCGGTCAAGTGCATAGGACAGCGCATGTTGATAGGCGGCTTCGGCCACACCGATGCCCTGTCCACCGACACCCAGACGCGCGTTGTTCATCATCGTAAACATCGCCGCCATGCCACCCTGTTCCGGTCCAACCAGCCAGCCGGTGGCATTGTCATATTGCATCACCGCAGTGGGGGAGCCATGCAGGCCCAGCTTGTGCTCAAGGCTGACCACGCTGACACCGTTGCGCTTGCCCAATGTGCCATCGTCATTTGGAATAAACTTCGGCACCAGAAACAGGCTGATCCCTTTGGTCCCCTCGGGCGCGCCTGGCAAGCGGGCCAGGACCAGATGGCAGACGTTTTCAGCAACGTCATGATCACCCCAGCTGATGAAAATCTTTTGCCCTGACACCGCATAGGTGCCGTCCCCATTGTCCACCGCTTTCGACTTCAACGCGCCCACATCCGATCCGGCCTGCGGTTCCGTCAGGTTCATTGTGCCGGTCCATTCGCCGGAAATCAGCTTGGGCAGATACAGTTCCTTGATCGCATCGGAACCATGGTGTTCCAGCGCCTCGATCTGGCCCTGCGACATCAACGGGGCCAGTTGCAGCGAAATACACGCGCCGCTCATCATCTCGTTCACCGCCGAGGTCAGGATCATCGGCAGCCCCATGCCGCCGTGCTCTGGATCCGCTGCCATGCCGATCCAGCCACCTTCCGCGATGGCCTTGAACCCTTCGACAAAACCGGGGGAGGTGCGCACAACACCGTTCTCTAGCTGCGCAGGGTGCAGATCGCCATTGCGTTGCAGCGGGGCCAGCACCTCGTCACAAAGCTTGCCTGCCTCTTCCAGAATTGCCACCGTTACATCTGCAGTTGCTTCTTCGAATCGCGTGGTCTGGCGCAGGGCATCCACATCCAGCAGGTTGTCGATCATAAAGCGATAGTCTGTTACAGCGGCGCGGTATGGCATAGGAAGGTCTCCTGAAAATATCGGTGTGGCTGGCACGTCAGTCACAGCCCTGCTAAAGGCAATCACGGCTTTCAGCATGGAATGCAGCGACGCCCTACCGCAACCTAAACGCCGCGTCAAAGGGGCACCAATGGACCTTGGAACAGCTAGACTAACCGCAGATACAGCCGGAATCGCCAAGGCTTCAGCCCTGTTGGCGGCGGGTCATTTGGTGTCCTTCCCCACGGAAACGGTCTATGGGCTGGGCGCGGATGCGCGCAATGGTACCGCAGTGGCACAGGTATTTGCCGCCAAGGGCCGACCCAGTTTCAACCCGCTGATTGTGCATCTGGCGCGCACAGAAATGGCGCAGACCTATGTGCATTGGTCCGATACCGCCGAGGTGCTGGCCACTGCGTTCTGGCCCGGCCCGCTGACCTTGGTCCTGCCGCTGAAAGACGGGCACGGGCTGTCCAAACTTGTCACCGCAGGGCTGGACACCGTGGCCTTGCGCGTTCCGGCCCATACCACTGCGCAAGACCTGCTTACCGCTTTCGATGGTCCGGTTGCGGCACCCTCTGCCAACCCGTCAGGACGGATTTCGCCCACCACCGCAGATCACGTCATCGCTGGGTTATCTGGCAAAATCGCCGCAGTGCTGGATGATGGCCCCTGCGCGGTCGGGCTGGAAAGCACCATTGTGGGGCTGAACAAGGCGCAACCAACCCTGCTGCGCGCAGGTGGCCTGCCGCGCGAGGCAATCGAGGCGGCCCTTGGTCAGCCTTTGGCACTGTCCAATGGCGATGACATCACTGCCCCCGGTCAGCTAAGTTCACATTACGCCCCCGCAGGAACAGTCCGTCTAAACGCATCCAAAGCGCAAGAAAACGAGCTGTTTTTGGGGTTTGGCAAGATGACCTGTGATCTAAACCTCTCCGCCAGCGGCGATCTGACCGAAGCCGCGGCAAATCTGTTTGACCATCTGCACCAGCTTGATGCCAAGGCCCGCCCCATTGCGGTTGCTCCAATCCCGGATCACGGCCTTGGGCAGGCCATCAATGATCGCCTGCGCCGCGCGGCCGCACCGCGTTAAAGCATTTTGACGAATAACTGATAGACGGAGCATCCCGCAACGCGTTGAAATTCATGATTTTCAGGCAGCGTTGGGTGATTCACGTTTTTCGCGAAGCGTTATAGGTCACGCCCGCCCTGCTGTGGCGGATAGCACCAGCGGATCAATCCCAAGCGATCCCAGCGCCGCTTCCCATTTCTCGCTGTCCTTCAGATCAAACACAATTTCGGGCGTTGCATCCGCAGTCAGCCAACCATTCTGCGCCAGTTCGTTTTCCAGCTGCCCCGGTCCCCAACCGGAATACCCCAGCATCAACAGGGCCTTATCCGGCCCCTTGCCTCGCGCGATATCCTCAAGCACATCCAGGGTTGCCGTCATGCCAAACCCGCCCTCGACCCTCAGCGTATGCAATGGTGAACGGTATTCATCCGAGTGCAGCACAAAACCACGTCCGGTCTCAACCGGGCCGCCAAAATGCACCCCCAGTTGTTTCTTGGCCGGGGCCATGTCGCGTGAAAGTTGGTCCAGCACATCTGACAGGCTCACCCCCTGTGCCGGTTTGTTCACGATCAACCCCATCGCGCCTTCTTCGCCATGAGACGACAGGAAAACCACCGAATGGGCAAAACGCGGATCGCCCATTCCCGGCATCGAAATCAGCAGTTTACCCGTGAGGGCCAGTGGCGCGTCGGACTGAAGGGGCGTATGGGACATGACACCAAGAATGCCCGCGCGCGCAGCGCCCGACAAGTGGTTTAGCTGCATCTGCTGTAAAATGACGAAACATCGCTGATGCAATCGTGACTTGGCAGTGAAGGGCAATTGGCCCATCTAGGATGGATGATCATACGTTGCCTTTCCGCCTTTCTCCTGACCTGCGCATCGGCGCTGCCTCTGGCGGCAGGAGATAGCTTTGCCGCGCCTGTAACCGGCGAAATTCTGACCGGGTGGCAACAGGCTGACGGCACCCGTATCGCGGCCGTGCGGCTGAAACTCTCCCCCGGTTGGAAAACCTATTGGCGCAGCCCCGGTGACGCGGGCATTCCACCGCATTTTGACTGGGCTGGCTCTGGCAACCTGCGTGGCGTCGGCATCACCTGGCCTGCACCCGAGGTATTTCTGACCTCTGGCATGCGCACCATCGGCTATTCCGGTGATGTGATCCTGCCCCTGACCCTCGCACCGAAACGCAGAGGCGAACCCATGTCACTGCATGCAGATCTGGAGATCGGTGTGTGCAAAGACATCTGCGTGCCGCACCGCATGTCATTGACCGCCATGCTGGAAGACAACAGCGCAAAACCCACCCCGATGATCGCTGCCGCACTTGCCGCGCGCCCCTATTCCGCGAAAGAGGCAGGGGTCAAAAGCGCAACCTGTGCCCTTAGCCCGACCAAAGACGGTTTGCGGATAGAGGCCCGCATGAAGCTGCCATCAACCGGCGGTGACGAAGTTGTCATCATCGAGGCAGGCCAGCCTGGTCTGTGGTCAAGCGAAATCCAAGTCACACGCAAAGGCGGCACATTGCTTGCACAGGGCGAGATCATGGCGGGTGACGGATCCCCACTGGCGCTGGACCGCTCTGCCATTCGCATCACCGTGCTGGGCACAAAGCACGCGGTTGATATTCGCGGCTGCTCGGCGGGATAATTCAGGGGCCTGATCCCTTACGCTTCGAGGGATGGTTTGGCTGATCCTTTCCATGATGTGTCGCAGTTCGCGTGGAGCCCGGCCAAACCCTTGCACCTCGCAGCCTTGGAATGAGTCGGAGCTGATGCTAGCCAATGCGGGCGTTGCGGCGCATCACAAAGGCAAGCCCGGCAAGCAGATAACCCATAAGTGCCAGCAGAGCGGCCCCCAGAATGAACAGCAGGAGCCCCGCCATCCCGGGCGACACGGCCTCTACCGCCGGTACAAATGTAGCGACCGCAGGATGCACCGTGCCAAACCACGCCGCCCAGCCCAGCGTTACCGCGCCCCAGGCCAGTATCAGCGCCCAAAGCGCCAACAACCCCAGCCTCAGCGTATGGACCGGTGCCCGCATGCCCCGCCGCAACGCCCTAATCTGGCGCGTGACATCATGCTGTGCTGCAACCAATGCCGGCACCACCAGCAGCACAAGGATCATGCCAAAACCCAACCCGTAAACCAGAGTAATCACCGTGGGTTTCAGGAACTGCGCCTGCTGGCTTTGCTCATACAGCAAGGGGGCCATGCCCAACACAGTTGTCAATGTGGTCAACATCACAGGGCGCAACCGGTCCGTCGCCCCGTCAATGATCGACGGAATCAACCCGCGCGTTTCCGCGTATTCATCAATGGTGGTCACCAAGACAATGGAATCATTGATGATAATCCCCGTCATGCCCAGCAACCCAACAACCGTGAACATGCTCAGCGGGACCTCCCACAGGTGGTGCCCATAGATCGTGCCAACCAATCCAAACGGAATAATCGCCATAACCACCATCGGTCGGGTCCAACTGCCAAACACCCATGCCAACACCAGATAGATGCCTGTCAGGCATAGGATCAGACCGGTCATTGCATCCTGCAAAAAGTCACCCTCCTGCTCGCTTAACCCGGCCAGACGGTATTCCACCTGCAGTTCAGAGGCGATGCGCGGCAGGATCTCGACCTCCAGCGCCTCCTGGATCGCACTGGCCCGCGCCGCATCATCCTCAGAAATATCACCCGTCACCGAAATCAGGCGGATGCCATTCTCGCGCCGTACGGTCGAAAACCCGGTGCGCCGTTCGACACTTACGATATCGGCCAGCGGCACATATAAGCCCGCAGGTGTGCGCATCTGCGTACGGTCCAGAAAATCTGCGGTCAGCTCTCCCTTGGGCAATTCAACGCGGATCGTCGCGGAACGCGGCCCGTCTGGATACGTTGCCGCCTCAATCCCGCCCAACCGATGGCGCAGGTCACGTCCTAAACTGTCAATGGTAAAGCCCAGCGCCTGCCCCTGTGGTGTCAGATCAAGGATCAGCTCCTCTTTGTCATAGGCGAGGTTATCCTCGACCGCGCTGACCTCGGGATACTGGCGCAGGGCATCCTGCAAGGCGGCAGAAGCCGCTTTCAGCCTATCCGTATCCGCCCCGTAAAACTGGACATCCAGCGCATCGCCACCGGGACCAGAGCGCCAGCCGCGAAAGCTGACCGTCTCGGCCATTGGATGATTGACCACCGCATCCTGCAACTCGGCAACAAAGGCAAAACTGGAATAGGGTCGCAGATCCGCATCGATCAGCTCGATTGAAATGCCGCCTAACAGATCATTGTCCTTGGTATCGGCCCCGGCCAACCCACGCCCGCCGTTGCCACCAATCTGCGCAATCACATAATCCAGTGGGTTCCGGCCATATCGTTCGGCATATTCCGCCCCTAACGCCTCGGTGGCGCGTTGCATTTCGCGCATCATCGCCAGTGTATCGGCGCGGGTTGCCCCTTCGGTCATCATGAAGTTACCGGTGACAGAGCCACGCTCTGGTGCGTTGAAGAACCGCCATTGCACGTCCCCTTTGATGAACAGCGCCACCTGTGACGCCAGAACGGCAATAACCCCAGCCAGCACCACATAGCGCGCGCGGATCACCCCCGCCATAAACGGTCGGAACAGGGTTTCGCGCAGCCAGACAAAACCGCGATTCACCACACGGCTGGGCATGTCATACCAATGTTCCTTATCCGCCGCCGCCACTGCGTGGGCCATATGGTTGGGCAGGATCAGGAAACATTCAACCAATGAGGCGGCCAGCACCGCAATCACGGTAAACGGTATATCGCGGATCAAATCACCAAACCGTCCCCCCACGGCGACCAGCCCGAAAAATGCAATGATTGTGGTCAGAGTCGCTGCAAACACCGGCATCGACATGCGCTGTGCGGCTTTTTCCGCCGCCACCATTGGTGGTTCACCCAAGGTACGAAAGCGATGATCGGTATGTTCCCCCACCACAATTGCATCATCCACCACAATGCCCAGCG
The DNA here is from genome assembly GCF_030159975.1 of Sulfitobacter pacificus. Lineage (NCBI taxonomy): Bacteria > Pseudomonadati > Pseudomonadota > Alphaproteobacteria > Rhodobacterales > Roseobacteraceae > Sulfitobacter > Sulfitobacter pacificus. The sequence goes on from NZ_BSNL01000001.1 coordinate 2,486,365, forward strand.
TGATGATCAGCCCGAATAGGGAGATCATATTGATCGTCAGCCCGCCCAGATACATCAGCGCAATTGCCGCCCCCATTGCCACGGGAATACCAGCGGCCACCCAGAAAGCTGTGCGGGCATTGAGGAATAAAAACAGCAGGCCGACCACAAGCCCCAGCCCCATCAACCCGTTGTCGATCAGCAGATCCAACCGTCCCTTGATCGCCTCGGATCTTGTACGGATCAATTGAACGGAAACGGTCGCCGGCAGGTTGGCCCGCAGCTCTGTCGCGACCCGTTCCACGTCTTCCTGAATGCCAATTGCATCCCCCCGATCAGAGCGGTCCACCCGTACCGACATCGCCGGATTCTGGCCGACAAAGAACTGCCGTTCACGATCAACACCTTCCTCAAAGACCAGTGCCACATCCCCCACCGTCAACTTTGACCCATCAGGGTTGGAACGCAGGACAATCCCGGCAATCTCGCGTGCAGTGCGTTTAGCGGTGCCAGTACGGACGCGAGCATTTGCGCCACTCACATCACCCGCAGGATCGGCGTCCACTTCGGCGGCGATGGCCGCAGCGATCTCGGCCATGGTGACGTCATAGGCGATCAGTTGCGCCGAAGGCACTTCAATCAGGGTCTGCGGGGCGGCCACCCCTTGAATCGTGGTCCGCGTCACGCCCTCCGCAAACAGCCGTGTCACAAATTCATCAGCGAAGCGGCCCAGTTGTTCCGTGGCCACTGGCCCGGTGATCACCACATCGGTAACCCTGTCACGCCATGCACCGCGGCGCACGTTGGGCTCTTCCGCCTCTTCCGGCAGGGTGGTGACCAAATCAACCGCCGTTTGTACATCAGCTGCCGCACGCGCCATATCCCAACCCGGTTCAAAATCCAGCGCAATTGTGCCCGACCCTTCCCGCGAGGTACTGTTGGAGCCTTCAACGCCTTCAATGGCCAAAAGGACCGGTTCCAATATCTGCACGATCCCTGCATCGACATCTTCGGCCCCGGCACCCTGCCAAACTGTTGAAACAGTGACATTATCAACGATGACATCGGGGAAAAACTGGGCCCGCATATTCGGGGCCGCGATTGCACCGGCAACCAGAAGGACCACCAGCAACAGATTGGCCGCCGTCCGGTGACGTACGAAATATGAAAGGATGCCCCCCGCGGAGGCTGGCATTTTACGCGCCAACGGTCAGCCTCCCATCCGGCTTTCGATCCGTGCAACCATTTGCGCCGGCACGGTTGGTTCTGCCAATCGGGCCAGCACACGGGCCTTGGCTTCCTTTGGCATACGCTGGTTGGCCTCGACAAAGGCCACCAGCTTGGCGCGGCGTTCCTCGGACAACTCCAGCATTTCAGGGGCCTCTGGCGGGGCACCACGTGTCACCGGCTTGACCGCAATACCAGCACCCAAGAGCGGCGATCGGGCCTCAACCACCTGCCTGCCCAGAATCGGACCACGCACCAGAACATCATCGCCCTGACGGCGCAGCACTTCGACCTGAACCGCCTCCAGCCGGTTTTCTTCATCCAGCACCAGCAGTTCACCTCGCGCATCCACCGCAGAGGCAGGCAGACGGGTCACGTTTTCCAACAGGGGTTCCTGCACCTGGACGGTCACGAAATCGCCGGGCTTGAAACCACCTGCATCGCTGAGCGCGGCAAAGATCAAACGCCCCGTCGCCCCTTCACCGGCTGCGGCGCTGGCCCGGCTGATCCGCCCCTTGGCTTCGATGTCGACACCCGTGATATCAAGTAAAGCGACCATTTCCGCGCGCACCAACTTTGCGTTTTCATCCAGCAGTCGTGCGTATTGTGCCGTGGACAGGCGAAACGAGACTTCCAGATCCTCAGGATCAATCAATTCGGCCAGCCGTTCATTTGCAGAAACTCGTCGGCCCACAACCACATCGGTTGCAGAAAGTGTGCCGTCAAACGGTGCCGTCAAAGTAGTGTCTTCCAATCGGCGCTCTGCCTCAGCCAAAGCGATCTGCGCGCGCGCCAGTCGCGTTTTGGCCTGATCCAGCCGCGCCTCGCCCTGCGCTACCGCCTGTCGGCGCGACACAACCGATTGCTGCGCAGCGGCAGCAGCAAGCTCTGCCCCCTCGGTGGTTGCCGCTGTGCCAACACCGCGTTCCGCCAGGCCTTGCTGACGTTCAAATGCGCGGGTACGCAGATCGGCCTGCAATTGGGTTGCTTCCAACTCTGCCCCGGCCAGTTCCAGGGACCGTGCCGCATCGCGCCCCTCTGCCAGCGCATCTTCGACGTCGCTTTGTGCACGATCTACGGCCGATTGCGCATCCGCCGGATCCAGACGCACCAGCACCTGTCCGGCAGTAACAACGCCGCCATCCTCAAAATCCTCGGCCAGTTCGACCACACGCCCGCCCCCCGCGGCACGCAGTTCCAAAAGACGGCGGCTTTGCACCTCGCCGAAAGTCTCCAGCACCGGCACGACATCTTCGGTTTCCGCCGTAACCACATTCACCGCAAAAACGCGTTCTCTCGCGGGGGGGGCCTTGGGATCCTCGGCCATCCGTTCCTTGACGGCCCCGCCCACCAGTGTTGCGGCGAAAACCAGCAGCCCTATCGTGCAGGCCGCCAGAAAGAGGCCAATCATACTTTGACGTAAAAAACGCATACCCGTCCGATCCAATGGGTTTTTCCTGACGTTACCCTAATGGTCGCGCGAGAAATACCAAGTTACATCTTGTTCAACGGTTGTCGCAGAGGTTTCCGTCGCGGGAAAATCAAATTTATTTGCGCCGTTTATGTTCGTCCAGACGTGGCATGATCTCAACAAAGTTACAGGGCCGGTGCCGGTAATCCAGCTGCTTCACCAAAATCTCGTCCCAGGCATCCTTGCAGGCCCCCGGCGATCCGGGCAGGGCGAACAGATAGGTCCCATTTGCCACCCCTCCGGTTGCGCGGCTTTGTACCGCCGATGTCCCGATCTTTTGCATGGATACGATTGTGAAGACAGTGCCGAAGGCATCGATCTCTTTTTCATAAACGTCACGATGCGCCTCAACCGTCACATCCCGCCCGGTCAACCCGGTGCCACCTGTAGAAATGATCACGTCAATCGCGTCATCCGTACACCAGGCGCGCAGTTGGTCCGCGATCAGGGCGCGTTCATCGGGCAGGATATGCCGTTCGGCAACCACATGCCCCACCGCCTCGATCCGGTCGCGCAACACATCGCCAGAGCGGTCTTGCGACAGGTCGCGACTGTCTGACACGGTCAGCAGCGCAATGCGCACCGCGATAAATTCGGCGGTTTCGTCAATACGGCTCATGTACGTTCCAATACTGCAAGTCGGGCGGCAAGGCCCAGAAAGATACTGCCGCTGATCCATCCTGTTATACGGGCCGAACGCCCGCCAGTCGCAAGGGCACGGCCAAACCGGCCCGCAAATGCGCCCACTGCCCCGTTGATGAAAAAACCGCCAATGCCGATCACCGCGCCGCAAATCATAAACTGGCCCAGCACATTGCCGGCTTCAGGGCGGATAAATTGCGGCACAAAGGCCAGCACAAACAGAATCACCTTGGGGTTGGTCAGGTTGATCACAAACCCGGTGCCAAAAGCCCGCGCCACTGACAGCCCCGGCCCGGTTGGTCCAGCAGGAGGGACAGGACGAAACGCGCCAATCGCAAGGTAAACCAGATAGGCCACCCCAATCCAGCGGATCACGTCAAACGCCCAAGGATGCGCGGCAATCACCGCGCCCAGACCTAGCCCCGCCAAGGCCACATGCACCATGCCGCCAGCCGCGACACCTCCACTGGCGGCAAAAGCGGCGCGTGGCCCTGCGCGTAGCCCCTGCCCCAGACAAAACATCATATCCGGCCCCGGCGTCAGATTCAGCGCCAATGCCGCAGGCACAAAGGCCAGCAATGTAAGAGGATCAACCATCCTGCACCTTTTTCTTAAGGCTTAACAAATCCGCCCAGGCCTCACGTTTGAACTCGGGCGAGCGCAGGAGATAGGCCGGATGAAACATCGGCAAGGCAGGCAGGCCCGCCACTTGCGTCCATTGTCCGCGCAACCGGGTTATGCCGCGTTTGCCCAATAAGGTCTGGCAGGACCAATTGCCCACAAGGACCAATACCTGAGGCGCTGCCAATTCGATATGGCGCAGCAGGAAAGGTTTCATCATCGCGATTTCATGCGGTTTCGGATCGCGGTTCTGCGGCGGACGCCATGGCAAGACATTGGTGATATAGACCGGTGCCTCAGCATGGTTGCGCCCCATCTGGATCGCCGCCAACATCTTATCGAGCAACTGCCCCGCCTTCCCGACAAACGGCCTGCCCTCGCGGTCTTCATCGCGCCCCGGTGCCTCGCCCACCAGCATCACGCGGGCACCCGGTGTACCATCAGAAAACACCAGATTGCGGGCGCCTTTCTTCAAATCACAATGATCAAAGGCTGCCATCGCTGCGCGCAGCTCCTCAAGCGTGCTGGCCGTTTTGGCCGCCTGTTCGGCCAAGGCAACTGGATCCTCCTTGGCCATCGGGACAAAACCACCCGCCGGCACCTCTGCCACCTTGGGCTTTTCCACCACGGCAGGCACGTCATAGCGATTGACCGGCACATCCGAAATCGCCTCGGTTGCGCCAAGTTCGATCTGCCATTCCAGCAGTGCGTGTTCATGGTGAAAGCTCGCTGATTCCATACCCGCAGCTTACGCCGCCTCAGCAGCAATCAAAATCCCTGATCGCCTTGCCGCGACACCTGCCCGCGCCCTATAAGGGGGCGAGCAAAACCAAAGGTGTCCCCATGTCCCCTGCGCCGTCGTCCTTCACGCATAAACATCTGCTGGGCATCGAACATCTGTCCCAGAGCGATATCACCGCAATCCTTGATCTGGCTGACACCTATGCCGATCTGAATCGCCAGCCGCTAAAACATACCGACGCTTTGGCCGGGCTGACCCAGATCAACATGTTTTTCGAAAACTCTACCCGCACACAGGCCAGCTTTGAAATCGCCGGCAAACGCCTTGGGGCGGATGTCATGAACATGGCAATGCAGGCCTCTTCGATCAAAAAGGGCGAGACCCTGATTGATACCGCCATGACACTGAACGCGATGCACCCTGATCTGCTGGTTGTGCGCCATCCGCAATCAGGGGCTGTGGATCTGCTGGCGCAAAAGGTGAACTGCGCGGTGTTGAACGCAGGTGACGGGCGTCATGAACACCCCACGCAAGCCTTGCTGGACGCCTTGACCATCCGTCGTGCCAAGGGGCGTTTGCACCGGCTGTCGATTGCCATTTGCGGGGACATTGCCCATTCGCGCGTGGCGCGCTCTAACATCATGTTGCTGGGCAAGATGGAAAACCGCATCCGCCTGATCGGCCCACCTACCTTGATGCCTTCAGGCATTGCAGACTTCGGTGTCGAGGTGTTTGACGATATGGCCGAGGGGCTGAAAGACGTCGATGTGGTGATGATGCTGCGCCTGCAAAAGGAACGGATGGACGGCGGATTCATCCCGTCAGAGCGCGAATATTATCACCGCTATGGTCTGGACGCGGACAAGCTGGCCCACGCCAAACCAGACGCCATTGTCATGCACCCCGGCCCGATGAACCGCGGGGTTGAGATTGACGGCACCCTGGCGGATGACATTAACCGCAGCGTTATTCAGGATCAGGTCGAAATGGGCGTCGCTGTGCGCATGGCGGCGATGGACCTGCTGGCACGCAACCTGCGCACCCGCGCGCTGGAAGCGGTGTAGCGGCGATGCCCGTCGACATCCAAACCGGCGAAATCGGCACAACACGGGTGTTTTCCCTGTCGATGCCCACTGCGGATGCGCAAACTTTGCAAGGCGACACAGAGGCACAACTGACGCTCCTCGGGGCCTCGGGTCTGAACCCGGACGGGGTGGAGGTTTTTCCCCTGTCCGATTTGGGCGAAATCGGGCTGGCCGGCTATCTGCGCGATGGCACAGATGTGCCGGAAACCGACCTGAAACGCGATGCGGCCAAACTGGCAGCACTGGATGGCTGGGTCATGTTGGTCCACTCACTGGCTTTTGCCGGCAAGGCGATGACGCTGACACCTCACCCGGCGCTGACTCTGATTGGCACCTATAGGCAAACACCCTCGCAAAACCCGCAATCGGATATGGCCGCACAATCGGCACGGCCTTATACCGGTGCATCCGGCCCCGCAGCCCAGGCCCCCGACATACGCCGCAACAAATCGCGGGCTGTAGGAGCCTTGATCCTGCTTGCCGCTGTCATTCTATGGTGGGCTTTTGCCTGACCCCTCACCGCAAAAGGAAATCCCGATGGAAGACCCGAAAGACCCCAAGATGTCCGGCCGGATCGCAACAATTGCCCTGCTCGTGGCCTTTGGCATTGTTGGTATGATGCTGTGGATCGCCTGACAGCAGACGGGATCAGCTGGACCCCGTCGCGACGGGTTTTCTTGCGCCGTGTCGCCTTCAGTGCCGCGCTGACCTTTCTTGGGCTTGTGGCCGTGGCCATGGCGTTTTCGGTCTATTTCGCCCTGCCCCGGACCGCGATTATTCTTGGTGCCGGGACACTTACCTTGGTATTTGTGATCGAAGACCTGATGCGATGGCGCAGCCTGCGCGGCGACCTGTGGCAGATCAGCGACGGACAGCTGATCTATGACGGGCCAGACGGGCGCGCCCATATCCCGCTTTCCGAGATCGTCAGTGCAAAGGTGCAATTCGGCACCCGTGTGCTGATCAAACTGACCTCGGGACAACGCATGCTGATGCGCTATCTGCCCTATGCCAAAGCCACCGCCGAACAGATCGAAGCCGCCCGTGGCCCACGTCGCCCCTGACATCCCTGTCCCCCTGCCCGGATGCAGGATTAATCGCGCCCACGCCTAACCCCCCTTGGTTTAAGGGCAGTTTTCAGGCAAGAGACCACAACCAGATCCAGACCAAAGGCCCGCCATGACGCTGCATTTCATCAATGCCAAGCTGATCGACCCGGAAGCAGGGAACATCATCACCGGTACTCTTAGCATCGCGGAAGGTAAGATCACGCAGATCAGCACCGATACCCCCCTCTTGCCTGCCGGGGAGGAGGTCGTGGACTGCCAGGGGAAATACCTTGCACCGGGTATCGTCGACATGGGGGTCAAAGTCTGCGAACCCGGCGAGCGGCACAAGGAAAGCTACCGCTCTGCTGGGCTGGCCGCCGCCGCTGGCGGGGTCACCACGATGATCACGCGCCCCGACACCACCCCTGCCATCGACAGCCCCGAGGTGCTTGAGTTCGTCACCCGCCGTGCCAATGAAGCGGCTCCCGTGCATGTCGTGCCCATGGCCGCCCTGACCAAGGGGCGGGCCGGTGCAGAAATGACCGAAATCGGATTCCTGATGGACGCCGGTGCCGCCGCCTTTACCGATTGCGACCATGTGGTCAGCAACACCAAGGTTTTTGCCCGCGCGCTAACCTATGCCCGCAGCCTTGGCGCACTGGTGATTGCCCATCCACAGGAACCAACCCTAAGCGCCGGTGCCGCCGCAACGTCAGGCAAGTTCGCCTCCCTGCGCGGGCTACCTGCCGTGTCACCCATGGCCGAACGTATGGGGCTGGACCGCGACATCGCCCTGATCGAAATGACTGGCGCGAAATACCACGCCGACCAGATCACCACCGCCCGCGCCCTGCCCGCGCTGGCCCGCGCCAAGGCCAACGGGCTGGACGTCACTGCGGGTGTCGGCATCCACCATCTGACGCTGAACGCGCTGGATGTGGCGGATTATCGAACCTTCTTTAAACTCAAACCCCCATTGCGGGATGAGGATGACAGGATCGCCGTGGCCGAAGCCGTAGCCAGCGGGTTGATTGATATCATTTGTTCTATGCACACGCCGCAGGACGAAGAGTCCAAACGCCTGCCGTTTGAAGAGGCCGCCTCTGGTGCGGTCGGACTTGAAACCCTGCTGCCTGCCGCGCTGCGTCTGGTGCATGCGGATCTGATTGATCTGCCGAAACTGTGGCGGGCCTTGTCGTTCAACCCCGCCAAACGGTTGGGTCTGCCCGGTGGCCGCCTGACCGCAGGTGCGCCTGCGGATCTTGTGTTGTTTGACGCCAATGCACCCTTTGTCATGGACCGTGCAACACTGCGGTCAAAATCGCGCAACACGCCGTTTGACGGCATGCGGATGCAGGGTAAGGTGATCAGAACCTATGTTTCTGGAACCTGCGTATTTGAGGGCCCCTGATGCCGCCAATTGATTCTTCTCCTGTTGTGCTGATCCTCTGGGCCCTGTTGGGCTATCTTGCCGGGTCGATCCCCTTTGGCATGGTGCTGGCCCGCGTCATGGGGTTGGGCAACCTGCGCGACATCGGCTCTGGCAACATCGGGGCCACAAATGTTCTGCGCACCGGCAACAAGAAAGCCGCCGCGCTGACCTTGCTGTTTGATGCGGCCAAAGGGGCGGTTGTGGTTCTGTTGGCCCGTGCCCTCGCAGGCGAAGCCGCCGCACAGCTTGCCGCCCTTGCTGCAATGCTGGGACATTGTTTTCCGGTTTGGCTAAAGTTCAACGGTGGCAAAGGGGTTGCGACATTTCTTGGCATCATGCTGGCGCTGGCCTGGCCGGTTGGGATCGGCTGTTGTCTGGCATGGCTGGTAGCGGTTGCCGCAACACGGGTTTCCTCCATGGGCGCACTTGCCGCGGCCTCGGTGTCGACAATGCTGATGGTGATCCTGAACTTTGGCCATATGCTGATACTGGGCATCGCCCTGACCGTGCTGCTCTATGTACGCCACCACGCCAATATCCAACGGATCAAAGCCGGCACCGAACCCAAAATCGGCCAGAAGAAGTGACTGTTTCGACCGACGCCCCATTGGTATCAGGACACGCTGCATGACCGACATAAACCTGCCCGTCATCCTGTTCGCTGCCTTCCTTGCGGCGGGCAGCCCCGGCCCCGCAACCCTCGCCATTGCAGGCACGTCGATGGCATCGGGACGGCGCAGCGGGCTGGCCCTTGCATCAGGTGTGACCACAGGGTCGTTCATCTGGTCCGTCGCTGCTGCCTTTGGCTTGGGCGCGGTGATGGCCGCAAACGTTTGGGTGTTTGAAATCATCCGCTATGTCGGTGCAGGATACCTGGCATGGCTGGCGTTCAAATCTGCCCGCTCTGCTTGGATGGGCAGCAAACTAATCGCCCGCGACATGGCCCCAAGCACCCCACGCCGCGCCTATACCAAGGGGCTGGCCCTGCATCTGACCAACCCCAAGGCTGTGCTGTTTTTCGGCGCACTTTATGCGATTGGCATCCCGCCCGGAACCGAGCCAAGCGCCTTGGTCACCGTCATACTAGCGGTTGGCGTGCAGAGCACCATCATGTTCCACCTCTATGCGCTGATCTTCTCGTCCAAACCGATGGCTGCCGCCTATGCCGGTGCGAAACGCTGGTTCGAGGGGTTCTTTGCACTCTCATTCGGCGCAATTGCCTTCAAGGTACTGACGGCCAAGGTCGACTGACGGGCAGGCACCGCGGCAGAAACGCCACTGGCCCTACCCGAAGTTATCTCAATAGCTGTATTCAGCGTAAATCCGGTTAATGTCGCCCTGCCATTTGCCGTGGTAATCTTCCAACAGCTCATCAGCAGGCACCTTGCCGCTTTCGACACTTTCCTTCAGCGCGTTCAGGAAATGGGTTTCATCGGGGACCATGCCACCGGCACCGGACCTGGCTCGGGCTTTCAACCCGGCCTCAGACAGGGCAAGGGTTTCGCGCGCGATGTCATGCATGTTGATGCCCGTCACCTTGGCCTGCAACCCGTCAACCGACGCAGCTGTGCGCAGCGCGTCATGCTGTGCCGGTGTCCAGTTTTTCACCAGATCCCATGCGCCATCCAGCGCATCCTGATCATACATCAACCCAACCCAGAATGCTGGCAGGGCACAGAGCCGCCGCCAGGGGCCGCCATCTGCGCCGCGCATTTCAATGAACTTTTTCGCACGCGCTTCAGGGAAGGCGGTGGTCAGATGGTCCGCCCAATCGCTGAGAGTTGGCATTTCGCCGGGAAGCGCTGGCAATTTTCCCTGCATGAAGTCACGGAACGACATGCCCAGCGCGTCAATATATTTGCCGTCGCGATAGACAAAATACATCGGCACATCGAGCGCGTATTGCACCCAGCGCTCAAACCCGAAGCCCTCTTCGAACACGAAAGGCAGCGTGCCGGTGCGGGCATTGTCCAGATTGCGCCAGACCATCGAACGCAGGGATTTATAGCCGTTCGGCTTGCCTTCGAAAAACGGTGAGTTGGCAAACAGTGCGGTGGCCACAGATTGCAACGCAATCGCAACGCGCATTTTCTGGACCATGTCGGCCTCTGACCCAAAGTCCAGATTGACCTGAACCGTACAGGTCCGCCGCATCATCACCCGCCCCATGGAGCCAACCCGCCCCATATAGTCGTTCATCAGTTTGTAACGCCCCTTGGGCATCAGATCCATTTGTTCGTGGGTCCAGTTGGGCGCCGCCCCAAGGCCGATCCAGCCCGCACCAATCTCATCCGCCACGTCCTGCACCTCGCGCAGATGTGTGTTCACCTCGTCGCAGGTCTCGTGAATCGTCTCGACAGGGGCCCCTGACAATTCCAGCTGGCCGCCCGGCTCAAGCGAAACATTAGCCCCGTCTTTTTCAAGCCCGATCAGCTTGCCGCCCTCTTCAACCGGTGCCCAGTTATGGCGGTCGCGCAGCCCTTCCAGCATCACGCGAATGGAGCGTTCCCCCTCATAAGGCAGTGGTTTCAAAGTATCTTTGCAGTAGCCGAATTTTTCGTGCTCGGTCCCGATGCGCCAGTCCGCCTTGGGCTTGCACCCCTCAGCCAGATATTCAGCCAGCTGTTCGTGACGCTCGATCGGGCCTCCGCCGGATTGTGGAATAGACATGGGGAAGGCTCCGAAATTGGTTGGAATTAGGGGAAAGGGATGGTCGGATTTGACAAGGGTGTCAATGCAGCAGTGTGCCCGTATGTGCTGTGTTCGGGCGTTGCCAGATCACAACTGTGGCATGAGGTTCCGCCCGCAGCGTGTTCAACATTTTCTCGGTACGCAGCCCCGGCAGGGCGGCAAAGGCATCAAACAGCGCATCGGCACCGGCGGCATTGACCGGGATAAGCAACGGTGGCTGGCCCTGCTGGCTTAACCGCCAATGGGCCGGAAACATATTGCCCTCAAGCGTCAGCCGGTCCATCTCGCGCAGCGCCACAGTGCCCCCGGTCAATGGCCCGAAGTAGCTGACCTGCCCCTCGTCAACCTGCACCGCGCCGGTTCCACCATCAGGTCCGCGAAACCGCCCGCGCTGAATGCCAAGCCAGGTCAGCAACAACCCACCCGCGATGGCCGCATACCCTGGCACAGCCAATAAAAACCCCGGCCCCGACACCAGCCAGATCCCAAGCAGGGCCAGCAAACCACCCAGATATGCCTCGCGCCAGCGCCAGAGTGCAGCCTTGGCTTCGGGACGAAAGAAGGTCATGTCTTGATCCTCAGAGGTTCCTTGAACAATGCGACTTCGTAGGCACCAATATGACTGAACCCAATCGCCTCATACGCGCGGGCGGCAAATGCAGATGCAGCAAACAGGATTGCTTTGCCGATCCCCTCCGAACGCACCTCATGCAAATGGCGCAATACAATCTCGCCCCCGTATCCGCATCCACGGTGTTCAGGCGGAACATAGACACCGCCAATCTGGACAGTATCCAGTGTTCGCGCGTTCAGGTTCGACATTGCAACAGGCGTGTTATTGACCGTCAACAATCTGGCATCCGGATTGGCCGCGAACGTCAACGCAAGGTCGTCCAAGTCAGACCCCGACGGCAATGGTAGGCCGCTGTCCTCATGATAGCCCAGAAACCACTCGGCCAACCAAGGTAGATTGTCCGGCAAGGGTTTAACAAGCGAACACTCTTGCAAAGTCAGCGGCATCATCTCAGCCAGGTCCAACGCATAAAGCGGCTCTTGCTCGCGCAATGCGAAAGCCATCTTGTCACAACCAATCGCAATCAGCATTTTCGATACTTGTCTTGGCTCGCCTGTCATACCGGCGATTGTCAGGCCATTCAGCATCTTCGCCACCCTATCAAAGAACGACTTTGGTGCATCAGGTGCCTGACACATCAGATATCCCCCGTTGGTGATTCCCGCGACCGCCTTGATCCCATTATTATCTTCGGACAGATAAAACGTGGTACCCTGTCTGTGCTCGCGTTCCTGCGTACCGTGGGCTGCGAGATTGCCGCGCAAGAACATGGAACTCGCTGCATAGCGACTTAGGAATTTGTCCATCGCATCAGCGTCAGCGGCGATTGCACAACGGATCATCCCCAATCCCCCAGTTTCTGCTGCCAGATCGTCATGGCCGCGACCGCCGCCGTGTCCGCCCGCAGGATGCGCGGCCCCAATGTCACCGCATCGGCAAACTCTGCCTTGTGCAGTTTGCTGCGTTCACGGTCAGAAAAACCGCCCTCCGGCCCGATCAGAATGGCCCAAGGGCCCGGCTGACTGGGCAGTTCCGATGTCGCCCCCGCCAATGCCTCGTCACAGAACATGATCCGGCGGGATGTATCCCACTGCTCCAGCAGGCGGCCGAACTTCACCGCCTCGACAACTTCGGGCACATAGGTGCCGCCACATTGCTCTGCCGCCTCTACCGCATGGGCCTGCAAGCGGTCGCGTTGAATGCGGCCTGCATTGGTAAATTCAGTCATCACCGGCACAATCCGCGCCGCGCCCATTTCGGCGGCTTTCTCGACGATGAAATCCGTGCGCGCCTTCTTGATCGGTGCAAACAGCAGCCAGACATCCGGCGGCATCCGCAAGGGGCGGGTCTGCTGCACACAGCACAGTTCTCCTCCGCGCTTGCCTGCCTGCACAATTTCCGCCCGCCATTCCCCATCGGATCCGTTAAACAGCAACACCTGCCCGCCGACGGCCTGCCGCATCACCCCGAAAAGGTAATGCGCCTGCCCTTTGTCCAAAGGAACCGATTGCCCAACCCCCAAGGGGTGCTCTACATAAAGTCTGATCTTAGCGCTCATGAGACTGATATATGCAAGAGACACCCACATCACCAGATGCACCTGTCGCAGATGCCGCAGCAGACAATTGGGTGGACCGTTATGCGCCGCCGTTTGCGCGGCCTTTTCTACGTCTCAGCAGGGCCGACCGGCCCATCGGCACATGGCTGTTGCTGCTACCCTGTTGGTGGGGGCTGGCGCTGGCAATTCTTTATGATCAAAGCCCACGCTGGGAAGACCTGTGGATTTTCATCGGCTGCGGCATCGGTGCTTTTCTGATGCGTGGGGCCGGATGCACATGGAATGACATCACCGACCGCCATATCGACGGGCAGGTCGAACGCACCCGCTCGCGCCCTATTCCGTCAGGTCAGGTCAGTGTGGAGGCCGCCGTGGCATGGATGGTCATCCAGACCCTGCTGGCCGCGGTGATTCTGCTGACCTTCAACACTGCCGCCATCGGCTTGGGCTTTTTGTCGCTGCTGCTGGTCACGATTTACCCTTTTGCCAAACGGTTCACATGGTGGCCGCAAGTGTTTCTGGGGCTGGCTTTCAACTGGGGGGCCTTACTGGCCTGGACCGCCCATACCGGTGTGCTGCAACCCCCTGCCATTCTGCTTTATGCAGGCGGCATCGCCTGGACGTTGTTTTACGATACGATCTATGCCCATCAGGACACTGATGACGACGCGCTGATCGGGGTGAAATCCACCGCGCGACTGTTTGGCGACACCTCTCCCAAGTGGTTGCTGCGTTTCCTGATGCTGACGGTTGGGCTACTGGGTCTGGCGGTGATTTTCAGCGCCCTGCCCAATGCCTCGATCCTTGCGATGGTAATCGCTCTTGCCGGCCCTTGGGCAATGGGTTGGCATATGACATGGCAACTGCGTGGGCTCGACATCAACAATGCCGCAAAGATGCTGCAATTGTTTCGCGCCAATCGTGACACCGGCATAATCCCGCTGTTGTTTTTTGCGATAGCCCTTCTCGTGTGATTGCACCCCCGCTGCGCGGGGCGTATCAACGACCTAATTCCAACAGGGTACATCTGATACATGCGTCTGTCTTCACTGCTCATCATCGCCATGACTTTCTTTGCGGCCGCTGTCGTGTCCCTTGTCGCGGCTAACTTCAGTGTAAAACTCATCGAGGAATCATCTGAAATCGGGGTGCGCGATGCCCTTGATGATGAGGGCATGACATGGGCCGAAGTGCAGGCAGACGGTTTGCAGGTCACTCTGGCCGGCATCGCCCCTACAGAGGCGGTGCGCTTCAAGGCGCTGACAACCGCCGGGTCTATTGTTGACGCCGCCCGTGTGATTGATGAAATGGAAGTCGAAGCACAGGCGGCAATCGCCCCGCCCCGTTTTTCCGCCGAGGTACTGCGAAACGACAGCGGTGTGTCGATCATCGGTCTGATCCCTACCACCTCTGATCGCGAAGGGGCTGTGGCCCGGTTTTCACAGATCGTCGGTGCCGAAAACGTTGCCGATTTTCTGGAACAGGGCGACTACCCTGCACCTGAAGGCTGGGAGGATGCGCTGGCTTTCGCCATGACCGCCATGGCCCAATTGCCCCGCGCCAAAGCCTCTATCGAAGCCGGGCGGGTATCGATCACCGCCATCGCCGACAGCCCCGAAGCCAAGGCAGAGATGGAAAACAAACTGAACCGCACGGTGCCGCCCAGTGTTGAACTGATGCTGGATATTGCCGCCCCCCGTCCGGTGCTGACCCCTTTCACCCTGCGGTTTATCAAAGACGAGGAAGGCGCACGTTTTGACGCATGTTCCGCCGACTCCGAAGCGGCCCGCATTCGCATTCTTGCCGCTGCAACCCGTGCCGGGGTCACCGGCACCGCACGCTGCACCGTCGGCCTTGGTGTGCCCACCCCCCGCTGGGCAGAAGCGGTTGATCAGGCCATAAACGCGGTTCAACGCCTTGAAGGCGGCTCGGTCACCTTTGCTGATGCCGACATCACCCTGGTCGCCCTGCCGGGCAGCGATCAAGACAATTTCGACCGCGTTGTGGGTGAACTGGAAAACAGCCTGCCCGAGGTTTTTGCCCTGCATTCCAAACTGCCCAAGGTGCTTGACCCCAGTGAAGGCCCTCCTGAATTCATCGCAACCCTCAGCCCCGAAGGACAGGTTCAGCTGCGCGGCCGCGTCAGCGATGTTTCCCTGCGCGAGCTTGCAGAGAGCTTTGCAAAGGCGCGCTTTGGGTCGGATAAAGTCTATACCGCCGCCCGCATCGCTGAAAACCTGCCGGCAGATTGGGCCCCGCGTGTGTTGACCGGTCTTGAAGCCCTGTCGGGACTGAGCAACGGCACCGTGACGGTCACCCCCAGCGATCTTCTCGTTTCCGGCAATACCGGCAACCCTGATGCCAGCTCAGAAATTGCCGCGATGCTGGCAGGAAAACTTGGTGAAGGTGCGGAATACAATATCGACGTGACATATCAGGAGAAACTGGACCCGGTGCTGGGCCTGCCCACGCCTGATCAATGCGAGGCCGAAATCGGCGAGGTTCTGAAAACCGGCAAGATCAACTTTGAACCCGGTTCCGCCACCATTGACGCATCCGCCCTTGGCGTGATGGACACCATCGCCGAAATCCTGCGCCGGTGCGGTGATATTCCACTGGAAATACAAGGATATACTGACAGTCAGGGCCGCGAGGCAATGAATCTGGCGCTCAGCCAGAGCCGTGCGCAATCTGTCTTGAACGAATTGCGCGCACGGCGTGTTCTGACTGGCACTTTCACCGCCAAAGGCTATGGTGAAGAACAAGCCATCGCCGACAACAGCACCGAAGCTGGTCGCGAAGCCAACCGCCGCATTGAATTTAAACTGATCCGCCCCGATACCGTGGCGACACCAGAGCAAACAACGCTGGAATCTATCGCACAATCAGGCGATACAGACGGCGAAACGACGGAGCAAGGCACCACAGATGAGTAGAACCGAATTTGTCCTTGCGACTGCGATTATTCTTTTTGTCGCGTTTTGTCTGGGGTGGTTCGCCAACTGGCTGCTGCATCGGTTCACCCGTGTTGCCGCTGGCGATGTCGCCGAACTGGACCGGATGAGCCAAGAACTGCACGAAGCGGAAGAAACCCGTGATCAGGCAATCACCTATCTGCAACAGCGCGAGGCAGAGTTGACCAATCAACTGGCCCAGACCGAAGCAGAACTGGGGGCCGCGATGGAAGGGTTGCGCGACGCCCGCCGCGAGGCAGAGGAACTGCGCGGCTATATGGAAAACCAATCCGCGCCGGTTGGCGGCGAAGTCTTCTCCAGCAAACGCTAAGGCTCACCAGCGTTTCAACGCATCCTCATCAACGGATTTTGAAGCGACCCAGCCTGATCCCTTGGCCGTGATCTCGCGCTTCCAGAATGGCGCACGTGATTTCAGGTAATCCATCAGGAATTCCGCCCCTTCAAAGGCAGATTTGCGATGGCGTGCGGCAGTGGCCACCATCATGATCATCTCCCCAGGCAGCAAACGCCCGAAACGGTGAATGACCAAAGCGTCCCCCAGATCAAACCGGGTCATCGCCTGCGCGGCAAATTCGCCTAGCGCGGCCTCGGTCATACCGGGGTAATGTTCGATCTCCATCGCTTCCAGCGGGTCATCTGGCAGATCCCGCACCACGCCGGTAAAAGTAACAATCGCCCCCATATCCCGATGGCCGCGGGCAAATTCTGTCGTTTCCTGTCCCAGATCAAACGGGGCTTCCTGCACCAGAACCCGCACCGGTCACCCGCCTGTCATCGGCGGAAAAAACGCAATCTCGCGCGCACCTTCCAGTGCTGCGTCAAAATCCGTCAACGTCTGATCCACCGCCACGCGCAGGGCGCTCAGATCAGAAAACGCCACCTGATAGCGCTCTTCGCGGGCTTTCAGCTCTTCCACCAATGCGCGCACTGTTGTTGCCTTGGTCTCAACCGTTTCGCGCGGCAGGCCAATACGCTCCCGCACCCAGGCAAAATACAGAATTTCCATCAACGTCCCTCTTTCAAATGCGGCATGGCTTTGATCAGGTAATCGACACCGGTGATCGCCGTCAGCGCCGCGGCCAGCCACAACAGCCAAAGACCGATGCGGCCCGACCATTCCATCCCCATCAACTTCCAGCCCAGCCCCAGCACATCCTCCTGCGAACCACTCAGGATGGCACCGACCATCTCATCATCCATCCCAAAGACCGACATCCCCAGATAATGTTCAAACACACCCTGACTGAACAAAACCGCAATCGCCGTCATCTGGAAGGTGGTCTTCCATTTGGCCAGACTGGTCACCTTCAACGTGCCCGAGACATCCCCCAGAAATTCGCGCAGCCCGGAAACAAAAACCTCGCGAAACAGGATCACCGTTGCGGGCAAGACCAACCAGGGTGACCAACTGGAAAATGCAATGATCACCATCAGGGCAATCACCACCATTGCCTTATCCGCAATCGGATCCAACATCGCGCCCAGCTTGGTTTCCTGCTTCCACGCGCGCGCCAGATAGCCATCAAACCAATCGGTTACCGCCGCCGAAACAAACAGCAGCAGGGCAAACCAATCCGCATAAGGGCGCGTGAAAAACAGAAACATCACTGCGACCATCGGGGCCGCAATCAAGCGCAACAGCGTCAGAATATTTGGCAGATTCCACTTCATACCCGCACCCTACAGCCCCTGCCGCCCATGTAAAAGCACCAACGCGTCTCCTCTTTTTGGCCTTAAGTACTGTCCGCACTCTCGCCCCTCGGTTCCGCCAGCTATGGCCACAAACCTATCCCCGTTCATGGAAATAGGCATAAATCGTCTCTGCCAATGTGTCTGACACCCCGGCCACCGCCTTTAGATCAGACAGATTTGCCCGCCCCACAGCCTTGGCAGAGCCGAAATGCGCCAGCAACGCCCGTTTGCGCCCCGGCCCGACACCCGGCACATCATCCAACGGTGTCTTGCTCACCGCCTTGGCGCGTTTTGCACGGTGGGTGCCAATGGCGAACCGATGCGCCTCATCCCGCATGCGTTGAACAAAATACAACACCGGATCATTATGACGCAGCGCCATAGGGCGTTTGCCGACCCGGTGAAACTCCTCCTTGCCTGCGTCACGGTCCACCCCCTTGGCGACGCCGACCATGGGAATATCTTCAACCCCGTATTCGCGCATGATCGACGCCACGGCAGAGACCTGCCCTGCCCCCCCGTCGATCAACAGCAGATCCGGCCAATGCCCCTCCTTGCGGTCGGGGTCCTCTTTCAACAACCGCTTAAATCGCCGCTGCAATACCTCTTTCATCATGCCAAAGTCGTCGCCGGGGGTCAGCGCGTCCCCACGAATGTTGAACTTACGGTATTGGTTCTTCAGCATGCCCTCCGGCCCGGCCACAACCATGGCCCCCACCGCGTTCGTGCCCTGAATATGCGAGTTGTCATATACTTCGATCCGCGCAGGCGATGCCGGCAGATCAAAAGCCTCCGCCAGCCCTTTCAGCAGTTTCGCCTGGGTTGCGGTCTCTGCCATCTTACGGGCCAGCGATTCACGGGCATTGCGCAGTGCGCCATCAACCAGTTCCGCTTTCTCCCCCCGTTGCGGCACCAGCAGTTCCACCTTGCGGCCCAACTTACCCGTCAGCGCATCCGCCATCAGATCTGGGTTTTCAATCTGGTTGCTCAGGATCAGTTGCGGCGGCGGATCACGCTGATCATAGAACTGACCGATAAAGGCTTCCAGCACCTCGGCCGCATCTACATCTGCACCAACGCGGGGGTAATAATCCTTGTTGCCCCAATTCTGATTGGCCCGAATGAAAAACACCTGAACACAGGCTTGTCCGTCCTGCATGTGCAACCCGATGACATCCGCCTCGGTCACCCCTTTTGGGTTAATCCCCTGCGCGGTCTGCACCTGAGTCAGCGCCTTGATCCGGTCCCGCAGCGCTGCTGCGCGTTCAAACTCCATCTCTTCGGAGGCCGCATTCATCTCGCTGGCCAGACGGGCCTGAATATCTGTGGTCTTGCCGCCCAGAAAACGCTGCGCATCATTGACCGTCTGACCGTACTCTTCCGGGCTGATCTTGCCCACACAAGGGGCAGAACAGCGTTTGATCTGATATTGCAAACAAGGGCGCGTGCGGCTTTCAAACATGGCATTGGAACAGTCACGCAGCAGGAAAACCCGTTGCAGTTGGTTCAGCGTCCGGTTCACAGCACCCGCACTGGCGAAGGGGCCATAATATGATCCTTTTTCCTTTTTGGCACCGCGGTGTTTCTTGATCTGCGGAAACGCGTGATCCGCCGTCACCAGAATATTGGGAAAGCTTTTGTCGTCCCGCAACAGCACGTTGTACTTCGGCTTTAGCTGCTTGATCAGGTTTTGTTCCAGCAGCAGTGCTTCGGTCTCTGTCTTTGTGGTCAAAAACATCATCGAAGCGGTATTCGCGATCATCCGCGCAATGCGGCCCGAATGCCCGGCAGGGCGTGCGTAGTTGCTGACCCGCGCCCGCAAATTACGTGCCTTACCCACATAAAGCACACGGCTTTCACCATCCAGCATCCGGTAAACACCGGGCGAGGCATCAAGAGTTTTGAGATAGCTCTGGATCACCGCGTGACCTTGAGGCTGTGTCTGGGTCTGATCCGTCATGGGCCGCCTGATTCTCTGTTCGTGCTGCACTATGCAGGTTTCGGTAACAAGGGTTAACCTGTCCACGAATCCTGTGGATAACTCTGCGGGTAAGTTTGGGTGGACATGAAATTATTGTTGTATTCAGCAGACTTCTTTGGATTGCCTAATTTTTAGGCAGTTATGTAACCGTCTGAAAAATATTAACAAATTATTAACACCTCGCCAACCCTCTGAAAACATGGGCTAATTGTAACAGTTATGTGTCCCGCTCGCCCGCCCGTGCAGAACTTTAGCGGCAACACCCTATTCTACCCCCACAATATCCGGTGTTTCCCAGCCAAGATGCTGCCCGCCATCAACGCAGAGTAGCTGCCCCGTCACCGCAGGCGCATCCAGAAAATAGCCCAGTGCAGCAGTGATATCAGCCGGGTTGGCCCCGCGTTCCAGCACTGTATTGGTCCGTTGATTGTTGAAATGCGTGTCCGATTGACGTGCGCCCTTCAGGGTAGGCCCCGGTCCAATGGCATTTACCCGGATCGCGGGCGCAAGGGCACGGGCGGTGGTCTGGGTCATCGCCCATAGCCCCATCTTCGCCAAAGTATAGGTCATGAATTCCGGCGTCAGCTTGCGCACCCGTTGATCCACCATATTGATGATCAACCCGCTGGCCTGAGGCTCTCCTGTGGCATCAGCTTCTGCCGGCAGCCCTTGGGCCGCCATCATCTGCGTCAGTACAAATGGCGCACGCAGATTGCTGCCCATATGCCGGTCCCAACTGTCGCGGGTGGCGCTTGCAACGGTATCATATTCAAAGATCGACGCATTATTCACCAGACAGGTGAGCGGACCGCCCAGTGCCGCAGCAGCCTGTTCAAACAGATCGGTTGCAGCCTCATCTTCCAGAAGGTCAGCCTGCAAGGCCACTGCGTTGCGGCCCAGTGCTGTGATCTCTTCTACAACCTGATCTGCACCGGCGCTGCTGCTGGCATAATGCACAGCCACATCAAAACCGCGTTCCGCCAGATAGAAGGCCATCGCTGCGCCAAGGCGGTGCCCCGCTCCTGTAACAAGTGCCCGCCGCATATCAGCTTTCTCCTCAGACCAGAACGACAACCAGATAAACGGCGTAGAGGGCGCTCAAGATGATACCCCACGTCCGTGTGATGTCCTTTTTGAGAAACACAAAGGGGATCAGCAACAGGGATGCCCCCAGCATGACCCAAAGGTCAAACTGCAAGAACTCTGGATCAACCCTGATCGGGCCCACAAGACTGGCAATGCCGATGATCGCCAGAAGATTGAACATATTCGACCCGATGACACTGCCCAACACGACATCCGCCTGCCGCCGCAACGCCGCCATGACCGTTGTCGCAAGCTCCGGCAGTGAGGTACCGATAGCCACCAATGTCAGACCGATGACCGTATCACTGACGCCATAGGCCTGCGCGATAATCGTGGCATTATCCACCAACAGCCCTGCCCCCAGCGGCAGGCCCACAAGGCCAAGAACCAGAAATACAGCAATCTGCCAACTTGGCATACTGGGATCTGCGCCTTCGGGTTCTTCCAAACCCTCCGCCTCGCATCGGCGATGCGCGCTCGCGTCGCGCATCTGGTCAAACAACACATAGGCCAAAGCCCCCAAGAGCACCAAACCGGCAAGCCAGTCAAACACCCCCCGGAACGCCAGCCCGATAAACAGCACGCTTGCCGCAATCATGAAATTATAGCTTTTGCTGGTGTCACATTGCGAGGTGTGCATGGTCGCCAGAAGTGCAGGAATGCCCAGCACCAACAGGATGTTCGCCGTGTTCGACCCGACCACATTGCCCAATGCAAGCCCCGGCGCCCCATCCAGTACAGCCTTGATCGAGATCAGCAATTCAGGTGCCGAGGTGCCGAATGCCACAATCGTCAAGCTGACGATCAGCGCTGGTATCCCCAAGCGCAACGCAAGGTTCACCGCACCTTTAACCAGCGCATCCCCCGCCAACAGCAGGATCACCAGACCCAGTCCAGACAAGATCCACGGCATCAACATCAGCTTTTACCCCCACAGGCGCAGGGCCCTTTGCCAATGCGAAAACGCCCGCAGGCCCCGCATTTTGTTTGTTTCAAACGATTTGATCCCAGCCAGTGCATTTTGCCAAACCAAGCCAAAACACCCATAAACACCAGAAACAAAAGAACTATCTTGGCAACCATTGGTTAGAGACCAAACCGCGCATAGGCTGCACGTTCCTCGATACTCAATACCGCCTCTTGCACCATCTGCGTTGAAAAGCGCGAAAGAAGACCGCGTTTGACAGAATAGCTGCGCAACCTGACCTTCTTGCCAAAACGTTCTTTCATCACCGGCAACAGATGGCCAATGCCATCAATCAACCCCAGCTCAAGCGCACGACGGGCCAGCCAGATCTCGCCCGTGAACAGATCCTGATCTTCCGGCAATTTGCCTTTTCGCCGCGCCGTGATGTGCTCTTTGAAGTTCACATGGACATCTTCAAGCAGCGTCTTGAGCCGCGCTACATCTTCCGGGGCTGCGGGGCGGAACGGGTCCAGCATGCTTTTGGACTCGCCAGCCGTATAGATCCGCCGCTCAATCCCGTGGGTTTTGATAAACTCATCAAGACCAAAGGAGGCAGAGATTACCCCGACTGACCCGACAACCGAAGAACTGTCCGCATAAATCTCATCTGCCGCAGCGGCCAACCAATAGCCACCCGATCCGGCCACATCCTCGACAAAGGCGATAACCGGAATGTTCTTTTCCTCAGCCAGTCGACGAATGCGCGCCCCGATCAGCGAGGATTGCACCGGGCTGCCGCCCGGTGAATTCACTTCCAAAGCCACCGCAACGGGTTTTCCCTTGGAAAAAGCTTTTTCAATAATCGGTCGCAGCGTGACGTCATTCAACGTCCCGGGTCCCTGCCCGCCAATCAACCCGGCAAGGCGGATCACAGCGACAGTCGGATCAGATTTTACGAAAGGCAGCCAGTTTTTCATGTAACCTCATGTAGAACGCGCAGCATGTGCAAACAAGGACGCGGGCAGGATTAATCGCGGATGCGCCATCCGGTCCTGAATATCCACCAGATCACATAGAGGCAAATGCCGGTGAAGACACCGATGGCAAGCAGGCTGGTGACAATCGGCACATCCGCCGCCCCGTAAAACGCCCAACGAAAGCCAGAGATCAGATAGACCACCGGGTTAAACATCGAAATCGACTGCCAAACAGAAGGCAGCATCGAGATGGAATAGAACGATCCGCCCAGAAAAACCAAAGGTGTGACGATCAACAGCGGCACGATCTGAAGCTGTTCAAAATTCCCCGCCCAGATGCCAAGGATAAAGCCGAACAGTGAAAAGCTGATGGCGGTGAGGACAAGGAAGGTCAGCATTGCAATCGGATGTTCAATGCTGAAATCGACAAAAAAGAAGGCGGTGATCAGGATGATAACCCCGATGATCAGTGCCTTGGTCGCGGCGGCCCCCACATAGCCCAGCACAATTTCCAGAAAGCTGATCGGCGCGGCCAACAGTTCAGAAAATGTCCCGATGAATTTCGGGAAATAGATGCCGAAAGACGCGTTTGAAATCGACTGGGTGATGACCGTCAACATAATCAGCCCCGGCACGATAAAGGCCCCGTAACTTACCCCGTCAACCTCTTGAATGCGGCTGCCGATGGCCGCCCCGAAGACCACAAAATACAGCGAAGTCGAAATAACCGGCGCAAGAAAGCTTTGTGCAATCGTGCGGAAGAACCGATGCATTTCAAACAGGTAGATGGATATTACCGCTGTCCAGTTCATGCCGCATCCTCCGCGCCGGTCTTGGGGTCACCCTTATGGACAAGGTTCACAAATATCTCCTCAAGACTGGATTGGCGCGTCACCAGATCGCGCAGGGTCAGCCCCTCTTTGGCAACAGCGGCCAGCAGGGATGTGATGCCTGTCCGTTCGGCGCGTGTGTCATAGGTGTAGATCAACGCCCCGTCTTTCGATAGGCGCAGGTCGTCTGATTGCAAGGCCGGTGGGATCTCTGAAAGCGGAGCACTCAGCTGCACCTCCAGCTCCTTCTGGCCCATCCGGGCCATCAGCTTGTCCTTATCCTCAACCAGCATCAGCTCACCCTTGGCAATCACCCCGACACGGTCGGCAATGGCCTCGGCTTCTTCAATGTAATGGGTGGTCAGGATGATCGTCACACCCGCCGCCTTCAGCCCTGCAACAATTTCCCACATGTCCTTGCGAAGCTCCACGTCAACGCCAGCAGTGGGTTCATCCAGAAACAACACCCGCGGGTCATGTGACAGCGCCTTGGCAATCAAAACGCGCCGCTTCATGCCGCCCGAAAGCTCTCTGATCTGACTGTCTTTCTTGTCCCAGAGCGACAGCTGGCGCAGGACTTTCTCCATGGTGCCATCATCACCCGCTTTGCCAAACAACCCGCGTGAAAACCGCACTGTGTTGATCACCCGCTCAAAGGGTTCCAGATTGATCTCCTGCGGCACCAGCCCGATCATCGAGCGCGCTGCGCGATAATCATCCTTGATGTCATGCCCGCCAACCGCAACCGTCCCCGAACTGGCCGTGGTAATTCCGCAAACCGTTGAAATCAGAGTTGTTTTTCCAGCGCCATTCGGTCCGAGAAGCGCCAGAATTTCGCCTTCGCGAATGTCCAGTGTGACACCCTTGAGCGCCTCAAAACCACCCTTATAGGATTTCTTGAGGTCTTTGATCTCGACTATGTTCCGCATGCTGTCGTCCTTATTCCGGCCCACATCCTAGACCGGATGTTCAGGAGTAAACAGGTGCGTTTACTCTTTTGAGCGCCCAAACCAGCCTTTTTTCGCCGGGGCCTCTTCACCGGCGTCCGCCACATCATCCGCAGGGCCCTCCAGTGTGGATTGCAGGTTCTGGAAAAACTGGTCCGCCATCTTTTTGGCAAAACCGTCAATGATCCGGCTGCCCAATTGGGCAAGCTTGCCGCCCACCTTGGCCTCCACATCATAGGTCAGCTCTGTGCCGCCATCCTTGCCAACCAGCCGCACTTCCGCACCGCCCTTGGCAAAACCCGCAGCCCCCCCTTTGCCCGTACCGTCAATTTTCAACGAGGTGTCAGGCACCAGATCGGAAATGGTTACCTCCCCTTTGAAGGTTGCCTTCACTGGTCCAACTTTCTGAACCACAGTGGCGGTAAAACCTTCCTCCACCGAACCGGTAACCTCTTGCGCACCGGGCACGCAGTTTTTCAACATTTCAGGATCCAACAGCGCGGCATAGACCTGCGCGGGCGGGACAGCAATCTGGCGGGTGTCGGACATTTGCATGGGCGTGGCTCCTAAAATGCGGGTGGTCAGGCGATCTGGACCACAACCTTGCCCGTGGCTTCACGCCTGCGCAAGAGATCAAGCGCGTCATTTGCACGATCCAGCGGCAGAACGTTGCTGACATGGGGGCTTAGCTTGCCCGCAACATACCAGTCAAACAGGGTTTTGAAACTGTCGGTCAAGACCGAGGGGCGCAGCTTGGCATAGGCACCCCAATAGAGCCCGATCACGGTCAGGTTCTTGACCAGCAGGATATTTGCAGGGATTTGCGGCACCTCACCACTAGCAAAGCCAAGCGGCAGCAGCCGCGCCTCTGGATTGCAGGCCCGCATCGCGGCTTTGAACTGGTCCCCGCCAACCGGGTCATAAACCACATCAGCGCCGCCCAACTCCTTGACGATGGCGCGAATATCATCGGTTTCACAATCAATCAGGTGGTCCGCGCCGGCGGCCTTGCACACCTGCAGCTTTTCAGCGCCGCGCGCGCAGGCGATGACCTCCGCGCCCATCAGCTTGCCCAATTCCACTGCCGTCAGCCCCACACCACCGGAGGCCCCCAGCACCAACAGGCTTTCGCCCGCCTTCAGCCCTGCCCGATAGTCCAGCGCCACATGGCTGGTGCCATAGGCGATCAAAAAGGCGGCCGCGTCGACCGACGGCATTTCATCCGGGATCGGCACGCAAATTTCGGCAGGTATCGCGGCATATTCAGCCAATCCGCCAATCCCGGCGTAGGCAGCCACCCGCTGCCCCTTGGCAAGGTCTGTGACATCAGCACCCACCTCGGTCACCGTACCGGCCAGTTCCATGCCGATGGTGAACGGCAGGGGCGGTTTCTCCTGATAGGTGCCCTTGATCATCAGAGTATCGCCAAAATTCATCCCGCAGGCATCAATCCTGACCAGCACCTCACCCGCCCTTGGCCTTGGCATGTCGATTTCCTGCATCGAAAGCGGTTGGTCATAAGCGGTGACTTGCATGGCGCGCATGGGTTTGGTCCTTGTCTGATCTCACCCCTGAAAATGCTCAGAGCACGCCGCGAATGACAAGCCATGCGCGGGACAATTTTACCCGACCTTGGTCGGGAAGCGCACATCCACCCGCAACCCCGGCGCATTGTTCTGCAACGACAACTGCGCCCCGTGCAGCCCGGCCACCGCCTGAACAAGGCTTAAGCCAAGGCCATGGCCCGGCGTCTGACGACTGCGGTCCAAACGATAAAGCCGCTGCAGGACCTTACCGCGTTCATCTGCCGGAATGCCCGGACCAGTGTCAGCAACCTGCAAGACCACCGCCCCCTCCTGTCCCCGCAGGGACACGGTGATCTCTGTGCCGCTGGGCGTATGGCGCAGGGCATTTTCAATCAGGTTCGACACCATCTGCCCCAGCAAGGCCCGGTCTCCTTGCAGCGACAGCGGTTCAGCCACCAGATCAAGGGAAAGGTCGTGGCCGCTGGCCACGGCGCTATCCTCAAATAACTCAACAACCTTGCGACAAACCTGCGTCAGATCCACCGTTTCAAACCGCGCTTTGGGAGAGCCCGCCTCGACCTGTGCCAGCTGTAACAGCGCGTGAAAAACATGGGTCATGCCGTCCACTTCACCCTGAACCTTGCCCGCCAGCACCGCCGATTCGGGATCATCGGCGACCCTGTCCGACAGATCCTGTACATATAATGCTACCCGTTGCAGCGGGGTACGAAGGTCATGGGCAATATCCGACGTGACATCCCGCAGCGCCCCCATCTGCGCCTCTTGCGCCGCAGCCATCTGATTCAGCTTCCCGCCGATCCGCACCAGATCATCCGACCAGCGCGGACCGATCTGCACCCTTGCGCCCAGATCACCACTGGTCATCTTATCCAATGCGGCCCCGACAACTTCAACATGACGTTTGGAGCGCCGCGCAAGGATTAGCCCCCCCGACAGGGCAATCAGCACCGTGGGCAGCAGGCTGATCAACAGAATATTCACAAACACCCCGCGCAGCGCGACAATCTCTGCGCGGCTGCGTGCGATGGTTATCACACCACCATAAAGCGGGTTGGTCAGGGACAGATATTCCCCCTCGAACTCTGCACGTTCAGGGTTCAGCGAAAAGATGTGAAACCCGCCCTCGTCCTGCGCAATCGCGCCATTGCCATATATGCGCCCATCGCGCGCGACATAGCTTAGGATCAACCGGCCCGGATCCGCAGCGCGGGATTCCGCCTCGACCAGCTGCGCCACCGCGCGTGCAGAGGGGGCCGCACGAAACCCGGCCAGATCCTGTTGCAGATCCGCGCGGATGGTCTCCTCAAACGAGGATTGGGTCACGGCGTAGCTGGCCGCGAGGCTCAACAAGCTGACCGTCGCAAACAATGCCACCAGCAAGATTGCCAGCCGTAGGGGCATCGACCGCCAGATATGGCGCAATCGCGTCACGCCACGATCCTGTAGCCCGCACCGCGCACGGTCTCGATCAACTCCCGGCGGAACGGTTTGTCCACCTTGGCGCGCAACCGGCTGACATGGGTTTCAACCACGTTGGTGCCGGGATCAAACCCGATGTCCCAAACACTTTCCAAAAGCATCGTGCGGGTCTGCACCCGCCCCTTGCGGCGCATGAGGTGTTCAAGCAACGCGAATTCGCGCGGCAAAAGGTCAATTTCCACCTCCCCCCGTGTCACCTTGCGGGTGATCAGGTTCATCTCAAGGTCCGCCGCCTTCAGCACTGTTTCCGCCTCCAACGCCTGTGGCCTGCGGGCCAAGGCGGCAACACGCGCGGACAGTTCGCCAAAGGCAAAGGGTTTGGCCAGATAATCATCCGCCCCGGCCTGCAACCCCTCGATCCGGTCCTCAACCTCGCCCAGCGCGGTCAGCAACAGAACCGGTGTCAATGTCCCCGCCCCGCGCAGGGTTTTGAGCAGTGTCAAACCATCCACCTCGGGCAGCATCCGGTCCAGCACGATCACCTCATAGCCACCAGAGGTCGCGGCAATCAGCCCATCCCTGCCGTTCGCCACAAGGTCCACCACATGTCCCTCTTCACGCAACCCCCGCGCGATGTAGCTGCCTGTGGTGGCATCATCTTCAACAACCAATAGTTTCATTCGTGCCGTCCAACCCTTGTTCTGCGCCCTTTATATAGGCGCGGGCCGCCAGACGGCAGAGCGCCTTACAAATTTGTATAGGCCGCCCAATTTCTCTGTAAAGCTGGTGCCTCATATCAGCCTCATCAACGATAACAACGAGGCATTCCCATGCGATCCTTAGTGAAATTTTCCGCCCGTTCCACCACCGCAGCGCTGACTGCCGCATTGATTTCGGCCTCGGCCCTGACACTGCCCCCCGCACCCGCCTTTGCGGTGCCCGCCGGTGGCTACGCCGATCTGGTCGAAGCGGTATCCCCCGCCGTGGTGTTTATCGAAGTCACTGCCAAGGCGACCCCGGCACGGGGGGCGTTGCCCCAAAACCTGCCGCCGCAACTGCGCCGCCATTTTGAGGGGCTGACACCCGGTCCATCGCAACCGCAGCAGGGGCTTGGCTCTGGCTTTGTCATCTCGGCGGACGGGCAGATCGTCACCAACCACCACGTTGTCGACGGGGCCGAAACCGTGAAGGTCAAGCTGGCAGACGGGCGCAGTTTTGAAGCAGAGGTGGTCGGCAGCGACCCGCTGACCGATATTGCCGTGCTGAAGGTTACCGCAGATGTGGACCTGCCAACGGTGGCTTTTGGCACCTCAAAAGACCTGCGTGTCGGGGATGAGGTTGTTGCCGTCGGCAACCCCTTCGGATTGGGGGGCACCGTCACCTCCGGTATCATTTCCGCCCTGTCGCGCGACATCCGTTCCGGCCCGTTTGACGATTTCATCCAGACGGATGCAGCGATCAACCGGGGCAACTCCGGTGGGCCATTGTTTGACAATGCCGGCAATGTGATTGGCGTGAACACCGCCATCATTTCACCGGGGGGCGGTTCTGTCGGGATCGGCTTTGCCGTGCCTTCGGATCTGGTGCAGACGGTTGTTGCTGATCTGGCGGACGACGGGTTGATCGCCCGTGGCTGGCTGGGCGTGAACATCCGCCCGATGACCGAAGAGGTCGCCGCCGTGCTGGGGTATGACGCCCCAAAAGGCGCGGTGATCGAGGCGGTCAGCAAGGACAGCCCCGCAGAAACCGCCGGTCTGAAGAAAGGTGACATCATCACCGCATTTGCAGGCACCCCCGTTAACGAGCTGCGCGACCTGACCCGCGCCGTGGCCACAACCACACCGGAGGAAACCACCGAAATCACCGTGCTGCGACGCGGTAAACCGGTCACGCTGGAGGTTACTGTCGGCACACTGGCCCCGGAAGAAACCTGATTTCAAACCCCTTTTGCGCCGCATCTTCCGGATGTGGCGCAAAGGCAATCCTTGCCACAAATCGGCGCACATGATCAGAATTCAGGATCAACCAAGGCGCAAATGAATAATTGACATGATCATAATCGGGGCGCAGTCACTTGCTGACGCAGCGCAAAAGGCCCCCGATGATCAGTCACCATTTTACTCTGAAACAACTTGAAGCATTGGTCTGGGTTGCGGATCTGGGCAGCTTTCGCAAAGCCGCCCATCATCTGAACACCACGCAACCAAATATCTCTGCGCGGATTGCCGGGATTGAGACCACCCTTGGCCTGCCCTTGATGCTGCGCGATGCTGGGTCCGTGCGCATGACCCCGCGCGGCAGTGAGGTATTGGCACAGGCGCGGATCATTTTGCAGGAAGCCACCCGGATGATCGAAATCGCCGGACGGCCCGATTTGGTCGACGACCGTCTGCGCCTAGGGGTGACCGAATTGGTGGCGGCCACATGGCTGCGCCCTTTGATCGTGCGTCTGAAAGAGGTCTACCCCAATGTATCTGTTGAATTAACCGTTGATCTGTCGCGCAACCTTGATCGTGAACTTGTATCAAATACGCTTGACCTGGCACTTCAGACTGCCCCTTTTGGCACAGCGACCAGCGGCAATATTGATATCGGGAACTACGGCTATGTCTGGGTTGCAGCTCCCGCCCTTGCGCAGCAACTGGATGCCAATGATGTCACCCAAGCGGCGTTGATCAAACACCCCATCCTGACCCATACCCGCCATACCCAAGCCTATCTGGAAGTTGTGGAACATTTTGACACCAAATCCGCAGGGGCCATGCGCATTGTGCCCTCCAACAGCCTGTCCGCCGCGATGCATATGGCGATGGATGGCCTTGGCATCGCGGTGCTGCCCCGCGCCTTACTGGCACAGCATCTGTCAGAGGGCAGTTTAAGCGAAATCCCCCATAGCTGGCGGCCCAGCCCGCTGCGGGTTGCCGCGCGGTATCACGCGGAACGGGCAGCGACATTTGTACGGGACGCCGCAGAGATTGCAGCCTCTTGTGCAGCAGGCTTTGAGGGAATGCCTTTAGATCAAACCAAGTGATCACTGCGATAGAATATAATAATTTGCATCTATATAACCCCGCTTTCTATGCTCCGTGAAAATCGGGAGTTCCAACATGCAAAAATCATCTGTCCGGCTAGGCGTGGATATCGGCGGCACCTTCACTGATGTGGTGCTTGAAGTCGACGGGGCCTCCTTTTCTACCAAAGTGCTGACCACCTATGCTGCACCTGAAAACGCGATTATCGACGGGATGCATCAGGTCTGTGCCAAGGCGGGCGTCACGCCACAGGCCATCACCCAGATCATTCACGGCACAACCCTCGCCACCAATGCGCTGATCGAACGGCGCGGGGCCAAGACAGCGCTGATCACCACCGAAGGGTTCCGTGATGTCATTGAAATGCGTACGGAGTCGCGGTTTGAACAATATGATCTGAACCTCACCCTGCCCGAACCGCTGTTGCCGCGCCAGATGCGCTATACCGTGGCGGAACGCGTTGATGCGCGGGGTGATGTGCTGATCCCGCTGGAAAGGTCCGATGTTGAAGACGTCGTGGCACAGATCAAGACCGCAGGGTTTGAAAGTGTCGCCGTGGGGCTGATGCATTCCTATCTGAACCCCGCCCATGAACAGATGGTGCGTGAGGTACTGGCAGAGATGATGCCCGAGGCCATGGTGTCCCTGTCTTGCGAAGTCTCGCCACAGATGCGCGAATATGAACGCTTCAACACGGTTGTGGCGAATGCCTATATCAAACCCCTGATGAAATCCTATCTGGGCCGTCTTGAGGGCCGCCTTCAGGATGAAGGTGTCGCCTGCAATATTTTCCTGATGCACTCCGGTGGCGGGATTATCTCGATTGAAAGCGCTGCTGAATTCCCCGTGCGGCTGGTCGAATCCGGTCCTGCGGGTGGTGCGGTTTTTGCGGCGCATATTGCGGCGCGCTATGGTTTGGACAAGGTATTGTCCTTCGACATGGGCGGCACCACAGCCAAGATTTGCCTGATCAAGAACCAGACCCCGAAAACCAGCCGCGTGTTTGAAGTGGCCCGCACCTACCGTTTCAAAAAGGGTTCCGGTATGCCGATATCGATCCCCGTGATCGATATGGTCGAGATTGGTGCCGGCGGCGGATCGCTGGCCCATGTGGATGCCATGCGCCAGATCCGGGTTGGGCCGGAAAGTGCCGGATCGGAACCGGGGCCGGCCTGCTATGGGCGTGGCGGTGCCAAACCCGCGGTAACCGATGCCGATCTGGTGCTGGGCAAACTGGACCCCGACAATTTTGCCGGCGGGTCGATCAAGCTGGACACTGCCGGGTCCGAAAGTGCCCTGACCTCTGTTCTGGGGGATGTGCTGGATATGGACGCGGCGACATCCGCCTTTGGTCTGGCCGAGGTTGTCGATGAAAACATGGCCAATGCCGCACGGGTGCATGCGGTCGAGAATGGCGAAGACCTGTCGGAATACACCATGATCGCCTTTGGTGGCGCGGCCCCGCTGCATGCCGGGCGGCTTTGTGAAAAGCTGGACGTTGATCGTTTACTGGTGCCGCCGGGTGCCGGTGTCGGATCCGCCATCGGCTTTCTGCGCGCGCCTTTCAGCTTTGAGGCAAACCGATCCGTCTATATGCGCCTGTCGGATTTCGACGCAGGCAAGATCAAGGCCCTGCTGGGTGAATTACAAGGCGAAGCCACAGGGTTTGTGCGCAATTGCGCGCCTGATGCGACCATTCTGTCAGAGTTCAAAGCCTATATGCGCTATGCCGGACAGGGCTGGGAAATCCCGATTGTCCTGACGGCAGAACAAGCCGCCAACCCTGATGCCGAGACATTCGAACGGTTGTTCGCCGAAGACTACGCCAAACTGTTTGGCCGCACGGTTGAAGGGTTGGACATTGAAATCACCGTCTGGTCCGCCAATGCCACAACACCGCCCGAACAGGTTGCCAAAGTGACCACCGCATCCGCCAAAGGCGCGGCGGCCGTCACCACGCGCCGCCCGATGTTCGATCCTGCTTTGGCCGGATTTCAGGACAGTGCGGTCATCCTTCGGGATGAAATGGCAGAAGGCACGGAGGCACAAGGCCCCGCGATCATCACCGAGGATGAAACCACCATCATCCTTCCCACCAGCCGCAAGGCAATCCGCCAGCCCGACGGCTGCATCGACGTGACTGTGAAAGGCTGAACCCATGGTAAAACAACATTCAAACGTCGCCTATCAGGTCATGTGGAACCGTCTGATCTCTGTGGTTGAGGAACAGGCGCAAGCTCTTGTGCGCACCGCATTTTCCACCTCGGTTCGCGAGGCGGGTGACCTGTCCGCCGGGGTCTATGACACCCATGGTCAGATGCTGGCGCAGGCGGTGACTGGCACACCGGGGCATGTGAACGCAATGGCCGATGCGGTGGCGCATTTCATCCGGCGGATCGGACGGCAGAACATCACCCAAGGGGATGTCTATATCACCAATGATCCGTGGGAAGGCACCGGCCACCTGCATGACATCACCATGGTTACACCCTCGTTTCACAATGATGTGCTGGTCGGGTTCTTTGCCTGCACCGCGCATATCGTCGACATCGGCGGGCGCGGCTTTGGTGCCGATGCGGCGAGCGTTTATGAAGAAGGTCTGTATCTGCCCATCATGAAATTCGCCGATGCGGGGGAGGTGGATCAAACCCTTGTGCGGATCATCCGTGGCAATGTGCGCGAACCTGACCAGCTGATCGGCGACATTTACGCGCTGACCACCTGTAACGAAATCGGCCATCGCCGCCTGATCGACATGATGCAGGAGTTCGAACTGGACACATTGGACGGCATCGCCTCTTTCATCCTTGAAAACTCCCGCCGGGCCACGCTGGAACGGATCGCCGCCTTGCCGCGCACCCAAGCCTCGGGTGAAATGACAATCGACGGGTTTTCCGCTCCGATCACCCTTAAGGTCACATTGAGCATTGAAGAAGACCGCATTCTGTCCGATTTCGCGGGCACCTCGGGCCTTGATCGCAAGGGCATCAATTGTCCGCTGGTCTATGCCAAGGCCTATGCCTGCTACGCGCTGAAGGTTGCGATTGCGCCGGAAATTCCCAATAACGCGGCCTCGCTTGCGCCGTTCGAGATTGCGGCCCCTGACAATACCATCGTTAATGCCCTGCATCCCGCACCCGTGGCCCTGCGCCATATCGTGGGCCATTTCATCCCTGACGTGGTGTTCAACGCCTTTGACAAGATCGTGCCGGATCTCGTGCCAGCTGAGGGTGCCGGATGTCTGTGCAACTTCCAGGTCTCCCTGCGCCCGCGCATGGACGCACCTGCCCCGGCGGACGCCGTGCGCCGCGAGGTGCTGACCTTCAACTCTGGCGGATCGGGGGCGCGACCGGAATTTGACGGGCTGAACGCCACCGCCTTCCCCTCCGGCGTGATGACAATGCCGGTGGAGGCCACGGAACATGCAGGCCCGGTGATCATCTGGCGCAAGGAACTGCGTCCTGATTCAGGCGGCAGCGGCAAACAGCGCGGCGGTCTGGGGCAATATATGGTGGTTGGCGCGCGCGAAGGTCATGAGTTCGACATTCAGGCCATGTTCGACCGCGTGGATCACCCCGCCCAAGGACGGCGCGGCGGCGGGGCCGGTGCGCCCACAACCATCGCCCAAGATGACGGGGGCAAGATGTATGGCAAGGGCAAGCAACTGGTGACCCATGGCCGCAAGGTGATGATGGCCTTTCCCGGTGGCGGCGGCTACGGCGATCCTGCTGAGCGGCCCAGAGAAAGCGTGATGCGCGACCTTGCGCGGGGATACATCTCGGCCCAGACTGCGGCACAGGACTATGGATTGAGCAACGCCGATATTGCAGCGGTGCAGAACGCTATCGCCAAGGGGGAAACCATCTGATGAAACTTGCGCCCAACCGCTTTACCCGCGCCCTTGCCTCTGGCGAGAAACAGCTGGGCCTCTGGATCAGCCTGTGCAGCCCCTTTGCGGTTGAGGTTACCGGCCCTGCGGGTTTCGACTGGGCGTTGATCGATATGGAGCATTCGCCAAACGATTATATGACGGTGATGGGGCAATTGCAGGGGTTTGCCGATACCGGCACCACTCCCATCGTGCGGCCAGAGTGGAACAACCCGGTGATTGTCAAACGCCTGTTGGATCTGGGCGCACGCGGATTGCTGTTTCCGATGATCCAGACGGTGAAAGAGGCCGAACAGGCCGTGGCCAGCACCCGTTATCCACCCCATGGCACGCGCGGGGTTTCCGGCGCGATGCGGGCCAATAAATTCGGGCGTGTTACCGACTATGTGGCGCGGGTTGAGGATGAAACCACTGTCCTGCTGCAACTGGAATCCGCCGCCGCCGTGGCCCGTGCCGAGGAGATCGGCGCGGTTGCGGGCGTGTCGGGGATCTTTTTCGGGCCTGCGGATATTGCCGCAGACATTGGCAAGCTGGGCAAACCGATGGACCCCGAAGTCTGGGACCTGATCAGACCCGCCGCAAAGAAACTGATGGCGATGGGTGTACCCGTCGGCACATTGGTACTGGACCCGGATTTTGCCGCTGAGCTGTTAAACGAGGGGTTCAGCTTTGTCGCCTGCGGATCGGATGTGTCCTTGCTTGCCAAAGCCTCGGATACGCTGCTGGCAAAGGTCAAAGACCGGCTGTCTTGAGGCGCGGTGCGCCACCACAGCCAGTAAATCGTCCCTCGATCCTAAAATTCGACCTCTTCTGGGTCGGTTGCCCTTGAGAAACCGCGCTTTTTGCCACAAATATGGACGATGTCTTAAGGTCCTGGTCAGGAGTTCGCGTGTCCCTCTTCCTTGTCGTCGCCCTGCCCTTCCTGGGCGCATTGCTGCCCGGTCTCATGAACAATGCGGGGCGTCAGGCCTGTGCCGGCGTCACCTTCACTGTTACGCTTGCCGCATTTATCGGGTTGTTGACCAATCTGCCTGCTGTGCTGGCCGGGGAGGTCGTGACAACCGGGGTGAACTGGCTGCCATCGCTGGGCATGAATGTGAACCTCATGCTGGACGGGCTGGGGTTCTTCTTTGCCCTGCTGATCCTGGGCATCGGCCTGCTGATCATCACCTATGCACGGTTTTACCTGTCACGTGATGACAACATGGGTGAGTTCTTCACCTATCTGCTGTTGTTTCAGGGCGCGATGGTGGGGATCGTCCTATCCGACAACATATTGGTTTTGCTGGTATTCTGGGAGCTGACATCGCTGTCCTCCTTCCTGCTGATCGGCTATTGGAAACATCTGCCCGAGGGACGTCAGGGCGCGCGTATGGCGCTGACCGTTACTGGCATGGGGGGGCTTGCGCTGATTGGGGGCATGCTGATTCTGGGCAATATCGCAGGCAGCTACGACCTGAGCGTCATCCTGCAAAGCCGGGAGGTCATTCAGGCCAGCCCGCTTTACCTGCCAGCGCTGATCCTGATCCTGCTGGGCTGTTTCACCAAATCGGCGCAGTTCCCGTTCCACTTCTGGCTGCCCCACGCCATGGCTGCCCCCACCCCGGTTTCCGCCTATCTGCATTCGGCAACCATGGTGAAAGCCGGGATTTTCCTGATGGCACGGCTTTGGCCGGTCCTGTCAGGCACGCCGGAGTGGTTTGTGATTGTGACCAGCGCCGGTCTGATCACCATGGTTCTGGGGGCGGTGATTGCCCTGTTCAAACATGACCTCAAGGCGCTTTTGGCATTTTCCACGGTCAGCCATCTGGGGCTGATCACCATGCTGCTCGGCACCGGCACTGCCTTTGGCGCGATGGCGGCGATATTTCACATCCTCAACCACGCCACCTTCAAGGCCGCGCTGTTTATGTCTGCGGGGATTGTCGATCACGAAACCCACACCCGCGATATCCGCAGGTTGGGCGGGCTGCGCCATCTGATGCCAATCACCTTTGGCATTGTCACCCTTGCAGCCCTGTCCATGGCGGGAATTCCGTTGCTGAACGGTTTCCTGTCCAAAGAAATGATGCTGGAAGAGGCGCATCACACGGTGCTTTTCGGTTCAGATTGGTTGGTGCCGACGCTTGCTGTTGTCGGCTCTCTGTTCTCTGCCGCCTATTGTTTCCGCCTGATCAGCCACACCTTCCTTGGTCCCAAACGCGACGATTATCCGGCCCATCCCCACGATCCCGGTTTTGGCATGTGGGGTCCACCCGCGCTGCTGGTAGTGCTGGTTGTGATGATCGGCTGTGCGCCGTTTCTGGCCGAACCATTTGTCAAAATCGTCACCGCTTCCCTGCTGGGTGACGTGGCCGCGGTACCCACCGCGCATTTCAAAATCTGGCACGGGCTGGTGCCGGCACTCTATATGTCCATCGCCGCAGTTATTGGCGGCTTGATTGTTCTGGCCCTGTTCAAGCCGCTGCTTAAGGCATGGGACGCGGCCCCGCGCCCTGAAGCCAAGGTCATCTTTGAGGCCCTGATCGAAGCAGCCGCGGCCCTGTCGCGCGGATTGATCCACGGCCTGCACAACGGTGCGTTTTCACGATATGCGGCGATTGCCGCGGTCACGATCACGGCCATCGGGTATCACGCATGGGCAACTGGCACCGTCGGTGCCGCAACCCGCGTTTCCCAAAGCGCCGGACCGGTCGAGATCGCTGGCTGGACAATGCTGGTCACCGCAACACTGGGGCTGGTGTTCCTGCACCGCAACCGCCTGTTGTCGCTGATCCTGATCGGGATTGTCGGGCTGATGGTTTCTGTCGGATTTGTTCTGTTCAGCGCGCCGGATCTGGCGATGACGCAAATCACCGTTGAGGTGGTAACGATCATCCTGCTGCTGCTCGCCTTGAATTTCCTGCCCAACCGCACCCCCGTCGAAAGCACCGTCCTGCGACGGATGCGCGATGCGGTGGTTGCGATTGCGGCTGGTCTGGCGACCTTTGCCATGTCCTATCACTTCTTGCTGCGGGATGCGGTGGCACCGTCGATATCCGAGTTCCACCTCGCTAACTCTTATAAGGGCGGCGGTGGGACCAATGTGGTCAACGTGATTCTTGTCGACTTCCGTGGCTTTGACACCTTTGGCGAGATCATCGTGCTCGGTATTGCGGCCCTGCTGATCTATGCGCTGACCGAGACGCTGCTGGACGGGCCCGTGCGCGCCCGCCTGCTGAACCGCAAACCGGACCAGCCGCGCGCCGGTGACATGCATCCAATGATGATGGTCGTGCTGACACGTGTGTTGATGCCTTTGGTGATGCTGGTCGGGTTTTACATCTTCTGGCGCGGGCACAATGAACCCGGTGGCGGGTTTATCGCAGGCTTGATCGTGTCGATTGGCGTGGTGATGCAATATATGGCCAGCGGCTTTAACTGGACCTCGGCGCGGTTGCGCTATCCCTATCACGGTGTGATTGGTGCCGGTGTGCTGATTGCCGGTTTGACCGGTATCGGGTCATGGTTTGTTGGCAAACCTTTCCTGACCTCGGATTTCACCTATGTGCGCATCCCGCCATTCGAAAAGTTCGAGCTGGCAACAGCTGCCCTGTTTGATCTGGGTGTATTCCTTGCGGTGGTCGGTGCGGTGATGCTGTCCCTCGAAAGCTTCTCCAGACTGGCCCGGCGCAGCCATATGACGGAAAACGAACATCCTATGGACATTGACCCCTCACGCGAGGAATACGACCCCGCTGATCCGGGTAACCCGAAACGGGAGGGCGTGTAACATGGGCCTTGAACTTCTTGTCGCTTCGGCCATTGGCATTCTGACGGCTGCCGGTATGTATCTGGTGCTGCGCCTGCGCACCTTTCCAGTGATCATGGGCATGTCGTTGCTGACCTATGCGGTGAACGTGTTCCTCTTTGCCTCTGGGCGGTTAACCGTTGGCGCACCGCCCATCCTGACAGAAGCCACGCGCTACACCGATCCCCTGCCGCAGGCATTGGTCCTGACCGCGATTGTGATCTCATTCGGCATGACAGCCGTGGTGGTGATGATTGGTCTGGGGGCCTATCTGGGCGGCGATGATGACAGGGTGAATGATCCCGCAGCCGAGACATCCGGGGAGGAAACATCATGATGCACTGGATCATTGCCCCGGTTATCCTGCCCGCCCTGCTGGCCCCGTTCATCGTGCTGGCGGCGCGCTATCACTTTGTGATCCAGCGGGTGTTTTCCATTGCCGGTGTGCTGTCGCTGATTGCCATCAGCGCCGGGCTTGCCTGGCAGGCTTCAGACGGCACGGTGACGCTCTATCAACTCAGCGACTGGGCCGCGCCTTTTGGCATTGTACTGGTCGGGGACCGCCTGTCGACCTTGATGATCCTGCTGACCTCGGTGCTGGCGCTGTTTGTGCTGCTTTATGCCATCGGGTCGAATTGGGACAAACGTGGCTGGCATTTCCATGCGCTGTTCCAGTTTCAGCTGATGGGCATCATGGGGGCCTTTCTGACCGGCGATTTGTTCAACCTGTTTGTGTTCTTCGAAGTGCTGCTGATCGCCTCTTACGGGTTGATGATTCATGGCGGGGGCAACCTGCGCCTGCGGGCCGGCGTGCAATATGTGCTGTTCAACCTGATCGGCTCGACCCTGTTCCTGTTCGCGCTGGGGGCGATTTATGCGCAGACCGGCACGCTGAACATGGCCGATCTGGCCCAGCGTGTGGCACTGATTGATGCCGGTGACACTGTCGGCATCCGCGTTGCTGCGGTGCTGCTGCTGATGGTCTTTGCGATCAAAGCCGCGGTTGTACCGTTGCACTTCTGGCTGCCCTCCAGCTATGCCGAAGCACCTGCCCCCGTTGCCGCCCTGTTTGCGATCATGACCAAGGTCGGAGCCTATGCGATCATCCGGGTATATACATTGATCTTCCCTCCAGAGCTGGCTGCAACCGACGGTCTGCATTCGGTCTGGCTGATGCCTGCCGCCCTGCTGTCGCTGGCGATTGGGATGATTGGTGTGTTGGCCGCGAAAAAACTGGACCGTCTGGTGGCTTTCTCCGTCATCGGGTCGATGGGCATGGTGATGGTAGCGATTGCCATGTTCACCCCGGCAGGGATCGCTGCCGCGCTTTATTACATCGTACATTCCACATTGGCGGCAGCGGCACTGTTCCTAATTGCGGATCTGGTGCGGGCCGGACGCCCTTCACTGGAATTGACCGCAATGCCATCGGTATCCGGCGCGCCGCTGACATCGGCGATGTTTTTCCTTGCCGCAATTGCCATGGCGGGCCTGCCGCCGTTATCCGGGTTCATTGGCAAGCTGTTGATCCTTGATGCCGGATTCGAGGGCAACATGGCAGTATGGATCTGGGCCGTGGTGCTGGGGTCAAGCCTGATCAGCGTTGTGGGGTTCTCGCGGGCGGGTTCAACCCTGTTCTGGAAGGCCAAGAGCATCCCCCACGGCGACGACACATCGCCGGAACCGGCACCCGCCGCCCTGTCCTATGTTGCGGTTGGTGGCTTGCTGACATTGCTTGTCGCCCATACGGTTTTTGCTGGTCCGGCCTATTCCTATGTTGAACAGACCTCGGCGCAGCTATTCGCGCCAGAGCCTTATGTTTCAACCGTTTTGGACACCCCCGGCAAGCTAAGCAAACCCACAAAGGAGGAGCACTGACATGACCCGCGCCTTCCGCTGGCTTTTCCCCCATCCGCTGTTGACCGTGCTGCTGGCAGTGGTCTGGATCTTGCTGCAAAATGAATTCTCTGCCGGAATGGCGCTTTTTGGTGTGATCCTTGGGATTGTGATCACCAAGGCCACAGCAATCTGGTGGCCTGAACGGCCCGGTGGCGTGCATCTGGGACGGTTGTTCAGCTATGCCATGATTGTGCTTTGGGATATTATCATCGCCAATATTCAGGTGGCATGGATCGTACTGACAAAGCCCAATGCTGCACTGAAACCGGCCTGGATCATCATTCCGCTGGATCTGACTGCGCCAGAAGCCATCACCGTGCTGGCCGGCACCATCACCCTGACCCCGGGCACAGTGTCCGCGGATCTGTCGGATGAGGGCCACAGCCTGCTGGTGCATGTGCTGCACACCGAAGATCCCGATGGGGAGCGCGACGGGATCAAGGACCGCTATGAACGCCGGCTGAAGGAGATTTTCCTATGAACGCTGCAACCGACTTTATGGATATCGCCTTTAAACTGGCATTTATCGGCATTGTGATGGCACAGATTATGTCGATGATCCGATTGGTCATCGGCCCCTCTGTTGGCGACCGCATTCTGGCACTGGACACGATGGTGGTGAATGCCATCGGTCTGGTTGTGCTGCTGGGGATCGCACAGGGCACACAGATCTATTTCGAGGCGACGTTGATTGTTGCCATGCTGGGCTTTGTTTCAACCGTCGCCTATGCGCGGTTTGTGCTGCGGGGGGACATCATCGAATGAGCTTTGAAATTATCGGCACATATCTGGTTGGCATCTGCCTGTTGATTGGCGCGGGTTTTGCGCTGGTGGGCACCATCGGTCTGTTGAAATTCAACGATTCAATGACGCGGCTGCATGCGCCGACCAAGGTCGGGACCATCGGCATCGGGGCCTTGTTGCTGGCTTCTATGATCCATTCCTATGTGGTGGGTGAAGGGTCATTGCATGAATTGCTGATCATGGCGTTTCTGTTTGTCACCGCGCCCATCTCGGCAAATTTTATCGCCAAGGTGAACATTCACAAGCAATCCTGCGACGCCCCGCCGCCGCCGCCCAGAGACGACACTTGGTCGACCCTGAACGTACCGGAAGCAGATCGCGAACTGGCGGTAGAGCCGACGCCGCAACTTTAGCGCGGTGCCATGCGGATGGCGCCGTCAAGGCGGATGACCTCGCCGTTCAGCATCGGGTTATCAAGGATATGGCACACCAGCTTGCCATATTCCGCAGGCTGGCCCAGCCGCGATGGGAACGGCACCTGAGCGCCCAGCGAATCCTGTACCTCTTGCGGCAGCCCTTCCAACAGCGGTGTCAGAAACAAGCCCGGTGCCACGGTGCAAACCCGCACACCCTTATCCGCCAGATCACGCGCCATCGGCAGGGTCATTCCGACAATCCCCCCTTTGGAAGCCGCATAGGCTACCTGCCCGACTTGCCCCTCATAGGCCGCAACCGAAGCCGTGTTGATGATCACACCACGTGCACCGTCAGGGGCCATCGGGTCTTGCGCGACCATACGCGATGCGGCTTCAGAGGCGCAGATGAAAGATCCGATCAGGTTGATGCCAATCACTTTGGCAAACATCCCCGCATCATGAGGTTCGCCGCGCGAGACCGTCTTGGCCGCCGGACCGATTCCGGCGCAATTGACCAACACCCGTGGCGCGCCCAGCTGATCATTTACCGCATCCATCGCCGCCTTGACCTGTTCGGCGTTTGACACATCCACGCTGTGGAAGGTCCCGCCCAGATTGGCCGCATGTGCCTCTCCGGCCTCTGCGTTCAGATCAAAGATCGCGACTTTCAACCCTGCACCGGCCAAAGCTGTCGCTGTTGCAGCCCCCAGACCAGATGCGCCACCTGTGACAATCGCCACACTTCCAGACCACATTTCCATTAATAGAACTCCTGTTCATTTATGCCGTGATTTAGACATCTTCTGGCAGAGTCATGCAAGCGCGCTAGTAAAGACCAAAATACTCCTGCTGTTCCCACTGCGAAACGGTCAGATGATAGCGGTCCCATTCCGCACGCCGGATCTTGCAAAGATAATCCACAAACCCGTCGCCCCATGCCATCCGGTAAAGCGGTGAGCCTTCAAAGGCATTAATCGCGGCAAGCAAACTACCCGGCAAGGGCGCAGCATCCGCATCATAAGGGTCCTCTACCGCCTTGGGGGCCTGCATCTGCTGGGCGATCCCGTTCATACCCGCCACAATCTGGCTGGCAAAAAACAGATAGGGGTTGGCCGCAGGCTCTGCCACGCGGTTTTCGATCCGGCTGGCAGGGTCATCCGGTTTGGTCAAAACGCGGATCATCGCGCCACGGTTGTCGCGCCCCCAAACGATGCGGTTCGGAGCCAGTTGATGTGGCTGATAGCGTTTATATCCGTTTACTGTTGGCGTGCTGAGCAAACAGCTTTCTGCCGCATGCGCAAGCAGCCCGGCAATCCAGCCGCTGCACTCAAACGTCAGCGCATACTCTTTCGCTTGAAACAGGTTCATCCCGGTTTGAACGTCAATCAATGACTGGTGCAAATGCCATCCACTTGCCACGGCATTGGGCAGGTTCGGTTTGCACATAAACGTGGCATGCAACCCCTGACGGGCGCAGACCTGTTTCACCGCCGTGCGCAGCATAACCATGTTATCAGCGTGGGTCATGGGATCGGCTGGATCAAATGTGAACTCGAACTGGCTTGGCCCCATCTCGATTTCCATCGACCGGATGGGCAGCCCCAGACCCGCACAGGTACGGCGCAGATCATCCATCACCGGCTCAAGCGCATCATACTCCGTCTCTGTCAGAAACTGATAGCCTTGGGAGAGGTTTTCAGTTTGCGCCGGCTGGCCGGGCATGGTCGCGCTGGCATGATCCAGCTTGGGATCGAGTTTGCGAAAAACGTGAAATTCCACCTCCAGCCCGACAACTAGGGCCCGCCCTTGCGCTGCCAGTTCCTCAACAGATTTCCGCAGAATACCGCGTGTACAAAACGGCGACA
The DNA here is from genome assembly GCF_030159975.1 of Sulfitobacter pacificus. Lineage (NCBI taxonomy): Bacteria > Pseudomonadati > Pseudomonadota > Alphaproteobacteria > Rhodobacterales > Roseobacteraceae > Sulfitobacter > Sulfitobacter pacificus. The sequence continues at coordinate 2,529,432 of NZ_BSNL01000001.1, forward strand.
TGCCGCCCGCACCATCTGCCAAATCGCACAACAACCAAGCAGAATGGGGCGACCACGGCAGGATGCGGAAGGTTGCCGGGTCCGGCACCATCAGGATATCACCTGCCCCGCGCATACCGCCCGCAACCGCGCCATCCGCCTGCCAGACGGGAAACACGGTGCGATGGGAGGTGTCCTTTAACAACAGTGTCGAAGGCGCAGCGATGCCGTTTGCAAACAGCGAAGGCAGGGCACTGGCCACAATCGTCTTGCCGCGCAGGATACCATGCTGGTCGGTGAACAAGACGCGGATGGTTTCCAGATTGGCGGCCTCTGCCTGTGCCACCACGTCGGCGCATTGATCAATGCCAGCCGCGTCCAACAGGCCCAACCGTGCCAGACTGCCGTCAGCGATCCGGTCTTTGAGCGCACTCATGCCGGATTGACCGTTGCATCCCAATCTGCGCAGCCTGCCCGCCGCTCTGCATCGCTGGTGGCGGACACCTCGCGCCAGGCGGCCTTGTCCCCGATGGTATCGTTTGAAATCGGGCCAAAGACCGCAGCCGGGTCAACGCCCCCCCGCATAGGCAGGGTATCTTCCTGCCCGTCCTTCACCGCCGCAATCGCGGCCCGCAGCATGCGGCGGTATTTAATGATCGCCACGTCGGTCTTGCCCAGATGCTCACGGGTGCGGTCAAAGATCGGTCCGGGGCTTTCAACCGCCCATTGGTCATGCACGTTAATATCCATCCCCATACCGGTATAGGTTTCGGTGCGCTGTTCCTCTGGGTCGAACCCGTAGTTGTTCCGCTTGTTCTTCAACGGCGCATAATCCGGCAGGCGGTGTTCTTTCAACCGCTGCGCGCGCATCAACTCCTTATCCACCGGATCGGTAAAGCTGGTGAACATGGAGTACCAATAGCAGTGCCTGTCATCGATCGGCACGTGCCATTGGGTGATGATCATCTCGCGGCTCATCGGGATCGAAATCGCCTGCGGGAAAATCTGGTTGGTGATGCGAATATGGGTTTTCGCCTCATCCAGATGGCGCAGCGCAATCAGGCGTAAGCCATAGTCGGTTTCTTCAACGGTAATCTCGGGGTTGGTATAATCGCGCAGCAGCTTTGTCATCGGGATGTTGGTATCCGCCGCCTTGTCGCGGAACTGTTTGCCATAGCTGTCGGCGGGGTCTTCATCCTTGAGGAACCGGTGCAGGAAGGATGCATGCGCCGGATCGATCCCCACCTCCATGGCTTGCAGCCAGTTGCATTCCCACAGCCCCTTAAAGGCAAAAACATGGGTGTCAGGCGCGCGAAAACAGTCGAAATTGGGAAATTCCGGCGGATCACCCGGCCCCATATAGGCAAAGATGATGCCGTTGCGTTCTTCGACCGGATAGGATGTCGCGCGGATGCTTTCATGCATGCGGCTACCTTCCGGTTCGCCCGGCTGTTCGACACATTGCCCGCTGCGGTCAAAATGCCAGCCGTGAAATGGGCAGCGCAGCCCGTTGTCCTCAAGCCGCCCATGGCACAGATCGGCACCACGATGCGGACAATGGCGATCAATCAGCCCCAGCTGCCCGTCATTGTCACGAAACAACACCAGCCGCTCCCCCAGCAAGGTCACCGGCACCACAGGACGATCCCCGTTCAGCTCATCCGACAGGGCGGCGGGTTGCCAATAGCGGCGCAGCACCGCGCCGGCGTCGCTGCCCGGTCCGGTCAATGTAATTGTATCGTTCAATTCCTGACTGATCATATTCTCTCCTAACGTCATCACGGCGGGGCTGAGCTGTCGGTTCAACCCAATTGCCTTATCCTGCGCAGAGAGAGGGTTGAAATCAATCAGTTTTCCGTGATGGACATGATCATCTGCCCGATAGAACGCACCGTCACGGAATTCGGATCCTGCAACTCTTCCAGCACATCAAAGTGATCCCGCCCGCGCGCTGAATGAAATGAAAGCTCTGGCAGATGCGCGGCCCATCTGTCGTGTATAACCGCCGATTGTACCTGAAATGCCTCCGGTTCATCCGCGCCGATCAAGATATGGACCGGGATATCTGCCAGCACCGGATGGCGTAGCGGGGAAAGGTCTTCGATTTCTGCATCTGTCATCGGGGTCAGATCGCTGACATAGGATCGTGCAATCGGCGCAAGTTCGAACACACCGCTGACCAGAACCGCCCCTTGGATAAGCCTGTGGGTTCCGCGCCCCAGAAGATCACAAATCACCGATGCGGCCAGATGCCCACCGGCAGAGTGGCCAACCAGAAAGACCTTGCCTGCGTCAATGCCCAACGCGTCACTATTCTGCGCAATGTACTGTAAACCATCGTGAATTTCGCGGGTCAGCACCGACAGGCTGACCTCTGGTGTCAAGGTATAGCCGAGCGAAATACTCGCCCAGCCCTGAGTGGCGAAACAGGATGCGGCAAAGCCCGAGACGCTTTTGTCGCCTTCCTGCCAAAACCCGCCATGCAGGAAAACGATCACAGGTTTAGGCGCGCCTCCCCCCGCCTTGGGGTGGAAAACATCCAGCTTCTGACGCGGGCGCGGCCCGTAAGGAACATCCATCTGCACATCGATCTGCGGATCATCCTGCGCCGCCGCCGTCTGCGCCACCATCGCATCCAGAACAGCACCTGGATTTTTCGCGGAGAGGCTTGGCGACAGTTGAAAATTCAGCTGATCAAGCGGCAGCTTCATAAGCGCGTCAAATTCAATCTCCATCCTGTGGTCCCTCATTGTTCGTTCGTTTTCTGCAAGCCATCGCCAGCGGCCACGGCCCATCGCACGGATTTAGATTCTGTTAACCTAGTCGCCCTAGTCTTCCTGCACCACATCAACCAGAGGACGCGTTCATCTTGATAACCTTGCCCGACGCGGTTGGTAGCGCAGGAAAATCCGGGGTTTCATTCTTTTCTCTGCCGGTATCCTCTCCCAAAACCTGCCATGCCCCTTTCCCAATCAACCTACATATTATGTGGTCGAAAGAACCTCAGTATCCTGTCAGCTGGAGCGCCCCATGAAACAACCATCCCCCCTGCCCGAGCTTGACACCTGCCTGATCAGAACACTGATGGTCATTGATGACAGCAGTTTTGATCAGCTGATTTGCCAGCGGATCATCACCAAATCCGGTTTGGTTCAGGAGTTGATCCAATATATCGATCCTGAAAAAGCGCTGGATCATCTGGCGGGTCCGGGCAATCTCTCTCCTGATCTTATCCTGTTGGACATCAATATGCCGCGAATGAACGGGTTCGAATTCCTCGAAGCGGCGCAAAGGCGGGTGGACGCGGACCTTTGTCCGATAATGGTGATGCTTGACACATCCATGGATCCCGCAGGGAAAAAACGCGCACGCCAGTTCCCAAGCGTGCATGGTTTTTTCATCAAACCCCTCAGCAAGGAGAAACTAGGGGGTTTCGCGGATTTTCTGCGTGGGACCCGCTAGGCCGGAGGCCCACGCCCCCTCAGCACAAGCTGGCGCGTTTCAGAAGCGCGGCGCAGGCATGACATAACCCCATAGATTTCATCAGGCCGCCCAAGGGCTTCCCCCGGACAGCCTGATGAAGGACCTAGCTGGGTGTGATGCCGCGCAGGCGTTCGGACCGGCGGCGCAGCATTTCCACCACAAACAACAGTGCAATCGAAACCGCAATCAGGATCGTCGCAACCGCCAGAATGGTCGGGCTAATCTGTTCACGCAGACCGGTAAACATTTGCCACGGCAGGGTTTTCTGTCCGGCGGAGCCGACAAACAACACCACAACCACTTCGTCAAATGAGGTAATGAAGGCGAATAACCCCCCTGATACCACGCCCGGCAGGATCAGTGGCATTTGCACGCTGAAGAAAGTCTTGACCGGTCCCGCCCCCATGTTCGCCGCCGCGCGGGTCAGGGAGTTGTCGAAGCCGACCAAAGTTGCCGTCACCGTGATAATCACAAAGGGAATACCCAATGCAGCATGGGCCAGCACAACGCCCAGATAGGTCCCGGTCAGGGTAAAGGGCAATTCGATTTTGCCAAAGGGTGTCGGGATATAGGGGTTTGAGTAGAAGAAATACATGCCGGTTGCCGAGATGATCAACGGCACGATCATCGGTGAGATCAAAATCGCCATAATCGCGCGCCGGAATGGCACGTGACTTTGGCTCAGGCCGATGGCCGCCAAAGTCCCCAGTGACACCGAAAGCAATGTCGCCACAGGCGCAATTTTCAACGAGTTCTTCAGCGCCAACTGCCAGTCCGAATTGGTAAAGAAATCCTCGTAATGTTTGGTCGAATACCCCGCAGGGTCAAACGACAGCATCTCCGGTGTGAAGGTAAAGAAATCCTGCGCGTTGAACGACAAGGGGATGATCACCATGATCGGTGCGATCAGGAAAAAGAAGATCAGCCCGCAAATCACCCGGAAGGAATAGTACCAGGCGCGTTGGCCCGTCGTCGCATATGGTGGCAGTCCTGACATGGCCTTAGCCCCCCAATTTCACGTTATCGATCCCGACAATCTTGTCGTAGACCCAGTACAGCACCATCACAATCGTCAGCAGAATGGTGCCAAGTGCGGCCGCCAGACCCCAGTTCAGAGAGCTGGAGATGTGATAGGCGATCCGGTTCGAGATAAAGACACCTTTGGTCCCGCCAACCAGTTCCGGTGTGATGTAATACCCAATGGCAAGGATGAAGACGAGGATACAACCCGCGCCGATCCCCGGCACCGATTGTGGGAAATAGACGCGCCAGAAGGCAGTCCAATCGGTCGCCCCCAGCGATTTCGCCGCGCGCAGATAGCTGGGTGGTATGGTTTTCATCACAGAATAGAGCGGCAGGATCATAAACGGCAGCAGAATATGGGTCATGGCGATGATCGTACCGGTCTGATTGTTGATCAGCTCAAGCCGGTTGTCATCAGCGACAAGGCCAATCCAGACAAGGACGTCATTGATCACCCCTTGCTGTTGCAACAGCACTTTCCATGCCGATGTCCGCACCAGAAGCGAGGTCCAGAACGGCAGCAACACAAGGATCATCAGCAGGTTTGCGGTACGGTCCTTGAGATTGGCCAGCAACCAAGCAATGGGATAGCCCAGCAACACACACATGCCCATGATCGACAGCGACATGATCATGGTGCGAATGAACAGCGTGATATAGATCTGTTCGTTCTCGGGACGTGCCTCAACGCCACTGGCCCCTTTCATCAGGTCCACAGAGTTCAGAAAATATCCGTTGGTATACTTCGGCGCATAGGTTTTGATCGTGCGCCAGATGTTCGGGTCCAGCCATTTGTCATCGATATCGCCAAATTGCTGTTGCAGCGACACAGGCGCGATATCAGAGACATCCACAGCAACCGGCAATTGCGCCCCGTTGGTCGCATCGGTGTAAAGCGCGGTATAGACAAAATCCCACGGCTCTTCTTCGCCTGGAACATCGCCTTCGGCCTCGATAATCATCTTGGCCCAGTCGTCATAGGTATTTGCCGTCACAGGCAGCTTTGCACGAATGCTGTCATCCGCCATCCATTCCGCCCATTGTGCGGGGTCGGCATAACTTGGGTCAGCGGCCTGAAACGCCTCTGTGTAAACATCGGTGTCAAACTTGCTGACCCGGCGGCCCGATTTGCGAAACAGGGAAGCAATGCCCGTCGTTTCATAGTTCAAGCGGCTGCCAAGGCGAGTATGCGATTTATATTCAACCGCCAGCGCCATATCTGTGTAAAGCGCGGCAAAGACCTCTTCGCCCGGCGCATCATCGGATTCAGCATCCCAGCCATCAAGAGCTACAACCGTGCGCGGCAGGGTATCGCCAACGATTTCGTTTTGAACGGAGCGGAACAACATATCCGCAATGGGCATCACAAAGGACACTAAAATAAAGATCAACAAAGGCGCGATCAGTGCAAGCGCGCGCAGTTTCTGGCGGCGCAGCGCACGATTCAGCGAGGCTTTGAGCGGACGGCCATCGGCGGCAATCACGGGTTCTGACATGGGACATCCCTTGTTGGTACGGGTTCGCGCGTGTTGGGTCAGCGCGTTTTTATTCTGGATCGTAAATGCGTAACGCGATCAATGCGTTAAAAAACGGGGCACGGCGAACCGTGCCCCGAGATCAATGGCTTACTTGGACAGCCACGCCTGGAATTTCGCATCCAGATCGTCACGATAGTCCGCCCACCACTCGTAGTTATAGAGGAAGGTGTTCTTGGCGTTCTCTGGGTCGGTTGGCATATGCGGTGCCATCTCGATACCCAGTGTCGCGTGCTTGCCGACCAAAGGTGCAGACGACTTACGCGCAGGACCGTAAGAGATGTACTTGGCCTGATCCGCCAGACGCTGTGTGTCTGTCGCAAACATGATATAATCCAGCGCACGTGCTTTGCGCTCATCGCTCAGACCGGTTGGAATGATCCAGCCGTCAAGGTCAAACACCTGTGCGTCCCACAGCATTGCCACGGGCTGCTTCTGCTCTTCGATCAGTGCAAACAAACGGCCGTTGTATGTGGAACCCATGATGACTTCGCCATCGGCCAGCAGCTGTGGCGTATCGGCACCGGCGGACCACCAGATGGCATCGTCCTTGATGGTGTCGAGCTTGGCAAAGGCTTGCGCCTGACCTTCTTCGGTCTCCAGAACGTCATAAACGTCTTCTTTGGCCACACCGTCACAGATCAGAGCCCACTCAAGGTTACCAATCGGCTGTTTTTCCAGCGAGCGTTTACCAGGGTATGCTTCTGTATCGAACAATGCGCAGATGCTGGTCGGCGGTGTGTCGCCAACAAGGTCCGTGCGATAACCAACAGTTGTGGAATAGACGATCTGCGGGATGAAGCAGTCGGAGACCAGCAGATCACCGAAGTCGTCAGAGGCTTTGGAGCCATCATCACCATCGGCCAGCTGAGTGTCCGCGTCGATTTCCATCGCCAGACCTTCGTCGCACAGACGGATCGCATCAGATGCAACAACGTCAACAACGTCCCAGGTCACATTGCCCGCTTCGTTCATCGCACGCAGCTTGGCAACCGCTTCGGAAGAGCTCTCGTCGTTGATGATGTTCACGCCGGTTTTTTCGGCATAAGGATCATGATAGGCATTTTTCTGCGATGCAGAATATGCGCCACCCCAGCTCACAATTGTCATTTCATTGGCCATGTGACCGTCGGCGAACGCCATAGAGGCGGTCAGCGTCAGGCAGGATGTAGCCATCAGTTTCATCGTTACTTTCATTGATATCTCCCGTTTATCTCTGCCCGGTTTGGTCGTTTGAAAACGCAGCCCGGGCCGCCGCATTCTCCTTATGTACAAGCGTTTAGCCCTTAGGCATCTAGCGCTCGACAATCCTGTGGCAACCAGCCAATTTCAATCATCTGACCCGGTTTCAGGCGTTCCTGATCAGGGGCGTTGCGGGTTTTGATGACAAATTCATCGGTACCGGCAACCCGAAGGCGGGTGCGGAAAATATCCCCCATATAGACGAATTCCAGCACTTCAGCCTTCAGGGTATGTGTCCCCTCTTGCAGGCGCTCTTTCTTGAATTCGACACGCTCCGGGCGGATGGAAACCTTGGTCCGTTCGCCCACGGAGGTCACATTGACCGGCACCGCATCAATGATATCGCCGCTGTCCAGCTTCACGATGCACGTGTCGCCCTTGATTTCCTCAACCACACCTTCCAGCGTATTATTCTCGCCGATAAACTGCGCAACAAAGCTGTTTTCAGGTTTTTCGTACAGCTCATCCGGCGGGGCCAGTTGCTGAATACGGCCATCGTCGAACACCGCGACCCGGTCCGACATGGTCAGGGCCTCGGTCTGATCGTGGGTAACATATACCGTTGTAATGCCCAATTCATGGGCAAGGTTGGTAATTTCAAACTGAAGGGTTTCACGCAACTGCTTGTCCAGCGCGCCCAAAGGTTCGTCCATCAATACCAGTTCTGGTTCAAACACCAGCGCGCGGGCCAGCGCGATGCGTTGTTGCTGCCCCCCGGACAGTTGCGCCGGACGGCGACCGGCAAAATCGCCCATCTGCACCATGTCCAAGGCACGCATCACCTTTTCCTCACGTTCGGACTTGCCCATCTTGCGCACTTCCAAAGGGAAGGACAGGTTTTCGGCAACCGACATATGCGGGAACAAAGCGTAATTCTGGAACACCATCCCAATGCCGCGCTTGTGCGGTGGGATGTTGTTGATCGACACACCATCCAGCGTGATATCGCCGTGGGTGGCTGTCTCGAACCCTGCCAACATCATCAGGCAGGTGGTCTTGCCAGACCCCGATGGCCCAAGCATTGTCAGAAATTCGCCTTTCGGCATGGATAGGTTCAGATCTTTGACGACAAGTGTCTCACCGTCATAGCTCTTTTGCACACGATCAAAGGCAACAAAGGCCCCGTCGGTTGAAGTCATTCTGATTCATCCCCGTTTTTCCTGCCGGGCATTTAGTCCGCCAGCAGATTTTTATCTTAGGTTAGACTGACGTCAGAACTACAAATTTACAACGAAAAACTTGAGCGCCAAAATGCAGTAGTCCCCATTTTAGCAGGGATTGCGGGAAAAACAGGCAGATTACCAACCACTCGCAGTGATTGTGATCAGCATACAGCGCCAATGCCAGCTTTTCGACCGAAGACCGCGCCAGAAGTTAGGCCCGAACCGCCCGGGTAGCCCGCAAAAAACACGCCCCCTACCAGTTCGCCACAGGCAAACAACCCCTCAATTGCGGTGCCATCCTCCCGCAGCACTGCTCCCGCGCCATCAACCTTCAGACCACCATAGGTAAAGGTGATCCCGCCAGTGACGGGAAACGCGCGGTAAGGTCCGGTATCAAACCGTTGCGCCCAATTTGATTTCGGCAATGTCAGCCCGCGCGTCCCCTTGCCATCCAGAACAGTCGGATCAAAAGGAACGGTCATATCCACCGCTGAATTAAACTCCGTCAATGTTTGCGTGGCCTGCACCGCATCCACCCCTGTCATCAAGGGCACCAGCTCTTCCAGCGTCTTTGCCTCGACAAAATGTGCATCATGGAAACAATATTCGGCATAAAGCAGGTCAAACACTTTAGAATCAAAAACTTGCCATGCGAATTGCCCCGGTTGCTCAAGGATCGCGCGGCCAAATTGAGCATAGGTATAATTGCGAAAATTCGCACCCTCATCGACAAACCGCTTGCCTTCTGCGTTCAACATCACCCCAAGAAAATACGAAATCTTGCGATAGTTTTTCCGCTCTGACGGGGGCAGGTCCAGGCCGCCGAAATCTGCCATATGCAGGTCCATCGGAGTCGCGTGGCAACCCTCGAAAAAACCGTATTCGGTGGCACCGACCTCCAGCGCAATCCGCAATCCATCGCCCGTATTATGCGGCGTGCCGCGCACCTTTGCCTTGTCCCAATGGGCCCCGATATATTGAACGCGCATCTCTTCATTTGCTTCAAAACCGCCCGACGCAAGAATCACCGAATCGGCAAACAGCGATTCGTCCCCGACCTGCACACCGATGACGCGGCCCTGATCTTCGATCAATCCGGTTACCTCCGCATCATAGCGCACGGTGCCGCCCAGTCGCTGTACCGCGGCCATTTCCATTTCAAAAAGGCCTACCCCTTCATTCTCCGCGGCAAGTGTCAGGCCACCCCAAAAGACATGTTTGCCGTCTTTCTCAAAGCTTTGTCGGCTATAGATCGGCTCAAAAGTGACATCATGCGACGCCAGCCAACGCATGGTATCACCCGAGTTTTCGACCAGAACCTTTTGTTCCGGCGACAGATCCCGCCCGTCATTGAACCCCAATAAATCAGCCGCAAACTTGTCCTTCGTGTAACTGCCGAAATCCGTTTTTGGCAGGCGCGGGTCATCCTGTTCGCGCACAAGGGGCAGCAGATCGGCGTTGCCGTCATAAGCAAACCGCATCGCCCCGGCCGTGTATTTCGTATTGCCGCCTGCAAGATCTTTACCCGCTTTTTCCAGCAACAGAACAGTTGCGCCCTTTTCCAATGCTGCAATCGCCGCGCAGAGGGCCGCGTTTCCGGTTCCAACGACAATGACGGACTTTGACATGGGGTCTCCTTCAGAGTATCACGATTGTATCCAAGCGGATACAATTTTGGAAACTGACTAATATGACCGACACTTCATTGCAAGACCTGTCTCAGGGCGAGACGGCCTATCGCAAACTGCATCAGGCCATTCGCGACGGGTTGTTCCAGCCGGGAGACCGCCTGCGCGAGGCTGATGTTGCCCAGCGCCTGTCCCTGTCACGCACCCCTGTGCGCGAGGCGCTGCGCAAGCTGGAGGCGGACGGCATCGTCGAGCACCGCGCCCGCATCGGTGCGGTAATCCGCAAACTGGAACGGACTGAAGTGGTCGAGCTTTACGAAATGCGGCTGGTTCTGGAACGCACCGCCGCAGAGATGGCCGCGAAACACGCCAGTGACGCCGAGATTGACGAGCTGGAAGAGGTGAACAACAAGATCGAAGTTACGGTAGATGACCCGGCCACTGCTGCCGCGCTCAATCAGGATTTCCACCGTTGTATCTATTTGGCGACACGCAACCGGTTCCTGTTGGAATCTGCCCGTGCGTTAAACAATGCACTGATGCTGCTAGGCCCCACTACCTTGGCAGATGCAGAGCGGATCAAGACCGTATGCCAACAGCATAAAAACATCATCGATGCGATCCGCGCCGGTGATGTCGAAGCCGCAGGCGCCAGCGCAGAGGCACATTTGCAGACCTCATTGCGCCACCGCCTGAAGGTGATGCGCACATGATCCCCCATATCACAACATATGTTATCGCAGCGGTTGGGGTCGCGCTGTTTATGGCCCTGAACCTGCCGTTGCCATGGTTGCTTGGACCAATTTTCGCCTGTCTTGCAGGGGCCATCGCCGGTGTTCCAATGCGCAGCAAGAAACAGGTGAACGAGCTGATGCGCACCATTCTTGGTGTCGCAGTTGGGGCCACATTCACCCCGGCGCTGCTGCTCTTGATGACGGGCTACTGGCCGACACTGCTGCTGATCCCGGTAATGACATTGGCCATCGGATTGATTGGCGTGCCCTATTTTCAGCGCATCTGGGGTTATGATTTTCCAACCAGCTATTACGCGACCATGCCCGGTGGGTTACAGGACATGCTGGTCTTTGGTGAAGAAGCCGGTGGCAATGTGCGGGCCATGTCGCTGATCCATGCCACCCGCGTGCTGGTAATTGTTGTTGCCCTGCCCGTGCTGCTAAAATTCATCTGGAACGCTGACCTCAGCACCCCGCCCGGTGAACCTGCCGCCAAAATTGCGCCCACGCAACTGCTGTTGATGGTATTCTGCGCGGTCTTTGGCTGGCAAATCGCCAAACGTGTCGGCATGTTCGGCGCCTCGATCCTTGGCCCGCTGCTGCTTGCCGCCCTTCTTGCACTGACCGGTATCCTGACCCATCGTCCCCCGGTAGAGGCGATCTGGCTGGCACAGTTCTATATCGGCATGTCCGTCGGGGTGAAATACGTGGGCATTACCGTGCAAGAGGTGCGGCGTGATCTGATGGCGGGTTTCGGGTTCTGCGCCATCCTGATTGTGCTGACAGTGATCTTTACCGAAACCATCTATGCGCTTGATCTTGCCCCGCCACTGGAAACGCTTCTGGCCTTCGCCCCTGGCGGTCAGGCAGAGCTTACCATTCTGGCGCTGATCGTGGGAGCGGATATGTCTTTTGTCATCGCCCACCATGTGTTGCGCATCTTTGTGGTTATCCTTGGCGCGCCTTTGTTTGCACGCATGTTCACGTCCAAACCTCGGGGTTGATCATGTGGATCGGTGCCCCTGCCGCATAGGCGTTGATCTGGTCAAAGATGTCGCTGAATTGCAGATCGAACTCATCTTCGGTGACGTAACCAATATGTGGTGTGGCAATGACGTTTTCATGGGTCGCAAGGATATTACCCCCATCCACCATCGGCTCACTGTCAAACACATCTACCGCCGCATGAATGCGCCCCTGCGCTATCTCGGCCTCCAGAACGCCTGCGCCAATCAACCCCGACCGCGAGGTATTTACCAGCAGGCTGCGCGGTTGCATCGCGGCCAGATCAGCGGCGGTGATGATGCCCCGGGTCTCCGGCTTCAGCCGCACATGCAGGCTGACCACATCACTGCTGGCAAAAAACGTCGCACGGTCCTTGGGCACCACCTGCCCATCGGCCCTGGCCCGCGCGCGCCCATTCTCTGATCCCCACCACTGGACATTCATCCCAATAGCACGGGCACATTCGGCCACCGCACCGGCAATGCGCCCATAGCCATAAAGCCCCAATCTGCGCCCACGCAATGTACGCCCGACCCCCATCTGCCAATCGCCGCTGCGCAAAGAAGCAACCTGCTGCGGGATCTGGCGATAGCTGGCAAGGATCAGCGCCAGCGTCATTTCCGCTGCCGCATAAGACGGCGTGCCGCTGTGCATGTTCGAGGATAAGAGCACACCATTCTGAGTACAGGCAGGCACATCAACATGCGGATAAACACTGCGCTGGCTGATCAGCTTGAGGTTCGGCAGCCGCGCCAGCAGCTCCGGCCCAATCTTGGTGCGTTCACGAAACAACACCAGACACTCTGCCTCTGCCACCCGCGCGGCCAGTTTGGCAGGGTCGGGTTCGTGATCGGTCCAGACCGTCACATCATGCCCGTCCAGCTTGGCAAAACAGGGCAGGCCGCGCAGCGTGTCGAACCAATCATCGAGAATATGAACCTTCATGCCCTAGCCTTTCCAGATATCGCCGGGAACCATCACCTCGCCCCGCGCGAGCAGTCGTGCGGTACGCACCAAACCGGCCGAACGCAGAGCAATGCCATCCGCGCCAATTTCAAAATCCACCAGCACATCGATTTGTCCCGATGCATGTTCCAGCGTGATTTTCGCCGGGGTGTGATTGGGTGTGGGTACCATGCCATCCGCCACTGAACCGGGCGTCAAAACACAGGAGGCCAGACATTGCGCGCCGGTCACCGCCATTGTGGGATGGGTTTTCCACGGCATGAAATAACGCGTCGCAATTGTGCCGCCATCCCTTGCCGGTGCCAGCAGGCCGAATTTGGGTGTAACCGAATTGGCCACATCCTTGATCCCCATCGCTGCCCCGGCCTGAAGACGCACTGCCTCCATCCGCGCAAAGAAATCGCGGTTCTCATCCAGTTCCGCCGCGCTTTCATATCCGGTCACGCCAAAGTTATCGGCCCGCGCAATCACCAAGGGCATCGCTACATCCATGCAGGTGACGTCAATACCGTCAAAACGATCAATCAAATTCCCCGTCGGCAGCAAGGCACCCGTTGCACCGCCTACAGTATCCATAAATTGCAACCCCACCGGTGCTGCCGTACCGGGCACACCGTCAATGGCAATGTCACCACCATAGATCACCTGCCCGCCCTCGGTTTGAACCCGGGCCACCACCCGCGCGCCGGTGTTCACCGCGCGGATGTTGATCGCGGTTTCACGGCCCGTGGCTTCGATCAGCCCCATCTCGATTGCCGCCGGCCCAACACCCGTCAGGATATTGCCACAGGTCGGCTTGAAATCGACCGTGCCATCCTCAACGCTGACCTGCGCAAAGAAATAGTCGATATCGGCCCATCCATCGTGCGACCGTGACAGCATGGCCACCTTGGTTGTCACCGCATTACCGCCACCTATCCCATCGATGTTCAACGGATGGCCAGAGCCAACGACAGCGACCAGCACCCCGGCCAGTGTTTCGAGATCCTGTGGCAGATCCGCGCGCCGGAAGTACGGGCCGCGCGAAGTGCCACCACGCATGAACCAAAAGGGAATCCCTGTCTGTGTCATCGCAGCGGCCATGGCATATCTGTCACACTTTGCAGCAGACCGGGGGGGAAATCACGGTTCAGCAGGCTGGCCATAAAGCAGATAAACGCTATGCCAGCGGCGGTGTAGAGCGCAGCAAAACCAACGCTTTTCTGTGCCCGCACCAGCATGAAGGTGAACAGGAATACCGTCAGCGCAATGATGAACCCGGCCAGCGCCGTCAGCAGCAACAGTCCCGCGAACCAGACCAGCGTTTGCCACAAACCGTAAACATTCAGGTCCGCTTCCTGTGCCTCTCGGTCAGAAAACAGCGGATGGGTTTCCGGCTTGATCATCATTTGGACAAACAGGATCATCGCACCAATCAACCCGATGGTGGCGACAAAAATCGGAAACACACGATCCGCCGAGGAATAGTCAGGGATCAGCGCCGCATTCCAATAGCTGGCCCCGATATAGGCGATCACTGCCAGCAGAAACACAAGCGGTGCGCGTTTGGAGCCGGATTGCACTTCACCTTCGGCCATGATGTTTTTCGCCTGCCGCAACCCGATGACCACAGACAGCAAGGTGATGATGATCAACACAATCACGATGGGGCTGAAAATGTATTCCAGACCTTCGGAAAACCCTTTGCGAAACCGCGAGTTGGCGATTTGCACCGCTTGGTTGGCGTAGGTTTCGGCAGGGTTGGACAAGACAAACCCGATCAGGAACGCCGGGCGCGACCAGTCGAACCGGCGCATCAGAATGCCTAGCAACCCGATAGAGAACAGCGCCACCAGATCCATGATGTCCTGACGCGACTGGAAGGCCGCGAAGCTGATGATCATGAACAGGAAGGGCGCTAGCAGCGCAAAACGGATCGAAGTCAGCCGCGCAATCCCGCCAGAGGCGGCGATGCAGATCAACGTGCCCACAACATTGGCAAGCGCCAACAGCCAAACGATAGCATAGGTGAAATCAAGGTTGTTTTTCAACATCGACGGACCAACTTCGATTGAACCGGACCCCAGCAAGGCCACCGCCGAAATAAAGATCGCCATCGATCCAGAGCCGGGAATACCGAACAACAGGGTCGGCACCAGCCCGCCGCCCTCTTTCGCGTTGTTCGAGCTTTCCGGCCCGATCACACCGCGCACGTCTCCAGACCCGAATTGCGATTTATCCTTGGCGGTTTGCACCGTGTGCCCGTAGGCAATCCAGTCCACGACCGATCCACCCAGACCGGGGATCACGCCCACGGTGACGCCAATCAACGAACAGCGCATCGACAACCATTTATTGGCCCACCAATCCTTGACACCTTCCATCCAGCCGCCGCCCAGTTGCGCACGGTCAGAGATGGCCTTGTCCTGTCTCAGCAGGGCAATGATTTCGGGGATGGCAAAGATACCAAGGCCAACGATAACCAGTTTCAGCCCATCCGCCAGATAGGGCATGTCATAGGTCGACATGCGCAGCGCACCGGCGGAATCGCCCTCACCTATGGTGCCGAACAGCAGCCCCAGACAGGCCGCAACAATGCCCTTGATCGCCACACGACCGGCTAGAATACCAACCATCGACAGACCAAAGATGGTGATCATCAACAGCTCAGGCGTCTGGAACAGCAACACGATAGGCCGCGCTGCCAGAATGAAAAATGTTAGGAAGGCGGCCCCGACCAATCCGCCAAACAGCGAGGCGGCAAATGCCGCCGACAAGGCCCGCGCCGCCTGTCCCTTTTTCGCCATGGGAAAGCCGTCCAGCACCGTGGCCTGACTGGCGCTTGACCCCGGAATACCCATCAGGACAGAAGCAAAAGTGTCAGAGGTTGGAACCACCGCCACCATACCAACCATCAAGGCCAGACCGGTCAGCGGCTCCATCCCGAACATGAAGGGCAAGAGCAACGACAGCCCCGCAATCCCCCCCAAACCGGGAAACACACCAATCGCCAGCCCCATACAGACGCCAAGCACCAGATAACCAAACACGTGCACTTGCAGGATCATGCCAAAGGCATCGTTCAGCGCCGGCAGCGCTGTTGCTAAAAGGTCCATGACGGCCCCCGATCTATAGGAAAGGCAGAGCCCCCCAAACCATTGGGTCCGGGGGGGTCGCGATTATTTCAACGTGACGCCGTAACGCTCGTTCAGCCAGCTAACGACAAAGCTCTTTGCTTCGGCCGGAACTTTCGTTGCACTGTCCAGCGCCTTTTGCGCAGCTGCACCGGTTTTCTGCGGGTATTTACCCAGACGCGCCGCAGAGATTTCTGCAAAATCAGCACGGGCTTTGACCGTCTCGAACGCCTTGGTGTAAGTCACGATAGCATCATTTGACGCACCGGCTGGCAGGAACACCATTTTCTGTGCCGGGAAACCCGCAACAAAGAAGGCTTTCCACGCGTCCCATTTCTCTCCCGAGGTTTCGCAGCCTTCTGTGGCCTCGCACACTTCTTTGAAGGACGGCATGTCAGGGAAAGTCGGGTCGCGCACAATGTTGCCATCGTCATCCAGCGCGCCAAAGCTGAACCAAGGCGTCGCAGTGCCCGCTTCAACCAATGGGGCCACGCCTTTCAGATAGCTTGAGGAGGTCTGATAATCGATGTTCGCTTCACCACGTTCAAACATCAGACGGCCATCTCCACGGCCCTTGATGCCAAACACCGGCTCCACGTTCAGGCCCAGCATTTCCCATGCCAGCAAAGGGACGAGGTCAAGCCGCGTGGCTCCTTGCGAACCATAGATGAAATCCTCGTCCGCAAGGGCCGCTGCCCCGCCATCCGCGACTTTGGTCGCCAGCGCGGGCGGCAGATAGGCAACCCCGCCGGTGCCGGAGGCCAGCACGACATTCCAGTCGCCATACTCATACTTCACCCGCGGATCACCCAGCAGATATGGGAATTGCGTCGAACCGGAAGAGCCGAAGATCAGCGTACCGTCGTCATATTCCTGTTCCTGAAAGAAGTTTGCACCTTTGGTCGATCCCGCACCCGGCATGAATTTAACCACAACAGTGGGCTGGCCCGGTAGTGCCTCTGACAGCAATGGAGCATAGAAGTTGGCCCATTTGGCAGACCCACCGGTTTCCGAGAAGGGAATGATCCATTCAACGGTTTTACCCGCAAGGTCGATCCCGTGACCGCCCGCCATCGCCGCCGGTGCCATCAGCGCAGCCGTGGCAATACCCATCGCAACGCGACG
Organism: Sulfitobacter pacificus; assembly: GCF_030159975.1. Taxonomy (NCBI): domain Bacteria; kingdom Pseudomonadati; phylum Pseudomonadota; class Alphaproteobacteria; order Rhodobacterales; family Roseobacteraceae; genus Sulfitobacter; species Sulfitobacter pacificus. The sequence continues at coordinate 2,546,428 of NZ_BSNL01000001.1, forward strand.
TGTGAAGTTTGTAAGTGACATGTTTTTCCTCCCAGAAAAGGGCTTCTCCAGCCCGAAAGTATCCCAAAAAATCCGAATCAAACGGGTGTCTCACCGTTTCGATTGGGGCACTGTTGTCCGTGAACCTTGCGTGAACCTTGCAAAGGGTCCGATATAGCCGCATGAGAATCGTGATTGTCGAAGATAATGAAAGCGTCGCCAAAGGCATCGCATATGTATTGCGTGATGCCGGTCACGCAGTGGATTTGATCCATGACGGCCTGCAGGCCGATACACATTTGCAGGGTGACGGAGCAGATTTACTGATCCTTGACGTAAACCTGCCGGGTATGGATGGTGTCGAAATCCTCAAGAACCTGCGCCGCCGGCGCGACAACAGGCCTGTCTTGCTGTTGACCGCCCGCGGGGGCACGGCGGAACGCATTGCGGGGCTGGATGCCGGGGCGGATGACTATCTGGTGAAACCCTTTGAGATGGCAGAGCTGGAAGCGCGGGTGCGCGCGCTGGCACGACGCCGCGATATTCCGGTGGTGGCCCCAATGGACATCGGCCCGCTGAGTTTCGATCTGCAAAGCCGTCAGGTCAGCCATGGGTCATCCCCTTTGGACCTGCCCCGCCGCGAGTTGTCGGTGTTTGAAGCCATGGTCCTGTCGCAAGGGCGGATCGTGTCAAAATCACAGCTTTTGGATGCGGTGTATGGCGTTGGCACAGATGTTGAGGAACAGGTGGTAGAGGTCTATGTCTCGCGCCTGCGTAAACGGCTGAAACCCTTTGGTGTGGAAATCAAGATGCAGCGCGGGCTGGGTTATCAATTGCTGGTCTCGACAGGATGAACACCTCATTGCGCCTGCGTCTGGTGGTGATCATTCTCACTCCCCTGCTGGTCATCGCCGGGATCATTGCATCGCTTGCGGTCTATGATGCACAGCTGCGGGCCAATGCGCGGTTTGACCGCTCCCTGCTGTCAGCCGTACTGGCGATCTCACGCGATGTGGCCCTGTCAGGGGGCGACGCGCTAAGCCCTGAAACCAATGCCCTGTTGCAGGATACCTCAGGCGGACCGGTCTATTATCACGTCTATGCACCGGACGGCGTGTTTGTCACCGGCTATGCCACGCCACCCGTTGCAAGAACCCCCTTGGACGAAGTGGAAAGCGGACAAACCTATTTTGACAGCCTCTATAAGGGGGACGCGGTTCGGGTATTACGTTTCACCGATGCGGTGCAGATCGACGGGTTAAGCGGCACTTTCACCTTTACCGTCTGGCAGGAAACCGCCTTGCGCAGCACCATCGTGCGGGACCTGTCGCGGCGGACCTTCGGGGTCATCGCCACACTGGTGCTTGCAGTGGCTTTGGTGGTTTGGTTCGGGGTACGGCTGGGCCTGCGCCCGCTGCTGGATCTTGAAGCCGCCATTGCCCGCCGCTCCCCCGATGATCTGACGGCCATTCGCCGCAGTGTCCCGATCGAGGCCCGTGGCATCGTCAGTACACTGAACCGGCTGTTTGGTCAGGTGTCATCCACCATCGAGGCCAAGGATGTCTTTATCTCCAACGCCGCCCACCAATTGCGCAATCCGATTGCCGGGGTGGTTGCCATGTCGGATGCTGTCCGCTCGGCCAAAACGCTGGAGGATATGCGCGAACGATCCGAGGAGCTCGCCGTGGCCTCGCAACGCGCCGGTGATCTGGCAAACAAGCTGCTGGCGCTGGAACGGGCCTCATCACAAGGCAACACCGGCAGCTTCACGCCCGTCCCGCTTGCCACATTGCTGCAAGAGGTTTGCCAGCGCAGCACCGCCACCTGCGCGACGCGGGGTGTTACGCTGAACCTGTCCGTGCCTGATCATCCCCTGACAATGAACGCTGATGCCACCATGCTAAGCGAGGCGGTCACCAACCTGATCGAAAACGCATTGATCCACGCCGGTCCCGATCTGTCGCACATCGATGTGTCATTGGCTGAAAAGACGGCTTTTGCGGTGATCCATGTGCAGGACGATGGCTGTGGAATCCCACCGCAATTCGTTGAGAAAGTGCGTGAAAGGTTCGGACAGGTGCGCCCCTCCGCCGGTTCCGGTCTTGGCCTTGCCATCGCGGATGCGGTTGCCAGACATCACAACGGTGCGCTTGACATCACACCTATGCCGAAAGGGCTGCGCATCACGCTTCGGATCAGACAGGCCGATTAACCTTCTGTGTCCTTCAGGGGTCCGCCGCCGTGATGAAGGCCAATGCATCTGCCCGCATCGAACCTCTTGCTGCTGCATGCCGGTTCACAAAGGGCCGAACGGCAAAAAAACCAATGGCACCGCTGGCCCTTGTCCAATACGAAGAACAGCCATCAAGAAACTTATGAAATAATTTCAGTACCTTACCTATAGATACACTTCCAATACAAACACGGAAATCCTATTCACGAATAACGGCTGCAAGGATGGGACGGAATTCGCCATCCGGCCATTCATGCGCGAAACCCGGATGTTAAATGATCAACCGGCGCCGGCGACCGCTACAATTGGGCATGCCTGCTTTGTCCGGCGATTGCCCGTCATCCGTCATGCAGTGCGCATCCGTCTGCGTTACGCAACCCCCAAGTAATCCTGATCAGGGTGATTGCCTTACGAAACCAATGGCACGGTACCGCAACGGCAGTGCAGCCGGATACCGACGGCGACCTTGCCCGCGCATGGCCGCCGCTTACCGAACCATCAGCGCAAACTACTTCAGGCGCTTGTAGAGCGAAGAAGTATCCCAGCGCCCGCCGCCCATTTTCTGGACATCCTTGTAAAACTGATCAACCAGCGCCGTCACTGGCAGGCTGGCCCCGTTTTCATCCGCCGTTTCCAGACAGATCCCCAGATCCTTGCGCATCCAGTCCACTGCGAATCCATGTTCGAAATGATCATCCAGCATGGTTTCATAGCGGTTTGCCATCTGCCAACTGCCTGCGGCACCCTGACTGATCACCTCGACCACATCGCGACCATCAAGCCCGGCCTTGGTGGCAAAATGCAATGCCTCGGACAGGCCCTGAACCACACCGGCAATTGCAATCTGATTGGCCATTTTGGTCAACTGGCCCGCACCGCTTTCACCGATCCGGCGCACCAGTTTGGCATAGACATTCATCACCGGTTCAGCGCGGTCATATTGCGCGGCATCGCCCCCGCACATGATCGACAATTGACCATTCTCGGCCCCCGCCTGACCACCGGAAACCGGCGCATCGACAAAGCCAATGCCCAGATCCTTGGCCGCGTCATATAGCTCTCGGGTGACCTTGGCCGAAACGGTGGTGTGGTCGACGAACAACGCACCCGACGACATCCCGGCAAAAGCACCATCTTCGCCCAGACAAACCGCCCGCAGGTCATCGTCATTGCCTACACAAGCCATGACCAGTTCGGCATCTTTCGCAGCTTCTGCCGGTGTTCTCGCGCTTTTGCCACCATGCTGTTCCGCCCAGGCTTGCGCCTTGGCTGAAGTGCGGTTGTACACCGTCACTTCATGCCCCGCTGCCTGCAAATGGCCGGCCATCGGATAGCCCATCACACCAAGGCCAAGGAATGCAATTTTTGTCATCAAGAGGGTCCCTTTAGGAAGTTCATCTAAGGTTGGCCGTCACCGCAGCCGTTTGAAATCGTGACACGGTTCCGACACCGGATACCTGCCCGTTCCGGTTAATATGGAGCATGGAAAACAGGATGTCACCCGCACCAAGGGCCGCCATACAGACCTGCTTATTTTTCACTGGCAACCCGCACATCCAGATCGCGCAGCAATGTATCAAAGGCGGGTGGCGGCGGCACATCAGTGATCAACATATCGCTGCCCCGCAGCACAGGTTGGCGCAACGCGGGCCGGTGGCTTTGCGGCAAAAACTTGGAATGATCTACCGACATGATCGCCTGCGCCGCGTTTTTCAGCATAGCATTGGCCATATCGACCTCGCATTGTTCATGCACCAGAAACCCCTTGTCCGCATCCACCATTGAAGCCGAGAGGATCACAAAATCAACCTGCATCCGTTCGATCACATCAAAGGCAGAGCGATCAAAAGCCGCCCCGTCATGATCGCGCAGCTGCGTGCCGGCCATCGACACCCGGTTGCCGGGGATGATGGCCAAGGTGCTGGCGACAAACGCCGAATTGGTCACCACCGTCAGCTTTTGCCGGGTGCGCAAGGCTTGCGCGATAAAGCCGGAGGTCGACCCGGTATCAATCGCCACGCTGGCCCCATCCGGCACAATTTCTGCCGCAAGCCGCGCGATGGCGACCTTGGCACTGCGGTTCTGGTTCATCCGAGCCAGAAACGGCGGGTCTGACGCTGTCCGATTAGAGACCAGCGCACCATGGACCTTGTCCAGATCCCCACTTTCAACAAGCGGCTGCGAGACGCGGCGGATGGTCTGGTCTGACACGCCAAGAATCTGCGAAAGTTCCATAACGGAAACGGTCCCGCGCATGTTCACGGCATGTAAAATCTGGGCTTTGTATTTCGACATGGCCCAGACATATACCCATAATTCCAACAGGGAAACGCAAAATTCGCAGGGTATGCAGAGCAAATATCAACATATTTCAACATTTTATTTGTCTGAATGTCGATTCTACGTCAGCATGACGCCTGAAACTTCATCTTGGGCGGCACAATGGCACAGCACAGCGCGAAACACCTCATCATCGGCGGCGGCATCCTCGGCTGCTCGATTGCCTATCATCTGACCCGTATGGGAGAAAAGGATGTGGTTCTTCTGGAAAGGGCGAACCTGACCGAAGGTGCCACATGGCATGCGGCAGGTCTGGTGGGGCAGCTGCGCTCCTCACGCAACACCACGCGGATGCTGAAAAAATCGGTGGAAATGTATGACCGGCTGCAGAACGAAGAGGGCCTGCAATTCGACTGGAAGAAAACCGGTTCCCTGCGGCTGGCCGCGACCAAGGAACGCCTGTTGGAGGCGAAACGGCTAGCCACAATGGCACGCAGTTTTGATCTGGAGATGCAGATTATCAGCCCGTCAGAGGCAAAAGAGCTGTTTCCGCTGATCGAGGAAAAAGGGCTGGAGGGCGCCGCATTCATCCCTTCGGATGGCTATGTCGATCCGGCTTCCCTATGTCAGGCGGTGGCAGGTGCTGCCCGCAAACAGGGTGCGGATATCCGTCAAAACGTCGAGGTACTGGATTTCAACGTCACCAACGGGCGGATCACCTCTGTCGAGACCACCGAAGGGCGCTGGCAGGCTGATACGATCATTCTGGCCACCGGCATGTGGAGTCGCGAAATTACCGGAAAACTGGGCCTCAGGATCCCCGCCTGCGCGGTTGAACATCAATATATCATCACAGAATCCACCGGCAGTGACATCGGCCACTACCCCACACTGCGCGACCCTGAGCGGCTGGTCTATTATAAACCTGACGTCGGTGGACGGCTGGTTGTGGGCGGGTACGAAGAAGGCACCCTGCCGTTTGGCGATACCGGCATTCCGGGCAAATTCGTACGCCAGCTGCTGCCCGAAAACCTTGACCGGTTCCTGCCATTGGCAGAGCTGGCCGGCGAGGTGACGCCAGTGATCAACGAGGTTGGCATAAGACAGGTGATCAACGGCCCGATCCCCTATTCCGCCGATGGTGATTTTGTCATGGGCTGGCAGCCGGGCTATCAGAACCTGATGTTGGCTACCGGTTTTCTCTACGGCATCGCGGCGGGCGGTGGTGCGGGAGAAATGATTGCCGAATGGGTGGTCGACGGGCAACCCTCGCTGGACCTGTGGCCGCTGGATGTGCGCCGCTTCGGGCCGCACCACGGCACCCGCGCGTTCATGTATCCGCGCGCGGTCGAACATTACGCGCATCACTACAAAATGCGCTATCCCGGTCAGGAACATGAAACCGTGCGCCAATTGCGCCTGTCGCCCCTCTATCAGCGGCTCAAGGATCGGGGCGCGGTATACGGGTCCAAAAACGGTTGGGAGCGGCCATTGTGGTTTGCCCCTGACGGGATGGAGCCGGTGGATCAGCTTGATTTCCTGACCCCCGGCTGGAAGACCTTTGCCGCCAAGGAACATATGGCGGTGCGCGAAAACGTAGCCCTGATTGATCAAAGCAGCTTTGCCAAATTCGAGGTGATCGGCACGGGCGCGCTGGCGCTGTTACAACGTCTTTGTGTATCCAACATGGACAAACCCATCGGCACCATAATCTACACACAGATGTGTAATGAAAGAGGCGGGATAGAGGCTGACGTGACCTTTATCCGCCTTGCAAAAGATCGGTTTTACCTGGTCACCGGATCGGGTTTTGGCGTGCATGACAGTGACTGGATCAAACGGCATCTGCCCGATGACGGGTCGGTTCACATCATCGAAGTCACCAGCGCAGTGGCGGTGATCAACATCGTTGGCCCCAACGCGCGCGAGGTGCTGGCCGCAGCCTCGGAAAGCGATGTATCGGACGATGCCCTGCCCTTTTCAACGGCCCGCGAGATTATCATCGGAGCGGCCCCGGTACGGGCGGCGCGGATCGGTTATGTCGGGGAGTTGGGCTATGAATTGCACATCCCCACCGAATTTGCCGCCCATGTCTATGACCGGCTCTGGCAAGCGGGCGAAGGTCACGGCATCAGTAATGTCGGCTACCGTGCGATTGAAAGCCTGCGGATGGAAAAAGGCTATGTCTATTGGTCGGGCGACATCTCGCCGGATTATACACCGATCGAGGCGGGGCTGGGCTTTCGCGTACATCTGAAATCAAAGGGCGATTTTATCGGTAAACGTACCCTTGAAGCCCAGAAAATCGTCGGCGTTCAACGCAAGCTCTGTACCTTTGTGACGCCGGAAAACCTGCCGCTAACGGGCGGCGAGGCAATCCTGCTGGGCAACACCCTCGTTTCACTGGCGACATCGGTCGGGTTTGGCTACGCTGTTGGCCAGACAATCATCCGCGGATATCTTGAGAAAGAACATTGGCAAACAGATGATTTCACGCTGGAGGTCTTCGGTACACAGCATCCGATCACACAGGTCGAAGGGCCTGTTTATGACCCGCAAAACACCGCGCTGAAAGGATAGAGCAGATGAGCGAACATGCACAGACAGTCCTGCAGGCCCTGCGCAAAGCGCCGCAATTTGCACAGATTGAAAATGTCGACAGCATCACCCGTTTGGGCGGGCTGACCAATCTGGTACATCGCGTCGACATGAGTGACACCTCGGTCATTGTGCGCATCGCGGGTGAAGGCACCGATGAATACATCAACCGCAGCATAGAAGCACATAACGCAGAGGCCGCCGCCCGCGCGGGTATGTCGCCAACGGTGATTTTTGCCGAACCGGCCAGCGGCCTGATGATTTCAGAAACCGTACCAGATATCGAAACCATGACGCCCGCCTTGTTCAAATCGCGCGCCGGATCACCTGCACGCGCCGGTGCCGCGCTGGCGAAATTGCACAGCTCGGGGGAGGTATTTCAATTCCGGTTTGAGCTCTTTGCGATGATTGATGACTACCTGAAAATCCTGTCGACCAAGGACGTGAAGCTGCCCGAGGGTTATGACGCTGTTGTCGCAGCTGCGGCACCTATCAAACAGGTTCTGGAGGGTGCCGACATCGCGCTTGCCCCCTGCCATTGCGACCCATTGTGCGAGAATTTTCTGGATGACGGTGCGGTAATGTGGATCGTGGATTGGGAATATTCCGGCATGAATGATCCGCTGTGGGATGTCGGTGATCTATCGGTTGAGGCCGGTATGGACGCGGCTCAAGATGCCGAACTTATGACCGCCTATTTCGGGCGCGCGCCTTTAGCTGCGGAAACCGGCCGCATGGTGATTTACAAAGCGATGTGTGATCTTTTGTGGACCCTGTGGGGGCTGATCCAGCATGCCGATGGCAATCAGGCCGAAGACTTCTGGGCCTATGCCACAGGTCGCTTTGAGCGATGCAAAACCTTGATGCAGGATCCTGCGTTCCAGTCACATGTTGATGCGGTGCGGACCGGCTAGGCATTCACCAGCTCAATCAACGCTGCGTGCAACTCCGGCGTTGCTGCCGTCAGGGTACGCCCATCCGACCCCATGTCCAGCGGTTGACCTTGCCAGTCGGTCATAATGCCGCCTGCCGCCTCTACCACCGCGCTGACCGGCAGGTAATCATAAGGCTGCAAATCGAAATCAAACACCGCATCCGCCAACCCGCGTGCCACCAAGGCGTGCGGATAGCAATCCGCGCCCATCCGGCGCAACTCGCCCGCTTGAACAAGGCCCGCAAACACCTCTGGTACCTCTGCTGCGATCTTGTCACCCTCGTTAATAAATAGCCGCGCATTTGCCAATTCCTTGCACCCGCTCACCCCGATCTTATCACCGTTGCAGGTTGCCCCGATCCCAACACCACCAGCATAGACTTCGCCCAGCGCAGGCATGCGGATGATACCCAATTGTGGGCGATCGCCACGCAAGTACCCCAACAACATCCCGAACAGCGGCAGCCCGGTGATAAAGGACCGGGTGCCGTCGATGGGATCAACAATCCACATATCCTGCCCCTCGCCCGAATGCCCGTACTCTTCGCCAAAGATCGCCTCGCCGGGGAAAGCGCAGGCCAGCCCCTCGCGGATCGCGGTTTCGGTTTCCTTGTCAGCAATTGTGACAGGGCTTTGATCAGCCTTTGTTTCAATGTCGGGACTGTTGCGAAAATGGCCAAGCGCGACTTGTGCCGCAGTTTCAGTGATGCCGATGGCTTTCAGCAGCCGCTGTTCCAGATCTGTCATGGGGGCTTCCTTTGCTTTGGGTCGGCGCGCCGCCCATCTATTTCGCAATCAATATCTAAAAGCTACAAAATTAATTACGTTATGTTGATTTTTGTTGATTTAGGATTTTGAACCTTGTTGAATGAGTCCTGAGAGCCCGCGCTATGTTAGCTCAACTGCTATTTTCCATAGACGATCGGGCCCATAACCGGGAGTTAACAATGAAGATTTTATCCGTTGCAGCAGCCGCATTCATGGCCGCGACACCAGTCATTGCACAAGAATCGACCGATCCGATCAAACTGACCCTCCATGACTGGTCCGGCCAGTTGATCACAACCACCCTGATGGGTGAGGTTTTGAAAGAAGCCGGATATAACGTTGAATATGTACAGGCCGACTACATCGCCCAGTTCGCGGGCCTGAAAACCGGCGATCTGCATGTCGCGATGGAAATCTGGGAAACCACAGGCCGCGAGGCGATGGACGAAGCCACTGCATCCGGCAATGTTGTCAGTCAGGGTGAAACCGGCATGATGGCAATCGAGGAATGGTGGTATCCTGCCTATATGGAAGAACGCTGCCCCGGGTTGCCAAATTGGGAAGCCTTGAAAGATTGCGCAGATGCCTTCTCCACTCCCGAAACTGCACCGCTTGGCCGTTACCTTGGCGGGCCGGTCACATGGGGCGGCTTTGACGAGGAACGTGTCGAGGCACTTGGGTTGGACTTTGAGGTGATCCATGCAGGCACCGATGCAGCCCTTTTTGCCGAGCTTGAATCAGCCTATCAGCGGCAGGATCCGATCATGTTGTGGATCTATTCCCCGCATTGGGCACCAGCAAAATACGACGGTAAATTCGTTAAATTCCCAGAGTATTCGCCGGAATGCTATGCCGATCCATCGGTCGGCATGAACCCTGACGCGGCCTATGACTGCGGCAAACCAACCGGTCCAATCTGGAAGGTGTCCTGGGCCGGTCTGGACGACAAATGGCCGAACGCGGGCAAGGCGATCCGCAACTTCGACATCGACAATGCCGCAATGGGCGCGATGGTGGCGGATGTTGATCTGAACGGCAAAACCGTGGATGAAACCGTGGCCGCTTGGATGGCAGACAACAAGGATGTTTGGTCCACCTGGATTGCCAACTGATCCGATACCAACTGCGCGCCGGCATGTCGGCGCGCAACCATCCTCCCATCAGAAATTTGCAGGTCGTCCAACAGCTGATTCCGGCTGAATGCTGACGCTCGACCGAGGCCCGAATGAACAACACAACCATCCTAGAGTGCCGCGACGTCTGGAAAATCTACGGCGCAAAAGCCGAGAGTTTTCTGGAACACACACCCAATCCGCAAAAAGGCGAGCTGCGCAAGCAGGACCTGATTGGTGCCGTGCGCCGCGCCAATGTGCAGATCCGCAAGGGCGAGATCTTTGTGATCATGGGGCTGTCCGGCTCCGGCAAATCCACACTGGTGCGCTGCCTCTCGCGTCTGGTTGAACCAACCGCAGGCGAAATTTTCTTTGAGGGCAAGAACCTGCTCACCATGAGTGAGGCAGAGCTGATCGACATCCGGCGCACCAAGATGGGCATGGTCTTTCAACAGTTTGCCCTGCTGCCCCATCTGACCGTTCTCGAAAACGCCGCCTTTCCGCTGGATGTGCAAGGCGTCGACAAGAAAACCCGCGAAGCCCGCGCCATGGAAATGGTTGAACTGGTCGGGCTGAAGGGGCGCGAAAACAATTACCCCCGCGAACTTTCCGGTGGGCAGCAACAACGGGTCGGTATTGCCCGATCTCTCGTTGTCGAACCTGACCTGTGGTTTCTGGATGAACCGTTTTCAGCCCTTGATCCGCTGATCCGGCGCGAAATGCAGGATGAATTCATGCGGCTGCAAAACATGCTGCATAAAACCATTGTCTTCATCACCCATGACTTTGACGAGGCGATCCGCCTTGCTGACCGCATAGCCGTGATGAAAGACGGTGAAATCCAGCAGGTCGCAACGCCCGAGGAACTGGTGCTGAACCCGGCCACCGACTATGTCGCGGAATTCACCCGACACGTCAGCCGCTCCAAAGTGATCACTGCGGGCTCCATCGTACAGCCACTGGAAGATGCCACCTTTGCTGGCACCGTCGACCACAAACAGCTTATCGATGACATCGCCAAACAGATCGAAGGCTCTGACGCCCCCTACAAGGTCGAAAAAGACGGCGAGGTCATCGGCCAGATCACCCGACAAGGCGTGATTGATGTGCTTGTGGGGCGTTCATAAATGCCGCGTTGGATGACATCGGGGCGGCTGTTCTGGCTGGCGCTCTTTGCCGTGACCTGGGCGCTGTCCACATGGTCATTCCAGCTTTACAAAGCATTGGACGCACGCTGGATCATCCGGTTTCCAACAAAATGGCAGCTGGAGCTTGATGGTGCAATCAGTGGATTTCTGACCTGGCTTGTCGAAGACGCGGGGTTTTATTTCTTTTCTTTCAAGGACCTGACCCGAGCCATCGCGGCCCTGATCGAGGCACCTTATCAGTTTCTGCGCAATCTGTTGATCGAAGGATTTTCAAGTGGCTACGGCGAAACGGCGGTGCAACTGGCCCCTTCCCTCAGCTGGATTGCCGTCATCATCTGTATCGCCGCCATCGGGCTTTACGCCCGTGACTGGGCGTTGGCAGCATTGGTTGGCTGTTGTTTCTTGTATCTCGCGGTATTCGGTCAATGGCACAGCGCGATGATCACATTGGCCTCGGTCCTGATTGCCGTGCCTATCGGTGCTGTTGGCGGGCTGTTTCTGGGCATCGCGGCCTATCGCCACCGGTGGATTGATATGGCCCTGCGCCCCGTGCTGGACCTGATGCAGACCGTCCCCGTTTTCGCCTATCTTGTCCCGATCCTGATCTTGTTCGGCTTTGGACCCGTTGCCGCGCTGGTCGCTACAATCATCTATGCGATGCCGCCCATGGTGCGTATCACCATCGTTGCTCTGCGCAGCGTCCCGGATGAGATCCTTGAGGCAGGGCGTATGGCGGGCTGTACCCGTCGTCAGATCATGTGGAAAATTCTGGTGCCCTCGGCCACACCAACGCTGATGGTGGGGGTCAATCAGGTGATCATGCTGTCGCTGAATATGGTGATCATCGCCTCGATGATCGGTGCGGGGGGCTTGGGCTTTGACGTGCTGGCCTCGCTGCGCCGGCTTGATATCGGCGGAGGGATCGAGGCCGGTCTGGCCATTGTCCTGATGGCCATCGCGCTGGACCGCGCCAGTCAGGCGTTTTCCGAACGTAAATACCGTGCCCGCAAAACCGGCAATCTGATGCAGCGCTATCCGCTGAGCAGCACGGTCCTTTGTGTCGCAATCGTCACGATGATCCTTGGGCGCTTTATCCCGGCGATACAGACCTATCCAGAGGCGCTGACCCTGACAACCGGGCCTTTCTGGGCCGGTGCGATGGAATGGATCAACGTCAATTTCTTTGACACATTCGAGGCCATAAAGCTGGTAATCCTTCAAGGGCTTCTGCTGCCGGTCAAAAAGTTCTTTACCGGCATCCCTTGGGCTTGGGGCATCGTTGCCACGGGTCTGATGGCGGCACGGATCGGTGGCTGGAAACTGGGCATCATTGCCATGCTGATGATGGGGTTCATCGCCGCCAGCGGGCTGTGGAGCAAGGCGATGGTCACGATCTACCTTTGTGGTGTGTCGGTGCTGATTGCGACCGTGATTGGCATACCGCTCGGCATCTGGGCGGCGGAACGGCCCAAGGCGGGTAAAATCATCCTTGGCCTGATGGACACGCTGCAAACCTTGCCCAGCTTTGTTTATCTGATCCCGGTCATCATGCTGTTCCGTGTCGGAGATTTCAGCGCGATGATCGCCGTGGTGCTTTATGCGCTGGCACCTGCTGTGCGCTATGCCGCGCATGGTTTGGCTGATGTGCCTGAACAGATGATCGAAGCGGGCCATATGGCTGGCTGTACCAAGCGCCAGATCCTGTGCCGCATCAAACTGCCACTCGCCACGCCACAGCTTTTGTTGGGATTGAACCAGACCACCATGCTGGCGCTGTCGATGCTGGTGATCACCGCTTTGGTCGGTACCCGTGATCTGGGTCAGGAGGTTTATATCGCGCTGACCAAGGCCAACGCCGGCAAGGGGATTGTCGCGGGTCTATCGGTCGCCTTTATCGCCATCATCGCTGACCGTCTCGTCAACGCCTTGGCGCTGGGACAACGCAAGAGGTTGGGTTTATGACGCCTGAAATCATTGACAAAGTCGCGCGGCTCAGCTGCTTTGAGAACCCGCAAGATATTGTTGCTCTTGGCGGCGGGCTGACAAATGTGAATCTGCGGGTGGATGACCGGGGCCAGCAGTATGTTGTGCGCCTTGGCGAGGACATCGCCGAACATGGTGTGATGCGCTGGAACGAGCTGGCCCTCTCGCGAGCCGCCAGCGCGGCAGGGTTCTCACCCAAGGTGATCCACCATGAACCGGGTGTTCTGGTGCTTGAATTCCTGAACGCACAGACCTTCACAGAGGCGGATGTGCGCAACCCCGACAATTTGCAGCGGATCGTTTCAATGATCACCCACGTCCATCAGGATCTGGCGGGTCACCTCAGCCAACCAGTACTCGCCTTCTGGCCGTTTCAGGTGAACCGCAGCTATGCCGCGCGATTGCACGCGGACGGGTCGCCCCACGCCAGGGCCCTGCCTGCGATGCTGGCACAGCTTGATCAGCTCGAATCCGCCGTTGGTCAGATTGACATGGTGATCGGGCACAACGATTTGCTGGCCGCCAATATCCTCGACGACGGGGACAAGCTGTGGCTGATTGACTGGGAATACGGCGGGTTCAATTCTCCGCTGTTTGATCTGGCGGGGCTGGCGTCAAACAACGCCCTGTCCGAAACACAGGAACGCGCAATGCTGGCGCAGTATTTCCAATCCGACCCTGATCAACACTGGCGCGCCTACAGCGCCATGAAATGCACCTCACTGATGCGCGAAACGCTGTGGTCGATGACCTCTGAAATCCATTCCGAACTGGATGTGGATTACGACGCATATACCTCTGAAAACATGGACCGGCTTACTTCGGCACTTGCCGATTTTGCGCAGACATAAGGTTTGAAATGACACTCCCATCCTCTTCAAAGATCATCATCATCGGTGGCGGCATCATCGGCTGTTCGACGGCCTATCATCTGGCGCAAATGGGTCACGACGTGCTGTTGCTGGAAAAGGCACAGCTGACCTCCGGTTCCACATGGCATGCCGCCGGTCTGGTCGGGCAATTGCGTTCCAGCGCCAATATCACCCAATTGCTGGGCTATTCGATCGAGCTTTACGATAAGCTTGAGGCGGAAACCGGCCTTGCCACGGGCTGGAAAATGAACGGCGGTTTGCGCCTTGCCTGTAATCAGGAACGCTGGACCGAGGTCAAACGACAAGCCACCACCGCCCATAGTTTCGGTCTTGATATGCAGCTGCTGACCCCGCAAGAGGCGCAGGATCTGTGGCCCTTGATGGATATCGGTGATGTTGTGGGCGCAGCTTTTCTGCCAACTGACGGTCAGGCCAGCCCCTCTGACATCACACAGGCCCTGGCGAAAGGTGCCCGTGCCAAAGGCGCACAACTGCTTGAGAATACCCCCGTTACCGAGATTTTGACCGAGAAGGGCAAGATCGTCGGCGTGCGCACACCGCAGGGCGATGTCACTTGCGAAAAGCTGGTTCTGTGTTGCGGGCAATGGACGCGCACCTTGGCCAAATCCATCGGGGTGACGGTGCCGCTGGTCTCGGTTGAACACCAATATATGATCACCGAGGCCTTTGGCGTGCCCTCCGATCTGCCAACACTGCGCGATCCCGACCGGTTGACCTATTACAAGGAGGAAGTCGGCGGTCTGGTCATGGGCGGCTATGAACCCAATGGCATCCCATGGGCCAAAAACGGCATCCCCGACCCGTTTGATTTCCAACTGCTGGAATCAAATTTCGATCACTTTGAACAACTGGTCGAGCTGGCCCTGCCCCGCGTGCCGGCCCTTGAGACCACGGGCATTAAACAACTGATCAACGGCCCCGAAAGCTTTACCCCCGACGGCAATTTCATCCTTGGCGAAGCGCCCGAAATGGCCAATGTCTTTGTCGGTGCCGGCTTTAACGCCTTTGGCATCGCATCAGGCGGCGGCGCGGGCATGGCACTGGCCGAATGGGTCGCAAAGGGTGAACCGCCCTATGATCTCTGGCCGGTCGACATCCGCCGATTTGGTCGCCCACACACCGACGAAGACTGGGTGCGTGCCCGCACCATGGAGGCATACGGCAAGCATTACACCATGGCGTGGCCATCCGAAGAACACAGCAGCGGCCGCCCCTGCCGCCGCTCACCGCTCTATGGTGCGTTGCAGGACAGCGGCGCAGTGTTTGGTGAGAAACTGGGCTGGGAACGCCCGAACTGGTTTGCCGAAGCCGGGGAAGAGGCGCGCGATATCTACACCTTTGACCGTCCAAACTGGCATGGCCCCGTTGCGCGCGAACACAAGGCCGCACGCGAGGCCGCCGTGCTGTTTGATCAGACCTCTTTCGCCAAATTCATCCTGAAAGGCCCCGACGCTGAAGCTGCGTTGAACTGGATCGCCGCCAATCGCGTGGACAAGCCGGTGGGCTCGATCATCTATACCCAGATGCTGAACGATCACGGCGGGATCGAATGTGATTTGACCTGTGTGCGCATCGCCCAAGATGAATATTACATCGTCACCGGCACCGGCTTTGCCACCCATGATTTCGACTGGATTTCCCGCAATATCCCCAAAGGGATGAATGCACAGCTGGTCGATGTGACCTCTTCCAACGCGGTATTATCGCTGTTTGGACCGAAAGCCCGCGCCATTCTGGAACAATGTACCCGCGATGATGTCGGCCACGAGAATTTTGCATTTGGGCAGGCCCGCACCATCGGCATCGCCGGTTGTCCGGTTCTTGCGCTGCGCATTACCTATGTGGGGGAATTGGGCTGGGAATTGCACCTGCCAACCGAATATGCCCTGACCGTATTTGCCGCGCTGCATGAAGCAGGCGCAGCCCACGACTTGCGTAATGCTGGCTACCGCGCCATCGAAACACTCCGGCTGGAGAAGGGCTATCGCGCGTGGAGCTCGGACATCGGGCCGGATCACACACCGGACGAGGCCGGCCTTGGCTGGGCGGTAAAGATGAAATCCAACATAGCGTTCAAGGGACGTGAAGCCGTGCAGGCCCAGCGCGAGAGCGGCGTGAAAAAGATCATGGCGACCTTTACCTGCGACGGCGATGTCATCCTGTCGGGCCGCGAGACGATCTATCGCAACGGAGAACGCTGTGGCTGGCTCTCCTCAGCAGGATACGGGCATACGCTTAGGACAAGCATCGGCATGGGGTATGTGCGCAGCAACCAAGCCATTGATAAAGAATATGTTTTATCTGGTGATTACGAGCTGGAGGTGGCCACCCATCGGGTTAAGGCCAAGGCAACATTGGCCCCGCTTTATGACCCGAAGATGGCAAAGGTAAAATCCTGACAGGGCTACATTCCGCGCAAAAGATGCGCTACCCTGCAGCGCGACTGGCCCAGGAAATCACCCCGGATGAGCAAAACTGACAAGCCGATTGCCTATATGCAACGCACCCGCGACTATTATCTGGCGCTGGGCTACGGTGCCCCCTACGTTTGGGCCAGTTTTGCGGATGTGCCCTTTACCCCGCTGGCAAAACCACTGGCGGAATGCACCCTTGCCTTGGTTAGCACGGCGGCACCCTACCAGCCGGACAAGGGTGATCAGGGCCCCGGCGCCCCTTATAATGCCGCCGCCAAATTCTATGAAGTCTATGCCCAACCAACAGCCGGCACCCCCGATCTGCGGATTTCCCACATCGCCATCGACCGCGATCACACAACAGCCGAAGATCCGGCAAGCTACTTCCCTCTGGCGACCATGAAAGACGCGGTTGCTGCCGGGCGTATTGGCAAACTCGCGGATCGGTTTTTCGGATTGCCCACCAACCGCTCCCAGCGCACAACCATTGAGGTGGACGCCCCCGCCCTCCTTGCTCTCTGTCGTGAAAACGGGGTGGATGCCGCCGTGCTGGTGCCGAACTGCCCTGTATGCCATCAATCCGTTTCAATCGCCGCCCGCCAGTTGGAAGAAGCCGGTATCGCAACTGTCATCATGGGCTGTGCCAAGGATATCGTCGCACATGTCGGCGTGCCGCGCTTCCTGTTCAGTGACTTCCCATTGGGCAATGCCGCGGGCCGCCCGAATGATCCCGCATCGCAGGCCGCGACCCTAGCGATGGCCTTGGACCTGTTGGAAACCGCCCAACTGCCCCGCACCACCCGGCAATCCCCTCTTAAATGGAATGGCGCTGCGGATTGGAAAGACGACTATTCCAACCCAGCCAAACTTACGGCGGTAGAGATCGCACGTCGAAAACGGGCCTTTGACGAGGGTAAGGCCACCGCCAAACAAGTGTTGAACAGCTAGGTTCGGCGCGCATAGATATTGCCTTGCTGGCTTGTTACAAAGCTATGCAAGGGCGAGCCCACCGCAAGCCGCTTTCATCCGGCATCCCTCGCTCCATCGGAATCCGTCTGCTTTCGCTTGTCTAAGTCACAATTGGCCCCAAGCTGGTCTTGCATAGGCCACGGTTTTGCGTGACAACCGGCACCACCGGTCCCGTAGCTCAACTGGATAGAGCACCTGACTTCTAATCAGGGGGTTGGGGGTTCGAGTCCTCCCGGGATCGCCAGTTGATAGATGCGGTGACGTTCGACATCCGTAGACCGGCTTTTCGACGAAAGTTGGTTTTTGTGATTTGTTGAACGTTTGTGAGTATGCGCAGGCACATCGTTGGTCAAAGGGCCAGCTTTGATACGATGGTGATTGGGCCACGACGACCAACCGAGAACATGCGGCCACCGTCGACACTGTCGAAAGCCTTGTGGAACTGATCGGTTTCTCAAACACAGACTTTGTTGAGTACGACTTCTGATCTGTTCAGTGCGTCTCAACAAAGTGCCGCCCCCCCGTCATAAGCGCGCGACCTCATCTATTCAAAGGGCAAGAGAACAGCGATATAGCCAGAGCGGTTGTGCCTTACGCTTCGGTGCAGACGCCATTCGAAAATGGTTATTAAATCTCAGATTATTCTGGTCCTTATGTCACAACACAGGCCCCGCATTTGCAAAAACATCCCAACCCCATGCAACTTGCGCCGACGACGGCCTTTCATGACCAGCTTCATCACTAATCCTAAAAGAGGTCACAGTTTTGGCCAGCTTGCCTGACATCGCTTGCCTACAACAGGAGACAGCGATGCCCTACGCCCTTGATATCCCCCGCCATCTGCCCGGTTGTTTGAACTGGTCCGATTTGCCGGGGACACCCAAAGACAGCGCCGCGCCAACCAGATTAAGGCGCGAGCCGGCCAAGCTCTTGCCGCCAATTCGCTTTATTCAAGAACACTACGAAGAAGACTTGAAACGCTTTCCCGTTCCCAGAACCTTGCCTGACATTTTCCAAGGGCGCTGGTCCGGCAGCTTTTTCGTATCCGAGCGGTTTAGGAGGGTCGTGTCTGACATGGAGGCGGTCAAACACCACTTTCAGCCCGTTGATTTGACCATGCTTGACGGCACAAGGTTCCCCACAGGGTATTTTGCGCTTGGGATTGCTGATTCCGTGGTGGCGATTGATGCGGAAAACTCCGAAGTGAAGGCAAAATTCTTCGACGGAAAGAAGTTCTATTATCTGGCGACAGACAATTCGCAAAACACCGGCATGAAAGATAAATCCTTTAGCGGAGATTTCTTCGGTTATGTCGGTGCGAAGGGGCAACCGTTTATCCAGTGGAAAGAGGAGCAATTAGACGGAAGGCACCTTTGGATGGATAAACACTATCCATCAGAGGCGTTCATTTCGGACGCGCTGGCCCGGGCCTTCAAACGCGAAGGCATCACCGGCTTGTCCCTTCGCCCCTCGGCCATCACAGGCGGGTCCGAACGGTCCTCTCGTGGCTATCTTCAACGATTGGGGAAACGGCTGCGGCACTTGCAATCACGACGCTATGACGCATTGGAAGATCACTAGTTCAATTCGATTGACTGATATGGCCCCGGTCCGTGACCAAGCGACGGCCAGCATCAACTGACGCTGGATCTATCGCGTGGCAATCACCGCAGCTGCCCCACCAAGGGAACTTGCCCCGACACGGTTGGCAATCTTCATCGCCCGCGGCGTTCTCAGAAATTTTCGCGCATGATGCGCAAGCGCGACCCAGAAAATATCGATGAAAGCCAAGGCGGCCACAGTCACCACTGCAACAAGCGCCCACAGCGACAGGGACGCGTTGGTCACATCGATCAGCGTGGGCAGAAGGGCGAGATAGAAAACCATGATTTTGGGATTCCCCAGTGTCAGCGCCAAACCGGTGGCAAACATCGACCACCCGCCGCGCCCCTCTGGCAAGGTGTCGCCATCCGCGGCAACAGGCGCATGCCACATTTTCCACGCCAGAAACATCAGGTAAGCCACTCCGCAATATTTCAGGATTACGAAAGCTACGTGAAAGGTCTCTGCCAATGCGGACAAGCCAGCCATGGCAACGCTCAGCCAGATGACCTCGCCGATCCACATCGCAGCCAGAAAAGGCGCAATGTCGCGCCAGCCGTTTGACAGAACACGCGACACCAATGCCGCGATACTTGGCCCGGGTGTGCCAGCATTGATCAGCAGGGCGAAGGCGAAAAGAAGAAGTGCATAGGGTTCCATAGATCAACCATAGTATTGGGATATGAAGGAGGTAAAGCGATTTACCCGGCCGACCTATGCGCCACCCCTGCCCACCGGAGCCACCGAAACAGGTCATACTTGCCGAATCGACTGCCACAATTGGGGCCGGTGGCCATGACAAACCCCGCGCATCCGGGGCGCGGTGTTTCGAAAAACGCCCCATATCCGGTTGCATGCGGGAGATTGGCCCGAAGGGCAGCACAATAATGGCCGAATTGTGGCGAAAATAGAGCAAAGAATTGAAAAGCCCCTGCGTTCGATCAATGCTGAGTGTCTCTAATCGAGGGCTTAACCAATGCATATGATTCAGGAACCAATTACCTTGTCGCAAAATCTCTGCGTCAATGCGTATAAGCAGGCCCAATCGGACGGCACGGCCCGAAAGCTGGCAGGTCCTGCACCACGGGCATCAAATGCACCCTCAGAAAGCCCCATCAGCAAAACGCGTTCGAAGAAAGCAACCAAAGAGCTGAAGGTTTCGGTGCTAAGCTCGCTTCAAAGCCAGTCAAATGCCGGCACGGTAAACATCCGCGATGTAGCCGTTGCGCTCGATCGTATTCTCAAAAAACCTTAGGATGTTGCTCCCGGCACTATGAAGGGGCCGCAGTTCCGGCCCGACGAACGAGGCGCTGCCATTGGCCGGGAGAAATACCATAGTTTGCCTTGAACCGCCGCGTCATATGGGCTTGATCGCTGAAACCCGCCTTCATTGCCGCATCTGCCAAGGTAAGCCCGCCCGCAATATCTGACCGCGCCCGATCCAGACGGCGCATGGTAAGATACCGGTAGGGGCTTGTTCCAAAGGCTTTTCGGAACTGTCTGGCCAGGGCATATCGGTCCAGCCCGGTGACAGCCTCAAGTTCCTCCGATTTCACGATGTGATCCTGGTGCGCATCAAGATATTCCTTGGCACGCGCCGCTGCCTGCACATCAATCAAGGCACTGGATGCACGATGGGCCGACCGGTCATTTGCGCGCAGCCCATCCGCCAACAGCACCGCCAGCTCAACCAAGGCGACCGGTTCCAGCGGAGCCTCCATATCCGAAAAGGCCGAATGCACCGCGTACATCAACCGCGGGTCGCTCAATACTGCGGTGCTTAGAAATGGCAGCGCGCTTGCCGTTGGCCCAAGGGCTTCACGCACCAAGGCTGGTTCAACATAAAGCATCCGATAGTGAAAACCGTCCTCGGTTCCCGCCTGCCCGGTGTGGATTTCATCAGGATGCAGCACCATTACCTGCCCTGCAAGGCTATCCGCGCGGGTTCCCCGATAGTCAAAGCTTTGAACCCCTCTAATCGTATACCCGATAGAATAGGTGTCATGCCGGTGCGGCGCATAAGCATCGCCGGAAAAATACGCTTCAATCCGCTGGATGCCTGTTTGCCAAGGCGCGGCAGCAACCCAATCTTCCGTGCACGAACGTTCAAGACCCGGGGTCAGGTCCTGTGGTCTTAGGTCAGCGGATCGTCGTGCGCGTGAAATGTTCATTCTCCCGATTGGCAACACAGGTGCGGCTTAAACACAATAGAAGGTACTTTGCGATGAAACCCGTCAACCTGTCTGAAAAACTAGGATATTTTTCCACCCATTGGGACCCTCATGTCATTGCCGACTATAACGAAAACGAGGTGATGGTGGTAAAGATCATGGGTGAATACCCTTTCCACAAGCATGAGGAAACCGATGATTTCTTTTATGTTCTTGAGGGTGAACTGCAAATGGACATTCAGGGCGAACCCTCCCACACCATCAAAGCGGGCGAATTGTTCATCGTTCCCAAAGGTATTGTTCACCGGCCAAGAGCCACCAGTGAAGCCAAGGTGCTGTTGATTGAACCAAAGGGCGAACCGAACTCTGGCGATGCTGATCGTGAAGCGGCACCAAAGACCCGGATTTGAGTCTGCTTGAGGGGATGGCGCAGATTCTTCATCCCCTCAACAATTCAATCCTCCTGAAAAGTGACCAATGCAGTGCCCCACCTCAGGCTTCCGCAACAACTCCCATCACTCCGGTAGCGTGATCGTGAAATATATATTTCTTTCATCAGCTTACGATCTTACACGCGGCCTTGCAAAAGATGCTGGGCGCTTGAACCCGTTGGTCTGCCTCACCTGCAAGGGAAAGATTTTGGGTGTTGCGATTGCATCATCCTTGTCCTATCGCTGTTGATGAAATGCATTGGTTTGGGCACAAACGACCCTAAACCAGTCACGAAATAATCCGTCGGGGGGCCCTTTGGGGCTGAGAGGTGCACGCACCGACCCGTCGAACCTGATCCGGGTTATGCCGGCGTAGGGAACGGGTAAATTTGTGTGGCTCTGACCGCACGAGACTCTTTCTCACGTTCGCACGCCCATCATTTGGAGACGTGCCAGTGACGAAAGAAACACCCATCGCCCTGACCATTGCAGGATCCGACAGCGGTGGCGGTGCAGGCATTCAGGCGGATCTCAAGGCGATTTCGGCAAATGGCGTCTACGGGGCCAGCGTCATCACCGCGGTGACAGCACAAAACACAGCCACAGTCACCGCAGTGCATGAGGTTCCGGCCGCTGTTGTTGCGGCGCAAATTGATGCGGTCCTATCGGACATTGATGTGAATGTGATCAAGCTGGGGATGTTGTTCTCTGTGCCGATCATCGCGGCAACGGCCCAACGACTTGCGGCCTTTACTGGCCCCGTTGTTGTCGATCCGGTGATGATTGCCAAATCGGGTGATGCGCTGTTGCAGGATGCTGCCGTGGATGCGCTCATTGCGCAGATCCTGCCCCATGCCACACTTCTCACGCCGAACCTGCCCGAAGCGGCGCGCCTGCTGAACACCACAGAGGCGATAACGCCCGAGGAGGTGGCGGCGCAGGGACAAGCCCTGATCAAAATGGGGCCAAAGGCAGTCTTGATGAAGGGAGGCCATGCACGCGGCAAGACCTGCACCGACCTTCTTGTTGACGCAACCGGCGTGATCGCCAGCTTTACAACACCACGGATCGACACCCGCAACACCCATGGCACCGGATGCACCTATGCCGCCAGCATTGCGGCGCAGCTTGCCCATGGGCGCGACCTCAAAGAGGCCGTCGCACGGGCACATGCCTATCTTCAGGCGGCAATCAAAGCGGCGGATAGGTTGCATATCGGCAAGGGGCACGGCCCGGTGCATCACTTTCACGGCCATTGGTCATGACGCAGATAGCGATCATCGGGGCGGGCGTTGCCGGTCTTTGCGCAGCCCGGGCGCTGTCGGATCGCGGCGCTGATGTTGTTGTCGTGGATCGCCATGCTGACATCGGGGAACACGCCTGTTCATGGTTGGCCGGGGGGATGTTGGCACCGTTCTGCGAAGGAGAAAGTGCCGAGGAACCTGTGGTCCGTCTGGGTGGTGAAGCAGCCGATTGGTGGGCGACAAAAACCGATACCCTGCGACGTTGCGGCTCGCTGGTGGTCTCCCCCGCGCGCGACAAATCCGACCTTATCAGATTCGCCCGGCGTA
Source organism: Sulfitobacter pacificus (assembly GCF_030159975.1). Classification (NCBI taxonomy): domain Bacteria; kingdom Pseudomonadati; phylum Pseudomonadota; class Alphaproteobacteria; order Rhodobacterales; family Roseobacteraceae; genus Sulfitobacter; species Sulfitobacter pacificus. Next base: position 2,569,514 of record NZ_BSNL01000001.1, read on the forward strand.
CAACCGGTTTCCGCGAAGTCGACCGCACCGGGATTGCAACCCTTGAACCAGATCTGGGAGAGCGTTTCGGGAAAGGGTTGTTCTTTGAGAGCGAAGCCCATCTTGCCCCGCGTGCGGCGCTGTCTCAACTGCGTGCCGGCCTTGTGGCTGATGGCGTTCAGTTCGTCCAAGACAACGCGGACCCGGTCCAATATGCAAAACGCTGCCTGACCATCGATTGCAGAGGGTTTCAGGCAAAGGACAACCTGCATGATCTGCGCGGCGTCAAAGGCGAGATGTTGCTGCTGTCCTGCCCTGACGTGAGCCTAAACCGCCCGATCAGGATGCTGCACCCTCGTGTGCCCCTTTACATCGTGCCACGCGGGGACGGTGTTTTCATGCTGGGGGCGACGATGGTCGAAGGTCGTGCAGGCAAACATGTCAGCGCCCGTGCCCTGCTGGAATTGCTTAGTGCGGCTTATGCGTTGAACCCTGCCTTTGGCGAGGCCGAGGTGCTTGAGATTGGAGTCGATAGCCGCCCCGCCTTTCCCGACAACCTGCCCCGCATCCGGCGCAGTGGCAATTTGATTCACGCCAATGGGTTGTTCCGCCACGGTTTTCTTCTGGCCCCCGCCATGGCGCGGATGCTGGCCGAATTGATATTCGACAATAAAACTCCGGAGGTAATGGATGAAACTGCTGCTTAACGGTGCGCCAATCAATGCGCAGGCGACGACATTGGCCGATCTGCTTGTGGCCGAGGGGTTTGGCGGGGCCAAGGTTGCGACCGCCGTAAATGGCACCTTTGTTCCTGCACCCGAACGGGCGGATTATGCTCTCTCGGCAGGTGACGCGGTTGAGGTCCTTGCCCCGATGCAGGGCGGATAGGACATGCGTGACTTTTACGGAACGGCATTGGCCAATGGCCTCATGCTTGGGACGGCGCAATACCCCTCGCCCGCGATCTTGAAGGACGCCTTTGAACGCAGTGGCGCAAGTGTCGCCACAGTATCCTTACGCCGCGAAAGCGGACAGGACCGCGCCGGACAGGATTTTTGGCATTTGATCCGTGCGCTTGATGTGCATCTTCTGCCCAATACCGCCGGATGCCACAGCGTGAAAGAGGCAGTGACAACCGCACATATGGCCCGCGAGGTGTTTGATACCAAATGGATCAAGCTGGAGGTGATTGGAGAAGAGGATCTGCTGCAACCTGATGTTTTCGGACTGGTCGAAGCGGCACGTATTCTGACCGAGGACGGTTTTCAGGTGTTCCCCTATACCACCGAGGATCTGGTCGTCGCGGAACGGCTGTTGCACGCCGGCTGTGAGGTTCTGATGCCATGGGGTGCGCCCATCGGGTCTGGTCTGGGGTTGAACAACATTTTCGGGCTGCGGGCCATGCGCGCGCATTTCCCAGACGTGCCATTGGTTATTGATGCAGGCCTTGGTCTCCCCTCACAGGCTGCCGCCGCGATGGAACTGGGTTTTGATGCTGTTCTGCTGAACACCGCTGTGGCCAAGGCTGGTGACCCCGCTGCCATGGCCGCCGCCTTTGCCGCTGCGGTCAACGCGGGTCAATTGGCGCAGGCCGCCGACCCGATGGAACCACGTGACATGGCCGCCCCGTCTACCCCGGTGATCGGAAAGGCCTTTCTGATATGAGCCTGGATCGTTTTTATCCGATTTTTGACAGCGCCGATTGGATGGAGCGGTTGGTTCCGCTGGGGATCAAACTGGTTCAACTGCGGATCAAGGATGTTTCTGCTGATGTTGTGTATTCCCATATTGATCGCGCCAAATCGATATGTGCGCAGCACGATTGCACGCTGATTATCAACGATTATTGGCAAGCCGCAATTGATGCGGGCTGCGACTATGTTCACCTTGGGCAGGAAGACCTTGATACTGCCGACATCACCGCGATCCGCGCTGCCGGGCTGCGGCTTGGCATCAGTACCCACGACAAGGCAGAGCTGAAACGTGCCATGGCGCTTGCCCCCGATTACATCGCGCTGGGGCCAATTTATCCCACGATCCTGAAGAAAATGAAGTGGCGGGAGCAGGGCATCGCAAAGCTGACCACCTGGCGCAGTTTAATTGGAACCACGCCGCTGGTGGCAATAGGCGGCATGTCCGTCTCCCGCGCGGCAGGCGCGTTTGAGGCAGGCGCGGATGTGGTCGCCGCAGTCACCGACATCACCTTGAACGAAAGCCCCGAGAACCGGGTCCGCGCATGGCTGGAGGCGACAAGATGAGCCGATATGCCCGTCAAATCTGCCTTCCCGAAGTTGGTGAAACGGGTCAAGCCGCGATTAAGGCCGCGCATGTTCTTGTAGTGGGCGCTGGCGGCTTGGCGGCGCCTGTTCTGCAATATCTGACCGGTGCGGGCGTTGGCCGCATGACGGTGGTGGACGGTGATGTGGTGTCCCTGTCCAACCTGCACCGGCAAACCCTGTTCCGCACGTCGGACATCGGATTGTCCAAAGCGGTTGTCGCGGCAAAAACATTGCGGGAGCTGAACAGCGAATGCAGGATTGAAGCCGTTGAAACCCCGCTTGATCCGGCAAATGTGACAGCTTTGGTGGCGCAGTGCACTTTGGTGCTGGATTGCGCCGACAGTTTCGCCGTCAGTTATATCCTGTCTGATACCTGCAAAATGCTGGGTGTCCCGCTGATCAGCGCCTCAGCCTTGGGAATGACCGGCTATGTTGGCGGGTTTTGCGGTACAGCACCATCCATGCGGGCGGTCTTCCCGGGTTTGCCGGACCGCGCCGCCACCTGTGCCACGGCCGGGGTTATGGGCCCCGTTGTCGGCATGATTGGCACAGCACAGGCGCAAATGGCGATGGCCTATCTTATCGGTCAGACACCCTCCCCTTTGGGCCAGTTGATCCGCTTTGACATGCAAAACTTCCGCGGCAGCGGTTTTCGTTTCGACAGCGCACCGGAACCTGCCGCAGATCTGACCTTTATCGCGGCATCCGATGTCACCGCCGAGGATTTTGTCATCGAATTGCGCGACATCGACGAGGCGGCAATCCCAGCAACCGAAAACGCACGACGCCTGACCGTTGCGGCATGTGCCGCGCAAACCCTGACACCCGCCGCCGATCAACGCGCCGTTTTCATTTGCCGATCCGGTTTGCGGGCCTGGCAGGCGGCCAGTCACCTTCGGACCTATTGGGACGGAAAAATCACCTTAATCGCAATGGGCGACACGCCACCAACAGAAAGAAAACCCATATGAAACTAACATCTGTAACCGCAGCGCTTGCTTTCGCGGCCTCCCCCCTGATGGCCCAGGACGATATGACCGTCTTGCTGGATTGGTTCGTCAATCCCGACCACGGCCCCCTGATCATCGCGCAGGAAAAAGGGTATTTTGCCGAACAGGACCTGAACGTCAAGATCATCGCCCCCGCTGATCCGTCAGACCCGCCCAAACTGGTCGCCGCCGGCAAAGCGGAACTGGCGATTTCATATCAGCCTCAACTGCACATGCAGATCCACGAAGGCCTGCCTTTGCAACGGGTTGGCACATTGGTTGCCACCCCGTTGAACTGCCTGTTGGCACTGGCAGAGGGGCCCATCCAATCTCCGGCGGATCTGGCGGGCAAAAAGGTTGGCTTCTCGGTCGGCGGTGTCGAGGAGGCGGTTCTGGGTTCCATACTGCGCCATCATGGGCTGTCGCTGGATGACGTCGAATTGGTCAATGTGAACTGGTCGCTGTCCCCCTCCCTGATGTCAGGTCAGGTGGATGCCGTTATCGGTGCCTACCGCAATTTTGAACTGAACCAGATGGAGATCGAAGGGGTTGAGGGCAATTGCTTCTTTGTCGAGGAGGAGGGCCTGCCAGCCTATGATGAGCTGATCTATGTTGCCAACACCGACACGATGGACAAAGAGATGATCGCCCGCTTCCTCGCCGCGACAGAGAAAGCGACCCAATACATCGTGAACCATCCCGAAGACAGCTGGGAGCTCTTTGCCGGCACCTCCGCCGAGCTGCAGGACGAGCTGAACGCCAAGGCATGGGTTGACACATTCCCACGTTTTGCACTGCGTCCCACAGCCATGGACGCGGGCCGCTACGCAGCGTTTGAAGCGTTTTTACACGAGGCTGACCTGATCCCATCACAAAACCCCGTTTCCAAAATCGCAATCGATGTGACCGTAAAATGATGACACCTGATTATGGCAAAACCTTCGCGCTTTGGCGCGAAGGGGCCGCAGCCCCATGGCGCGATTACACCCATCACCCTTTTGTCGAAGGGCTAAAAGACGGGTCGTTACCACGTGCCGCATTCCTGCATTATCTGGTTCAAGATTATGTGTTTCTGGTCCATTTCTCCCGCGCCTGGTCAATGGCCGTGATCAAATCCGAAACCCTAGAGGAAATGAGGATCTCTGCCGGTACCGTCAATGCATTGGTCAATCACGAGATGTCGCTGCATGTGAAAACCTGCGCGGCCCAGGGCATTGACGAAGCGGCCTTGTTCGCCGCGCCCGAAGCTGTCGAGAACCTTGCCTACACCCGCTATGTGATGGACGCAGGCCTGCAAGGGGACTTTCTGGACCTGATGGCCGCCTTGGCCCCCTGTGTTCTGGGTTACGGTGAAATCGGGCGGCGTCTGGCAAGCAGCAAGGCAGAGGAAACGCCCTATGCCGAGTGGATTTCGGCCTATGCAGATCCAGAATACCAGCAGGTTTGTACCAATGTCGGCAGGATGATCGACAAGGCTGTGGAACGCCGGATCGGTGATTTGGCACATGCGCCCCGCGCCGACGCCTTGCAGACCCGGTTCACCATGGCCACCAAATTGGAAGTCGGGTTCTGGCAAATGGGGTTGGATGGCGCATGACCCTGTCACCGGGGATCACACTGAAAGGCCAACATCGTCTAGAGAGGCATGTGTTATTTGATGCGGATCTCCATATCCCCGGCGGGCAATGGACCTGCCTTCTGGGCCGGTCAGGCGTGGGCAAGTCAACAGTTCTGCGGCTGATCCTTGGGCTTGAAACCGGGGGAGAGTTTCAAGGCAGCTTTGCAGCAACCGACGGGTCCCCCTTGGCGGGGCGGATCAGCTATATGGCCCAGTCGGACCTGCTGCTGCCATGGTTGTCGGTGCTGGACAACATCTGTATCGGTGCGCGGCTGCGCGGGGAGCCATCGGATACTGATGCCGCCCGCGCAATGCTGCACCGCGTTGGATTGGCGGCGCATGCACATCAGAAACCAGCCACACTTTCAGGTGGAATGCGGCAACGGGCCGCCCTCGCCCGCACTCTGTTTGAAGACCGCGCAATCGTGTTTCTGGACGAGCCGTTTTCAGCGCTGGATGCCGGCACCCGTGCTGACATGCAGGAACTGGCTGCCGAAGTCTTACAGGGCCGCACCGTTTTGCTTGTGACCCATGATCCGGCAGAGGCCGCGCGCCTGGCCCATCAGATTACCGTCATGTCCGCGCAAGCCACACAAAACTGGCCGACACCGCAAACAAGCGCCCTACGTCAGATCAACGCGCCCGAAACACTCGCCTGTCAGGCCGCGTTGCTGGAATACCTGCGTGGAGCCAGCGTATGAGATTACAGGATATCCTTTTGGCTCTGTTGATTGGGTTGGGCCTCTGGCACGCGCTGGTGATCCTCACAGATGCACCGCACTTTATCCTGCCCTCCCCCTGGCGGGTTGCGCAGGCAGCTTACAACAGCCGGGTGATCCTGCTTGAAAACGCATGGGTCACAATGATCGAAGTTGGTCTTGGGCTTGTTATTGGCAGCCTGCTTGGTGTGGTCACGGCAATCCAACTGGCCATGTCAAAGACCGCGGAACGGCTGATGCTGCCAATCCTTGTGTTTACCCAGGCCGTGCCTGTCTTTGCATTGGCCCCGCTTCTGACACTTTGGTTCGGCTATGGCATGGGGTCAAAAATCATCATGGCGGTTCTGATCATCTACTTTCCCGTTACCTCTGCCTTTCACGACGGGCTGACCCGGATCGACAGCGGATACCGCGATTTGGCGATATCAATGGGGGCGGGCAAATGGACCTTTATGCGCCACGTTCAAATTCCCAATGCACTGCCCAGCCTTGGCAGCGGCCTAAGGCTGGCCGCGGTTTACGCCCCGATTGGTGCGGTGATCGGTGAATGGGTCGGCGCGTCCAAAGGGCTGGGCTATCTGATGCTGCTCGCCAATGGGCGCGCAAAAATCGACCTGATGTTCGCCAGTTTGATCGTCCTCGCCTGTCTGACGGTGATCCTGCACATCAGTGTGGGCATGCTGGCGACCAGGTTAACCCGCTTCACCCAGGGCACCTGTGGTAACAGAAAGACCTGACTGACACGCAAGCAAGTTGCGGGCCACACCCCCATTAGATAGGGCCGTATCCTCGCCTCCGGCGGCGGGCCGCTCCACCCCTATCGAATAGCGTTGCCTCGCCCCCATCCGCGTTCGCTATGTGGCAAGGTTTCAGAGCAAGCCGCTTTCAGCGGTTGTTCAGAAAACCTGCCCCAACTGGAAGGAATAACGAATGCGCCAATGCACCAATGCACCAAAATGGACGGGAAAGGAAAGGGTCTGTCGCAAAAGGCAGAACTATGTGCCGTCTCACAAAATGTGAAATGGCGGACCGAGGAGGATTCGAACCCCCGACCCCCTGATTCGTAGTCAGGTACTCTATCCAGCTGAGCTATCGGTCCACTGAGGGGCGGTTTAGTGGGCTTGTCAGAGGTTTGCAAGCCCAAGTTTCATGCTAATCGGCACAAACTTCAAAGGATGTTCAGCGTACCGTCACCCTTTGGTAAAATTATCCGAAATCGCGTGCCCGATGCGTCGGTTTCGGCAAGGATAAGCTGCCCACCGTGACCTTTTACCAACTCGGCCGCGATGGCCAGACCCAGGCCTGAACCGCCTTTGCGCGCGCCTCCCTGAAACGGGGTAAACAAATGTTCCTGTGCCTTGGCAGGCAGGCCGGGACCGGTGTCGGAGACATCAATCTGCCAGGCGCTGTCTGATTCTCCCGCCTGTACCGTAATCTCTCCCCCCTGCCCGATACCCATCAGGGCCTGACGGGCGTTGCGGACCAAATTCGATATCACACGATACAGCTGTTCTGCATCAGCACGTACCATCATTCCGGCAGGCACATCAGTGACATAGCGGATCGGTTGATCACCGCTGGCCAGTTTTTCACCCTCCACCGCGTCTTCGATCAGCGTTTCAAGCAAAGCCATCGTCAAGGTCGGTCCCGGCTCCTCAGCGCGGCCGAAAGCCAGCGTGCTTTCGCACAGATGCACCGCGCGGGTGATCGATCCCACCAGCTTGGGTGCCATGCGCTTGACCACAGGATCCTCGGACATCTCGATCCGGTCGGTAAACAGCTGCGCCGAAGTCATGATGTTGCGCAGATCATGGCTGATCTTGCTTACCGCTGACCCAAGTTGCGCCAAGCGTTCCTTTTGTTTCAGTGCCTGTGTCAGATCTGTTTGCAGGGTCATCAGCGCCATCTCGGCTTCGCGCAATTCGGTGATGCTGGCCGAGGGCTCAATGATCCGGCGGGCATCTTCGGGGGCTTGGGCATAACGTTGCATATGGCCCACAACGCCCTTGATCGGCTTCAGCAGCAACGCCCGCAACGCCAGAAACAACAACACAGCGGTGATCACCGAAATCACCGCCGAAAGCACAAGGATACGGGTGCCATAATCAATCATCGCCATACGCAGCGGCGCGGTTTCCATGGTGACCTCAATCAGCAATCCGGCCTCGCGCACGGGTGCACCGATCACCCGTACAATCTCATTTCGGGGGCTGAACATCCGCCGCAACGCATCCCGGATCAGGGTCATCGCCGTGGCATCGCGCAGATCAAAAGTTTCCGATACCGCCTGTGGCATATTGGTGGACAGCACCAGTTGCCGCGCCTCGTCGCGCCGCAATACCACGTTGAACACCTCTGCATTGCGCAGCAGCTCGCTTTCCAGCTCCGGGTCCAGCATGTCGTCTGCAAGCAGCGCCAGCGATGCAATCTGCGCCCGCTCCAACCGGTTCAACATATAGTCTTCGCGAAACCGCGCGATAGAGGGCACGAAGATCAGGATTTCGGCGATCATCACAAAGACCGTTGTCAGGATCAAAAGCCGACCGGAAAGAGAGTGAACCATTGTGCGTTACCAAAGCAGGATGGCGGGGGTGCCATCGCAGACACCCGTTACCGGCAGCGTGACATCGGGCCGCGTCATGGCAGATACCGCTGCACAAATCCCACCACCTGTTTGACCAGATCACTTTCGAAAAGCCGTGGGCTAAAGTAAGCACCCGCTGCGCGTTTGTTGATCTCTCCAATTGTGGGATAGGGTGCAACCATGGCGGCAATCTGGCTCATTTTCATCTTATTGGCCAGTGCCAGCGCCCATAGATTGATCAGCTCCCCTGCTTGATAGCCAACGATGGATGCGCCAACTGGACGTCCCTTTACCACCATCAGTTTGATGAAACCCTTGGTCTTGCGTTCGGCAATGGCGCGGTCGTTGTGGGTATAGTGAAACCGCACCACCTCCAGCTTGCTGCCATGTTGCTCCTTGGCCTGTGCCTCGGTCAAGCCGACCTGCGCCAGTTCAGGGTCGGTATAGGTTGCCCAGGGGATATGCGCGGTCTTGGCCTTGGAGGGCAGGCCGAACAGCATCGAGCGAATGATCACCCCGGCATGATACCCCGCCACATGGGTGAACTGCAGCCCCCCGGCCACATCACCAATGGCATAGACTTTCCTGTTGGTGCTCCGCAGACCGTCATCCACCTTGATGCCCGATTTGGTGGGTTCAATCCCGGCTTTCTCCAGATCCAGCTTGTCGGTATTTGCCTTGCGCCCCACCGCCATCAGCAGATGCGACCCTTTGAAAATGCGCCCGTCCTTTGCCTCCACCTCAATTGCGCCGGCTTTGCCGCGAATCTCTGCCGCCAGCGCATCCTCTTCAATCACCACGCCTTCATCACGCAGACTGTCCAGCACCACCGTCGCCAGTTCCGGGTCATCCTTGCCCAGCGCCTTGGCCCCTTCAATCACCGTCACGGCACAGCCCATGCGAATATGTGCCTGCGCCATTTCCATGCCGATTGGCCCGCCGCCGATGATCAACAGATGCGCGGGCTTTTCGCGCAACTCGAACAGGGTCTCGTTGGTCTCATAGGGCACTTTATCCAATCCGGGGATTGGCGGCACCAAAGGCGATGAACCTGTCGCAATGACAATCCGGCGCGCCTTGATCACCGTATCACCCGCCTGCACCTCATCCGCCGAGATGAATCGCCCGAATTCACGGATCACGTTGATCCCAAACCCCTCGAACCGCTCTTGGCTGTCCACCGGTGCGATTTGTGCGATCACATCCGCCACATGATCCTTGGCCGCGGCGTAATCGACCGTGCCCGCCGCATCCGCCACACCATATTGCGCCGAATGCTGCTGGCCATAAGCCGCCTTGCCGCTGGCGATCAGTGCTTTGGAGGGCACACAGCCGTAGTTCAGGCAATCCCCGCCCATCTTATGCCCTTCCAGCAGGACAACATCCGCCCCCATCTGCGCCGCACCCGCCGCGACAGAAAGCCCGCCAGAGCCTGCACCAATAATCAGAACATCGGTTTTGATCCGGTTCATTTCACAAGCTCCTTCTTGCCGGTAACGGCTTTGATCACAACGGGCAGCACGGACAGGGCGGTCAGCCCCAGAATGGGCAACAGAATGTGCGGCTCAAAGATAATGCCAAGGTTCGGCGTTTCACCCCGTGCAAAAACCTCGCCCAGCCCAGCACCGACGGAGGTATAGACCAGGCTGCCCGGAATGATCCCCAGAAAGGTCGATACCGCAAAACGAAACAGCGAGACTCCGACAAAGGCGGGAATCAGATTGGCCACAAAGAACGGCACTGCCGGCACCAGCCGAATGAAAAACAACATCGACCACTGATTTTCATCAATCCCCTTCTTGATCTTGGCCACCATGCCTTCCGAGGCATCCATCTTTTCTTTCAACCTATCCCCCAGACCCATTCGCGCCGCGAGGAAAATCAGGATGGCACCAAGGGTAGCACCGGTGACATTGAACACAGTCCCCAAAGCCGTGCCAAACAAAAAGCCTCCTGTGAGGGTCGCAATGACCGCACCCGGCAGGGAAAACGCAACAATCCCGACGTAAACCGCAATGAACAGCACCGCAGTCAGCAGATAATTGCTGTCCCGAAAGGCGATCAAAGCCTCCCGATTGTCCCGCAACACATCAAAGCTGATGTAGTCCCGCAGGGTAAAGGCACCGATCACCGCAACCACGCCAATCGCGATCAATGGCAGGAACCGCTGTAGACCGGACTTTGGCGTATCCGTTTCACTCATATCGCCCATCCGTAGCACCTTTTTTGCTCTATACATCCGTTGTTACACCTTAACTGGCCCGCCTGACGCCGCGAAGATAGCCTGATCACGGGCGCTTGAACGCAGGTGTGCCGTTTCGTGATGTATCGGCGTCCTGGAACCGCTATTGAAACATTCAAACGCCCCGTTTGGCGGAAAATGTTGCACATCGGTGCTTTTTCCCGACCATGGGGTTTGACTTGCGCCGGACACCCCCGTAATGAGCGGGCTTGAAATACTGTTGTCCCTGCGAATCCGGGACAGCCCGACACATTATGGAGAGAGCGCATGAAACGCACCTTTCAACCCAGCAACCTCGTTCGCAAACGCCGTCACGGCTTTCGGGCGCGTATGGCCACCAAAGCAGGCCGCAAGATCATTAACGCCCGCCGCGCCCAAGGCCGGAGCAAGCTGAGCGCGTAAGCGACTCACTGCGTTGAAGACATGACACCGCCGGAGGCCCCAATGGATGGCAGTAACGCCGCCAGAGGGATTTCACCTCCGGCGGTTTCGTCACGTCCG